>CAJUOA010000108.1 GCA_910587785.1 uncultured Oscillospiraceae bacterium | reverse complement strand
TTAGGTAAGTCGACTAGTGCAATCAGATTTTTTAGGATGGTCTGAAGTGTTCCGCTCCCGGAAATATGGGGGCGCATCTTATCGTGATCCCAACCATCCAGGGTGACTTGATAGTCTATAATGCCAGCTCGAAAATACTCCAAAAAGGAATCTAGGTCTAGAAGATATCCATTTGTAGTCATCTGGCCCTTGTAGTCAAAGCCATATCTGTGCTGGAGAGACTGGACAAGAGCAGATGTCTCCAGAATTGTTTCTTTACACAGTGTAGGCTCGCCTCCAAACCAGCTAAGGCTGATAAACCTACAATGCGGAGCTTGATTTGCAATATATGTATGAATTTGAGTCAGTATTTCTCTTGACATATTAGCTGATGAATGTGTCTCATAGCAGTAAGGACATGCAAAGTTACAGCCCTCCGTGGGCATAATAGTCAACATGAGACTATTTCCGAGTAATTCTTTGACCTTTGATAACGCACAATCAGCCTCGACCTCGCTTACCAGAAGTTCCTGTTCGTGGAGAAACCTGGTAAGAGGGGTCGAGAGCTCTTGACAGCCACCATTAGAAACAATAGTACGGAATTCATCCTGAATAGCCGGGTCCGTAAGTGCAACTTTATTTTGCAACAGTTTGGAAACAACATAAATGGAGCCGGATTCTTCCGAATACTTAGTATAACCAGGAACGATATACATAAGAATCTCCTTGTGATATATCAAAGTGTGTAGATAAGGGCCCCAAGTTTTCCTGAGGCCCTTGTTGCGGGAATTAGCAACCGCACGGGTGGTACGGATTCTTGTTGTAGGCCGGCATCTGGTAGCGGACCTGCAACAGCTTAATATCCTTCTTTTTGCTGATAACTTCCATGATATGTACGCCTTTCTTCGTATTCAGCTCCGGGCCGCTGGGCCGTGCCTGTTTCGCGTCCCTCACTGTGCCTGTATCATACCATTCTCTACCCAAGAAGTGAATGACGCCCCGTGTAAGGAAAAATTTTCACAAAACGACGGGTGGGGGTTGCAATCTAAAAATATTTATGATATGCTTTATTTCAATTACTAATTTCTGCAAAAATTAGGAAAGGATCAAACATTATGAACGTTTTCCCAATCGGAGAATACATCCGCCAGGGACGTCTGGATCAGAAGCTGACCCAGGAGAAACTGTGCGAGGGCATCTGCGAGGCGCCCACCCTCTCCCGACTGGAGAATGGCACCCAGACTCCTTCCCGCAACCGCGTGATCGCGCTGCTCCAGCGCCTCGGCCTGCCGGATGACCGGTTTTATGCGCTTTTGACCCCCAATGAGATGGAGATTGCCGTGCTGCAAAAGGAAATCTCCGCCGCCAGCGTTTGGTACTCCAGCCAGGAAGGCGAAAAGAAACGCCAGGCCCGGGAAGAGGGCCTGGCGAAGCTGAAGAAGCTGGAGAAGATCACAGAGAGAGAGGACAAAATCACCCAGCAGTATATTTTGTGTATGCGGGTCATTTTCGGTACCCCGGAGGGAAACTACCCCCCGGAAGAGCAGCTCCCCATGCTGATGGAAGCCATCCGCATGACAGTGCCCAAGTTTGACCCAGAGGAGATCAACAGCCGCCTGTACAGCATTGACGAGACGCGGGTTATCGACCGGATCGCCTCTGCTTACTCCAGAAGCGGAGACCACGATAAAGCTGCCGATATTTATAACCAGCTGCTTAAATACGTGGATAAGCATTATCAGCAGATCACGCTGTCCGCCGGGTACATCCCCCTTATCACCAATAACTACGCCATAACGCTGGGGCACTGCAAGCGATATGAGAAAGCAATTGAAATCGCGGAGCGCGGCTGGGAAGCCTGTGTCAAACGCGTGGAGTATCGTTTCTTGCCCAGTTTGATCCATACTATGGCGGAGTGCTATTACTACTTGGGAGACCTGGAGAAGAGCAAGAAGCTCTATTATAATGCCTACTATGTTTATAAAGCAATTGGAGAAAAACACAATTGCGATATTCTGGAGAGAGAAACAAAGGAACACTTTGATATCGAGTTTGAAAATTAGCGCTGACCAGGCATGCGGTCAGGAAACTCATCATCATTCAAGGGCCGGATGGGGCCGCCGGGCTCCTCCGGCTCCTCACGGACAGGGGGCAGGGGCTCGTTCTCCCCGGCGCAGAGGGCTGCGGGCGCGGCCAGGGACAGACTCAGCAGCAGAGCCAGGAGCAGGGCGGTAAACTTTTTCATAGGGATCATCCTTTCTTTTATTTGTTAAAAAGAGAATACCACATAACTTGCGGAACGGGAATGACGTTCCGTGTAATTTTTTGTTTACAGGAAACGTCAAGTCCCCAGCCAAACGGCTGGGGACTTCCTCCTATAGCCGGTATACCCGGTCAAACTGCTTTTGCCGCTCCTCGGTGAGGTGGTGGCTGACGAGGATGAGGGTCAGGTCGGGGTTGCTGAGAAGGCTCTTTTCTACGATGTCGGCATTTTTCTGGTCTAGGGCGCTGGTGCCCTCGTCCACCAGGAGGATGGAGCGGTCGTGAATCAAAGCTCTTGCGATGGCCACGCGCTGTTTCTGGCCGCCGGAGAGGGCGCTGCCTTCCTCGCCCACCGGGGTGTCGAGGCCAAGGGGCATATGCGCCAAATCTCCGGCGAGGGCGCTGTCCTGGAGGGCTTTCTGCATTTGCTCTTCGGTGAATTCTTCACCCAGGGTGATGTTGTCCCGGATGGTCGTATTGAAGAGAAACACATCCTGTGCAATGTAGCTCATTTGATGCTGGAGCTGTTCGGGAGTGTAGGCTTTTGCGTCCCTGCCGTCGAAGCGGATGGAGCCGCCGTAGTCCGGAAGCCAGCCCAGGATCAGCTTCAGCAGCGTGCTCTTCCCGCAGCCGGAGGGGCCGGTGAGGGCGTATTTGCCGCCCTTCTCGAAGGTGGCGGAGAGGGCGTTCAGGACCTGTTTCTCCCCGTAGCGGAAGGTGAGGTTCTCCACCGCGATTTCCCGCTCCACAGGCTTCAGGCTGTCGGGGGAGGCGGGCGCACTGCCGGTGTCACGGGCCGTGATGCGGGAGAAATAGGGCCTGCTGGTGGAGAAGCACAGGCGGTGGCGGGCCATATTGTTCAGGCCATTGGAAATATTGCCGGAGAGCTGTCCGGAACCGAAGAATACGGACATCGGCACCTTGCCCCAAAAGACCATCAGGGCGACATAGAGCGCCACAATCAGCTGGGAGAGGATATTCGCCACACCGATGCCGTCGTAGATAAAGCCCTGTTTATATGTCTTCTGATACGCGGGCTTCTCAATCTGGTCGGAGGCGCTTTCCACGCCCCGGCTGAACCGGCGGCTCCCGCCGAAAAAGCGCAGGACGTCATATCCGCCCAGCAGGTCCTTCAGACCGCTGACCGCCGCCTCCTGTCCCTGGGCGCAGACCTCGCCCAGGCGCTGTAAGCGCTTCTCGAACAGCTTGGGCGCGGCAATGATCACCAGCGAGGAGGCCAGCGCCGCCGGGAGGAAGGACCAGTGGAGGGAGGAGAGCATCACCATACTGGCCAGCGTATTGCAAATGCAGGCGGTGAAGGAGAAAAACGCCTGCCAGCCGTTCTGCTCGATCTGGTCCACGCCGGTGGTGAACCAGGAGAGGTATTCCCCTTTGTCCTGGGCGTGGTACTCCCCATAGCTCTTTTGCAGAAGGGTCGCCGCCATATCCCGCCGGACCGCGTTGTTCATCTTCCGCACTGCCCGGCCCTGGAAGAGGGTCAGCAGGCCGTCCAGGAGGAAGTAGCCGCACCAGCCGAGGATATTAGCCGTCATCCAGAGGGCAAAGAGGCGGAGGTCCAGGTCGATAATCGCCTGGCTCATCTGGATTTGGATCAGGCTGAAGCCTGCGTATGTAAAGCTGAGCAGGACTTGAAGCACGATGGCCAGCAGGTTGGCTCTCCAGAACTTTTTCAGATAGTACGACATGTCAATTCTCCTTTTCTTTCCACATTTCTCCCCGTAAAACGGGACGCTTGCGGGGTGTGACGTTGATATAGCCCCCGTCCCCCGCTATGAGCCAGCGGGAGAGGCAGAGGAATGGGACCAGCGACTCCTCGTCGAAGAGCATGTAGCAGTGGATGAGCCCGTCCTTGGTCTCCAGCTCCGTCCGCCGCAGCAGCCGCATATCGGTCAGAGCCTCCAGCAGAGCCTCTGTCTCCGCCAGCTCCAGTCCCAGCGCCCCGGCGATGGCATCCGGCGTGTAGCGGCGGCCAGTGAAGGGCGGCTTGCTGTCGAGGTATTCCAGCAGCTCCAGGCAGTGGGGCCTCGCCAGGAGCTGGAAGAGGCGCCGGTAATTGTCGCTGCTCTCCAGGAAGGGCTCCCAGCCCGTCTCCGGCTCCGGGAAGATGCTCACCCAGGACATATCCTCCGCCCGAAAGCCCAGGATCAAGCCCTCCTCGCCGATGACCCGGATCCGGCGCAGAACGCGCAGGGGTTCTCCGCTTTCCAGTGTGAACACCTCCTGACAGGTCTTGTCACGCTTGCCGCTGAGCAGTCTGTTATCATCAGAATGGGTAGCGACCGTCAGGGAAGCGGCGGCCCAGACCAGTTCGCTCAGCTGGTCCATCCTCTGAGACTGGGGCATGGTGCGCAGCCAGCGGCGGACCACCTCTGCGGCGTCGATTCGCTCCCCCGCGTCCCGGCCGAAGAGGGCGTCGATGGTCACGCCCAGGGCGCCGGCGACGGCGGGGAGGAGCTCCACATCCGGGAAGCCGCCTTTCTCCCACTTGCTCACCGCCTGGGCGGAGACCCCTACCATCTGTCCCAGCTGTTCCTGGGTGAAGCCCCGCTCTTTGCGGAGCGCGGTGATGCGCTCATTCAACAAACCGGACATCCGATCACCTCGTTTCGCTTGATGGTTGTATTGTAGCAAAACCAGCGGTTGAATTCAATGGAGGCAATTTTGCAAAAATCCAACTGGTGATTGAATGCGCAAAGCGGATGCCGGGCGGGCATCCGCTTTACACTGTTTGCGGGGGGCGGGTCACGCGGCGAGGTCGTAGACTTGGGTGAACTGCTTTTGCCGTTCCTCGCCCAAGTGGTGGCTGACGAGGATGAGGGTGAGATCTGGGTTGTCCAGGAGGCTCTTTTCCACGATATCCGCGTTCTTTTGGTCTAGGGCGCTGGTGCCCTCGTCCACCAGGAGGATGGAGCGGTCGTGAATCAAAGCTCTTGCGATGGCCACGCGCTGTTTCTGACCGCCGGAGAGAGCGCTTCCCTCCTCGCCTACCGGGGTGTCGAGGCCAAGGGGCATGTGGGCAAGGTCCCCAGTGAGGGCGCTGTCCCGGAGGGCTTTTTGCAGCTGCTCCTCCGTAAATTCTTCGCCTAAGGTGATGTTCTCCCGGATGGTCGTGTTGAAGAGGAAGACGTCCTGCTCAATGTAGCTCATTTGGGTCTGTAACTGTTCCGGGGTGTAAGATTTGGCGTCCTGCCCGTCGAAGGAGATGGTCCCCTCGTAGTCCGGAAGCCAGCCGAGAAGGAGCTTCAACAGGGTGCTCTTCCCGCAGCCGGAGGGGCCGGTGAGGGCGTATTTGCCGCCCCTCTCGAAACGGAAGGCCGCGTTTTGCAGGACGTCCTTCTCTCCGTAGCGGAAGGTAAGGCCCTCCACTGTGATGGCATCCCGGACTGGGGACAGGCCGTCCGCCTCCCGTGCGGACTGCGCCCCTGCGTGGACGGTGACATTGGCGAAGTAGGGCCGCGCGCCGGCGAAGGAGAGGCGGACCCGGGCAATGCCGCTGAGGCCGTTGGCGATGGAGCCGGTCAGGTTGGTGGCGGAGGCCATGGCGCCGATGATGATCTTGCCCTGGAAGACCAGAAAGGCCGTGACCGTCATTTGGAGGAGCTGGAGGGCGAGAGTCAGACTGTCGGTGACGCACCCGGCTCCGGCCTGGGCCTCCGCGCGGCGGCAGGAGGGGGCCTCCATGCTGTCGCTGACGGTGTCCCCGCGGCGGAGGAAGCGGGCCTGCTGGCCGAAGAAGCGGAGGACGTCAAAGCCGGAGAGGAGGTCCTTCAGTTCGCTGACGCCCTGGGCCTCGGCGGCGGCGCAGGTCTCGCCCAGGCGCTCCATCCGCTTCTGGAACAGCTTCGGGATGACCATCATCACGGCGCTGGAGAAGAGGCCCACCGCCAGGAGCTCCCAGCTGAGGCTGAGGAGGGCCAGGACGCTCCAGACCACCGACGCGGCCTGGGAGACGCAGTTGAAGAAGGGGGTCCAGGCCAGATTCTCGATCTGCTTGACGTTGTTGGTCAGCCAGGAGAGGTATTCCCCGGTGTCCCGGCTGTGGTAGTCGGCGTGGGTCTTGGAGAGGAGGGTGAGGCAGAGGTCATGGCGCAGGTCGTTGTTCATGGCCCGCCGGGCACGGGCTTGCAGGACGCACCGGAGGGCGTCGAGGACGTTGCACGCCAGGTACACGCCGCCCAGCCCGGCGGTCCAGACCAGGAAGCGGCGGGCATCCAGATGGACCGCCGCGTCAAAGGACTGCATCATCACCAGCTGGGCCAGGACCAGGACGGCCTCGGAGATGAGGATGGCCGCGCAGGCGAGGGAGACCTTTTTCCAGTTCTTTTTGAGATACCAGGTCATGTCAAGTTTCCTCCTTTTTTTCAGGCCAGGTTTCGTCCGGCCCCAGGATCGGCGGATCGCCGCCAAAAGACAGGTAGTTATACCGTCCCTGCATGAAGCTTCTGGTGATGTATAGAAAGGGGATAAAATAGATGGGCATCCTCAGTTGATAGATCTGGAGCGGTCCGCTCTCCATTTCCACGTCGATGGCGATCAGGATGTCGAAGCTGATGAGCTCTTTCGCCAGAGCTTCCAGGTCCTCGCAGGGGAGACGCAGGGCCGCTGCCGCTACCTGGAGGGAGAAAAAGTCCCGTTTCCGGCAGTGGAGCCACCAGAGGAATTCCAGGCAGTTGGGGCGGGAGAGGAGGGCGAAGAGGCGGCGGTAGTCCTCCTTGGGCACCAGCCATTTGGCGTAGCCGTCTCTGGGGCGGGGGAAGAGGGTGGCGAAGGACAGGTCCTCCGCGTGGACGTCCAGCAGGATGCCGCCTTTGAACCAGAACTGGGTGTACATCAAGCCGTCGGAATCGCCGAGGCCGTCACCATTGGCAGTTTCCAGGTAGTTCATTTTCGGCAGATTCAAGTTCTCGGGCATGAGGGAATTGATGGAGGAAAAGAGCAGGCGGCAGAAGCGGTCCGGGCGCTCCTCCTCGGGGAAGGTGTTCAGCCAGCGTGCCACTACGCGCTCCACGTCAATCTGAGCGCCGGGCTCGCGGCCGAAGAGGGAATCGATGGAGACGCCGAGGGCGTCGGCGACGGCGGGGAGGAGGGAGATGTCCGGCGCGCCGCCGCACTCCCAGCGGCTCACCGCCTGGGCGCTGACCCCCACGGTAGTGCCCAGCTCCTCCTGGGTAAGGCCCGCGGCCTTGCGGAAACGGGCGATGTTGTCGCCCAGCGTGTTGTTTTCCATAGATTGGCCTCCTTGCTCCGTTTGTTGGGGCAATTATAGCAAAAGCCGCGTTTGCGTGCAAGGCATGGGATTTTGGGAAAAAACAAACAAGGATCGTTTTTACAAGTTTGCATTGATATAGAGAGGGGCGAGTATTCCGTACAGCAAGGCAGTGCCGCCCGCACCATGCCGGTGGCCCAGTAGTCTCGAAAAGAATCGCGCCGCTCGGAGGCGAACCCAACGAAGAAGGCCGAAGGGCCAGGGAGTGGTTCCAGCGATTCGACTACCATCGGCCCAGGGAAGGCATTGGGAAAAACCAGACAAACAGGTCGTAGCGTAACCAAATAACCCCCGTAATCAGGGAAGATTCTCAAGAAACTACGTTTCTTGAGCGTCTTTTTGGTGACTTTTTCCACGCGGAAAAAGTCACCGGGGTCTGGGGCGAGGAGCCCCAGGGCTATCAGGGCAGATGAATCCGCCTTCAACAACGGGGGAATTTACAAATTGTTCAAATGAGAAACCAAAAATCGTATTGACAGGGCGGGGCAATGGTGATACACTGCCTTTAGCACTCCAAGGAACAGAGTGCTAAAGGAGCGCCGGAATGGAATTGACAGACCGAAAAAAGCAAATACTGAAGGTGGTCACGGAGCGGTACATCGAGACCGCCGAGCCGGTGAGCTCGAAGTTCATCGCCCAGGCGATGGGCGGTTCGGTGAGCCCGGCGACCATTCGGAACGAGCTTGCGGACCTGGTGGAGATGGGCTATCTGGAGCAGCCCCACACCTCCGCCGGGCGGGTGCCCTCGCCGAGGGGATACCGGCTGTATGTCAACGAGCTGATGGAGCGGCGCTCCATCACGGCCCAGGAGGCGGGGGAGATCGACGCGGCCCTGAGCGGCAGGATGCAGGCCATGGAGGCCGTCATCACCCAGGCCGGTCAGGCGGCGGCGGCTATCGCCGGATACCCCGCCTACTCCGTGGCGGGCGCCAAGCGCAGCGTCACGGTCCGGCGCTGTGACCTCCTGCCGGTGGACGCGGGGAGCTTTATCGCCGTCATCATGACCGACGACAGCCGGGTGAAGAGCCGCCTTTTGCGAAGCGATATCCCCGTCACGCCCGGCGAGCTGCCCGCCCTGGCCAATCTGCTCAACACCCACTTCACCGGCATCAGCGCCGAAGAGATGGGACAGAAGCTGATGGGTCTGACCACCCAGCTGGGGGCGGAGCTGTTCATGCCCCTCTCCCAGGTGATCGAGTTCGCCGGCGAGGTCATGGACGAGAATGCCCGCAGCCAGGTCTACACCTCCGGACAGACCCAGATCCTCCGCCAGCCGGAGTTCCAGGACCTGGGCCGGGCCAATGAGATGATGCGCCTGCTCACCGACCAGACCGACCGCCTGCCGGTGCTGGACGAGGGAACGCCGATGAAGATCCTCATCGGCCCGGAGAACGTCAGCGAGGCCCTCAAGGACGCAAGCGTGGTGGTGGCCAGCTACGATATCGGCGAGAACATGCGGGGCCTCATCGGCGTGGTGGGTCCCACGCGGATGGATTACGCCGCCGTGGCCGCCCGGCTGAGCTACTTCGCCGAGAGCCTGACGAAGATGTTCGGCAAAAATAATCAGTTACCCCCGAAGGAGGATGACATATCGTGAGCAAGAAAGACAAAAACGCCCCCCTGGACGGCCAGACGCCCCATGAACAGCCTGGCGAGGTCACCGAGGAGTACCGTCAGGAGGACGCCGGGGAGACCTTCACCGTCACCCGGGAGCAGATGGAAAAAATGGAGAAGCTGGCCGGGGAGATGGCGGCGCTCAACGACAAGCACCTGCGCCTGGCCGCTGAGTACGACAACTACCGCAAGCGCACCACCAAGGAGAAGGAGGGCATCTATCAGGACGCCAAGACCGACACTATCTCCAAGTTCCTGGAGGTCTACGACAACCTGGAGCGGGCGGTGGGCCAGGCCGGGGACGAGGAGAACGTCCACAAAAAGGGCATGGAGATGATTTTCCACCAGCTCACCGGCGTTCTGGAGAAGATGGGCGTCACCATCATCGACCCCGTCGGCGAAGCTTTCGACCCCGTCCGCCACAACGCCGTCATGCACATCGAGAGCGACGAGCTGGGGGAGAGCGTGGTCTCCCAGGTCTTCCAGAAGGGCTTCCTTCTGGGGGAGAAGGTCATCCGGTTCGCCGCTGTGCAGGTGGCGAACTGACAACGCTGCATCCTGTAGGGGCGGATACCATCCGCCCGCCACAAAACCGCACCGTATGCCGGTCGGGCGGATGGTATCCGCCCCTACAGAGCATCAAACATAGCACCTCATCAAATTCGTAAAAAATATTTTTCTATAGTAGGAGGACAATCATCATGTCTAAGGTTATCGGTATTGATTTGGGAACCACCAACTCCTGTGTGGCCGTCATGGAGGGCGGCAGCGCTGTGGTCATCGCCAACGCGGAGGGCAACCGGACCACCCCGTCCGTGGTGGCCTTCTCCAAGACCGGCGAGCGCATGGTGGGCCAGGT
>CAJUOA010000107.1 GCA_910587785.1 uncultured Oscillospiraceae bacterium | reverse complement strand
CAGTCCCGGTGATGCCGTAGATACGGATCTCGCCCTTGTCATCGGTGGTGTAGAGGCCATTGGAGGACAGGTGGCCGTTGTCGTTATCAACGTACCCGCCGTTGGCGTAGGTGAGCTGGAACTGCGCGCCAGGGATGAGCGCGCCGGTCACACTGTCCTTCTTTTGGATGACCAAGGTACCGGCCCGCTTGTTCCAGAAGGTCAACTGCTGCGCCTCTCCTGCCTTGATGAGAATGTCCTGCGGGGTTCCGTCTAAAACGTAGCCCTCCACGGTCTTGATCTCCCGCACCTTCACGGTGGTGCCGGGTTCCAGGCCCTCCAGCACGATCTCTCCAGCCTTGTCGGTGTAGTAGATGCCATCGTCCGGGCCGACAGCGCCGCCGTTGCCGTCCACGACCTTGAAGGCCACACCGGACAGCGGCTCGTTCTCCGTCCCCTCGATGAATTTGCGGATGATCAGGGTGGTGGCGGGTTCGTCATCAAAGATCAGGGTGTTGGCAGCGCCGGAGCGCACCACGATATTCTTGGGAGTCTCGTCCTTGATATAGCCTGTGGGGGCCTTGGTCTCGGATACCACATAGGTCCCGTTGGGGGTCAGCCCGGAGACGGTGACGGTACCGTCTGTCCCGGTGGTGTACCGTCCGATGTTCCGGCCCTCGCTGTCCTTCACGGTGAACTCCGCGCCCTTCAGGGGCTTCTGGGTCACCGCGTCCCGCTTCAGGATGGTCAGGGTGCAGAGGGGATCATCGTAAAATCGGAGCGTCTGAGTGTCCCCGGCGTTGACCACCACGGTCTGAGGGGTGGGGTCCGCCTGGTAGTTGTCCGGGGCCTTGACCTCGGACACCACATAGGTGCCGGGGAGCAGCTTGGACAACACGATCTGTCCGCCCGCATCGGTGGTGTAGAGGCCGTTGATAGGATGTCATTCGGGAAAGAAATTGAAAAAGGTAAAAAAGCCAGTATTCATGCGGGTTTGCGGCGGGATGGCTCCCAGCAGGCAAAACAGAGAAACGCCCATTTTCGACAAGAACCGACAACTACACACTGTAATTCCAGGGAGAATGTAGGCCAGCGCCACATTCTCCCATTTTTTATGCCCGCAGTGAGGAAAGGAGAGAGAATCCATGCCCAGCGAGGAAATTGTGGTCCAGCTATCGCTGTCGGAGCTGTACCCATTCCCGAACCATCCCTTCAAGGTTCGGGATGATGAGGCGATGCACGGGATGATGGAGAGCGTCAGTCAATATGGAGTATTGACCCCGGCCATCGTCCGGCCCCGCGAGGCGGGCGGCTATGAGATCGTGGCAGGCCACCGGCGCAAACACGCCAGCGAAGCGGCGGGGCTGGAAACAATTCCGGCAATCATCCGGGATATGGACGATGATGCCGCCATCATCCTGATGGTAGACAGCAACATCCAACGGGAGAACATTCTCCCCAGCGAAAAAGCCCAGGCATACCGGATGAAGTTGGATGCTATCAAACGGAAGGGAGCGCGAACCGATCTAACCTCGCCGCAAGCTGCGGCTAGGTTCCGTGCTGACGATGAAGTTGCAAAAGAACTAGGTATTAGCGGTGATACAGTACGGCGGTATATCCGCCTCACCGAGCTGTCTCCCCAGCTGCAACAGATGGTGGACGAGAAGGAGATCTCTCTAACCCCGGCAGTGGAGCTCTCCTATTTGAAACCAGAGGAACAGGCCCTTGTAATGGAGGCCATAGACAGCGGACAGGCTGTCCCTACTCTGACCCAGGCCCAGCAGCTGAAAAGAGCCAGTCAGGAGGACGGCTTAGATCGTGCCGCTGTGTCATCCATCCTGTCGGCGGGCGCACCTCCGTCTCCCACGGTCCGCCCTCCTGCCCAGCCAAAGCCTCCAAAGCCGGACAAGGCGGAAATCACGGAGGACACCGGCCACGGGCATATTGCGGAGGACATCCTTCGTCTGAAGGATACGACAAAAGAGTGCCGCTGCACCCCGGAGATGTTCCTTTCAGCATTCGGGGAGTATGTCAGCCGGAGCCGCCGCGAGATGGAGGTTTTCCTGATTCCATTCTACGCGGAAATTTTCCCGGCATTATTGCCGGAGCATATGGACAGTCTCCAGCGGCAGATCAGCGACATCCATGCCGCCGCAGATAAATTCTATAATGATGTGAAAGGACGGAATGAGCATGAGTAACAACAACGGCGTGACCTTTGAAATGAGCAGCATCGACACCGCCCTGCTGATCTCCGGCCAGCCGTACCAGCGGCCCGTGCGGGAAGGGCGGCTGCGGGAGCTGACGCGGGACTGGGACTCCGGCCTGCTGGACCCGCTTGTGGTGAGCTACCGGGATGGGAGCTTCTATCTGGTGGACGGTCAGCACCGGGTCATCATCCAGCGGCGAATGTACGGCGGGGACTTCAACGCCCCCTGTAAGCTGTACCACGGTCTGACCTATAAGGCGGAGGCGGAGCTATGCTGGAAGCTGGACAAGGCCAGGGAGCAGCTGAGCGCGGCCCAGTCCGCCAACGCCCTCATCGAAGCGGGCAGTGACCCGGAGATCATGGAAATCCACCGCCTGCTGTTGGCTAATGGTTTCCAGTGGGCGCTGGGGAAGCGCACTCCCGGCGATTACGAGGTTACTGTGGTCCAGGCGGTCATTTCCGCCTACCGGCTGCTGGGGAGCGCGGCCTTTGACCGGATGCTCTACCTGATGGATTCGGCGTGGAAGGGAGCGCCCAGTTCCCTGCGGGCCGGATTCCTCTCCGGCATGGCACTGTTTCTGAAAACGTATGAGACGGAGCTGGTGAACCGGACGGCCATCAAGCGGCTGACCAACATCGACCCGGATGAGGTGGTCCGGCGAGGCAAGACGGATTTCAGCACCAACCGCGCCGCACTGCGGTATGCCCGTGTCCTGCGGCAGAAGTATAACAGCCAACCCGGCGGCAGAAAGCTCCCCTACCGCTTTAAGGAGTGAGTTATGAACGCACAGATTATCGCAGTAGTGAACCAGAAGGGCGGCGTAGGGAAATCGACTACCTGTGCCAACCTCGGCGTTGGACTGGCTCAGGCTGGGAAAAAGGTGCTGGTCGTGGATGCGGACCCCCAGGCTTCGCTTTCCATCAGTTTAGGCCACCACCAGCCGGACACCCTGCCCGTCACCCTCTCCGACATGATGGGGAAGGTGCTGACCGACCAGCCCATCACCCCCGGCGAGGGCATCCTGCGCCACCCGGAGGGCATCGACCTCATGCCCAGCAACATCGAGCTGTCCGGCATGGAGGTTTCTCTGGTGAATGCCATGAGCCGTGAAACCATCCTGCGGCAGTACCTGGACACGGTGAAACGGCAGTACACCCACATCCTCATTGACTGCCAGCCCTCCCTGGGGATGCTGACGGTCAACGCCCTTGCCGCCGTCAACCGGGTACTGATTCCCGTCCAGGCGGAATACCTCCCGGCCAAGGGCCTGGAACAGCTCCTCTCTACGGTCAACAAGGTACGGCGGCAAATTAACCCGAAGCTCCAGATCGACGGCATCCTGCTGACCATGGTGGACAGCCGCACGAACTTCGCAAAGGAGATCGGCGCACTGCTGCGGGAGAACTACGGCAGTAAAATCAAGGTATTTGCCAGTGAGATTCCCCACTCTGTCCGGGCAAAGGAGATCAGCGCCGAGGGCAAGAGCATTTTTGCCCATGACCCCGGCGGCAAGGTTGCGGCGGCGTACCAAAATCTGACAAAGGAGGTACTGAAACTTGAAAAGCAGCGCGAAAAATGTAAAGCTGGCATCGGTAGATGACCTGTTTTCCACCGAGCAGAGCCGCCAGGACGAGAGCCGGGAGAAGGTGGTGGAGATCGCGCTGACGGAGCTGTACCCGTTTCCCAATCACCCCTTCCAGGTGCGGGACGATGATTCTATGAAGGAAGCGGTGGAGAGCGTGAAGGAATACGGGATTCTGACCCCCGCCATTGTCCGCCCCCGTGAGGAAGGAGGGTATGAGCTCGTGGCCGGACACCGGCGCAAACACGCCTGTGAGCTGGCGGGGCTGACCACCATGCCCGCCATTGTCCGGGACATCGACCGGGATATGGCTACGATTATAATGGTGGATACGAACCTCCAGCGGGAGAACATTTCGCCCATGGAGAAGGCCCAGGCGTACAAAATGAAACTGGAAGCGATTAGACGCCGGTCAGGAGAACGAACAGACCTAACCTCTGCCCAAGTTGGGCAGAGGTTGCCAAACAAGACCTCTCGTGAGATTTTGGCTGAAAATGCGCCGGATAGTTCCTCTCAAATCCAGCGTTTGATTCGCCTCACCGAGCTTTCCCCCGAACTCCAACAGATGGTGGATGACAAGAAGATCGCCGTCACCCCCGCCGTAGAGCTGTCGTATTTGAAACCGGAGGAACAGGCCCTCGTGGTGGAAACCATTGAAAGCGAACAGGCCACCCCTTCTCTGTCTCAGGCCCAGCGTATGAAGAAGAAAAGTCAGGCCGGAGAGCTGAATGAGGATACCGTTCTCTCCATCATGTCGGAGGAAAAGAAGCCGGAGAAATGCGACCTGACTATCTCCGGCGATAAACTCCGCAAATACTTTCCCCGCTCCTACACGCCCCGGCAGATGGAGGACACCATCCTCAAACTGCTGGAGGGCTGGCAGCGCAAACGCCAGCGCAGCCAGGAACGGTAACAATTTCATATCTGGAAGCCGCCGGACTGCTGTTGTCCGGCTTTTTTTGTACCCATTTTTATCTGTGAAAGGAGCTTTTCTGTATGCAAACGACAAAAACACCCCGCTGGCAGAATATCGTGGGCCTGCTGCTGGCACTTTGTATGGCACTGACCCTGCTGTCCGTCCAGGCCCTCGCCGCCCCCGGCGATGAGGCCGAACCGGACACCCCCGCAGACCCCATTGTGCTCTCCCCCGCTCTGGAGAATGAGACTGTCACTTACACCGGCGACCCCATGCCGTACCACGGCGCGGAGGGGCTGGAGGGTATCTCCGCCGCCGCTGTCACCTATATGGGGAGAGACGGCACGAAGTATCCCGAAACCAACGCCGCCCCCACCAATGCCGGAACCTACACCGTGACCGCCGCCCTTACACCGGATGAGGGGTATCTGCTGGCGGATGGTCTTTATACCGCCGTCCTGACCATTGAGAAAGCGGCCCAGGATACGCCAGCGGCCACCCTGGAGGACCGCTCCGCCCACTCCCTGACCGTGACCGCCATTCCCGGCGCGGAGTACTGCATAGACGGCGGCGGGACATGGCAGGACACCAGTACCTTTTATGACCTGGAGGCAGACACCAGCTATGCAATCCTGGTACGCATGAAAGAGGACGAAAATCATTTCGCCTCCGGGATGTGTCCGGTAGCTGGCACTACCACCGGCACAACAGTAGATGTGTTGGGGCTGGAGCTGCCCGCCTACAACGCTGTCTATAACGGCACCGGACACGTCTACCCCACGGACCAGCTCACCGGCCTGAAGGGCGTGAAGAACATCCACGTCACGTATATTGGCACTCTGCCCAACGGGAAGCCCTACGAGCTGCCCAGTCCGCCGGTTGACGCTGGGAGCTACACGGCGCGGCTCTGGCTGACAGCCACAGACGGCTGGACGCTGACCGCAGACCAGCTTGATGCGGCAATGACCATCTCCAAAGCAGCTCAGGCCATGACAGCCACGCCCGCTATTGCGGACCGAACCACATCCACCATTGCGCTGACCGCCATTCCCGGCGCGGAGTACAGCATGGACGGCGGCGGGACATGGCAGGATGACCCCCGATTTACCGGACTGGCCTCCAACACCGCCTACACCTTCTCCCTGCGGATGAAGGAGACGGACAACTATCTGTCCTCTGACAGCCGGACCGTGGAGGGCAGGACCCTGGCAGACACCGGCCTGACCTACGAGATCGACTTCTATCGGGAAACCATCCATTTTGACCCCGCTGTGGTGGAAATGGGGAAGGACCGGAAGCTGGCCGCGCTTCTGGCGGACGGCTCTGCCATAGAACCGGGCATGACAGTCTATATGCGTCTGGTGGACGGCGGCGCCGGCGAACCCGGACCTATCATCGCCGCCGAACTGCCGGAACGCCCGGAGGCCCCGGATGTGACGGTTGATCTCCGCAACCTCACCGCAGATACCACCAGGGATATGGAGTATTCCGCTGACGGCGGCAAGGCTTGGGCAAAATGTGTTTCCGACATGGATGTGTCCTCCCTGATCGGGAAGAAATTCCTTGTCCGAGAAGCCGCCACGCTTAATCGGTTTGCCAGTGAAGCCGCAGAGTTCGCCATCCCCGCCCGTGGGGAGAGGCCGTCTGTCACACTGAACACCACAGCTGAGACTGTCAGCACCGCCGTGGGCATGGACTTCTCCGCAGACGGCGGCAAAACCTGGAAGCCCTGTACCGGCCCCCTGGACGTGTCCAGCCTGACCGGAAAAGAAATTCTGGTCCGCTATTCTTCCAGCGAGGCCGCGCCGCCCAGCGAAGCGGCCAAGGTAAAGGTCCCCGCCCGCCGCAGCGCCCCCGCTTCCGGTCATACCGATGAGACCCGGCGGGGCCGCAATGACGGCACCCTGACCGGCACTGCCAAAACGATGGAGTACCGCCTCACCCCCAACGGCAAGTGGACAGCGATTTCCAGCAGTACGGTCACGGGACTGGCTCCTGGTATCTATGAGGTGCGCTATGCCGCTGATGACGCCAATTTTGTTTCCCAGACGCAGAGCGTGGTCATTCTCAAAGGCGGCGATCTCCCCGGTTCCCGGCTGTATCTGCTGGACCGGGACAACCATACCGCCTATATCACCGGACGGACCAGCACACAGGCCGCGCCCACCGCTGACATCACCCGTGCCGAGACTGCGACCATCCTCTACCGCCTGCTGACCCAGGAGGCGAAAGCCAATTACAGCGCCAGCGTCAGCCCCTTTCAGGATGTTCCCGGCAATACATGGTACAGCGCCGCCGTTGCCACTCTGGCAAATATGGATGTGCTCTCCATCTATCAGGGCGGCACATTTGAACCGAACCGCAGTATCACCCGTGGAGAACTGGCGGCGATCCTCGCCCGGTTCTGCGGTACGGCTGGTGCATCCGGCGGAGATCACTTTACCGACATTTCCGGCAGCTGGGCGCGGGAGGCCATCAATCTGGCGGCGGAGGCCGGTCTGATTTACGGCTACACGGACGGAACCTTCCGCCCCGACCAGACCATTACCCGAGCGGAAACTATTGCAATGGTCAACCGTATCCTGGGCCGAAGTATCCAGGCCGGAACGGTCCTGAGCGGGTATAAGTCCTTCCAGGATGTTCCCGCCAGCGCATGGTACTACTGGGATATTGTCGAGGCATCCAACAGCCACAGCCACAGTATGGACGGCTCCACGGAACAGTGGACCGCCATCGGATAAGAAAGGAGGAGGCTCTTGTATATCAACACATTTCAGTACACAGCGGAGGACGTGGACTGCAAGCTGTGTACCATGTACGCCGGAAAGAGGCGAGGCTGTAAGGCCAACGGCTGTCCCTGGCTGGCGGAACGCATTGAGGCCGGTGTGGTGGGCTATGAGGAGGCGGTCATGGAAACCTTTCCCCGCAGTCCTCACCTGGACGCGAAGCTGCACACGGTCATCCGCCGCTTTACCGGCTCCCTCTTTCTGAACGCCGGACACCGCCAGCGCATGGAAACTATGAAAATCCGCATGGGGTACAGCCGCCGCCGGGACCGGCCCGCCTACTTTGCCGCCATGTATCTGCTCACTGCCAACGAGGACATCTACACCCGCACCGCCAACTGCTTCTGCCACCACGGCATCGAGTTTGACTATGCCATGCTGAAGGACATTTCTCCCCATAACTACACCCTGTTTTCCGCCGCGCGGGACATCTGCGCCGACACGTCCGGCGTAATGCTCAACGACCTCTCCAACAGAGAGGTTACGGATACGCTGGTGTTCAGCCTCATCACCAACGCCCTTCTGATCGCCCGGTACGGCTGTGCCGTCCTTGCCATCTCGTCAGCGCAAAGTCCGCTCCACTCCGTTTCCGCCTCTGGCGAAAACTTCGCCCGCTCCCTTGCGCCTCCTCTCCCCGGCGAACCCGCTTCGCTGGGCTTCGCCGGAGGTGGGAAATGAAGCCGGTCCGTCTCCCGCTCATTGGACACGATCTGCTGGCAGTGGAGCGGTATCACGATGATACCCGCCACATGATCGAATTTCTGGTATTCACGGACTGTCCTATGGGGAGCGCGGGCCAGTACATCCGGCGCTTTCTCACGGAAGCCGGGTATGCCGCCGCCCTGGAGGCCCAGCGGCAGGGCCATATCCAAGTCCGCAGACACGGCAATATCATTGAGGGACACATCCTGCCCGACAGGCCGAAAAAACGCCGGGGCAAATAATTTTTAGGAGGAAGTTGCTTTGTATACCGTTGATTCTTTGAAAAACGCTATCCACGACCTCTATTACTCCGGCATCACCAGGGGCGGCTACGAGAGTGCGTCCGTGGAGGACATGCTGGACAGCATCGACTACACTACCCTGCTGCAAGCGGTGCGGCATAACGCTGAAACTGTCCACATCTACACCACCGAGGGCCGCGCCCCCAAGAGCTTCAACTACCGGAGCGGGGAGCTGTTCGCACAGCGGGCCACCCGGCTCTATGAGGCGTTCGATCAGTCCAACCAGAGCGATGAAATTCTGGCGGACCGCAGCTATGAGCTGTGGCTGCTGGAGGATATGCGCCTTGCGGCGGTGGCTCGTGTGACGGTGGCTGCTGGCAGGGACAAATATGTTACGGAGTACCGGGAGATCAGCGGGGAGTGCGGCGACCCCTGGGACAGCGGCCTGTGCCTGGACCTGGAGGAGCTGACCGGCTTGCTGATAGCAACAGCGTGAAAAATCAGCGCGACATATGGCCGGACGCTGAACATTGGCCGCGTGGTCTCGCCCACGCTGGCGCTCATCGTTCAGCGGGAGGCGGAGATCGCCGCCTTTACTCCGGAACCGTTCTACACCGTGGAGCTGGACAGCGGCGGCATGGCCTTGGCCGGAGAACGGATCAACGTTAAGGAAGAGGCCAGCGACATTGCTGCCAGCTGCAAGGGCGGCACCATCACCGTTCAGAAAGTTGAACTTCGGGAGAAGTCCGAAAAGCCCCCGACGCTCTATGACCTCACCACCCTCCAGCGGGAGGCCAACCGCACTCTGGGCTACACCGCCCAACAGACCCTGGACTACCTCCAGGCCCTCTATGAAAAGAAGCTGTGTACCTACCCCCGGACGGACAGCCGCTATCTGACGGACGATATGGAGAATACCGTCCCAGCCCTGGTCTCCGCCGCTGCTGTTGTCTGCGGCCTGGACGCACCGGGGGATGTGCTGTCCTCTCAGGTCTGCAACAGCAAGAAGGTCACGGACCACCACGCTGTTGTCCCCACCGGGAGTGCCGCCGCCACGGACCTCTCCGCCCTGCCCCTGGGGGAACGGGAGGTCCTGCGGCTGGTGTCGCTGGCCCTGCTTCGGGCGGTCTGTCCGCCCTATCGGTACGCAGAGACCTCCGTTGCGGCGGAGTGTGCCGGTCACAGCTTCTCCGCCAAGGGGAAGGTCATGCTGGACGCGGGCTGGAAAGCCTACGCAGACGGGGAGCCGTCCCAGGATGCCGCCCTGCCGGACGGACTGACCGAAGGAATGACGCTGACGGTGGAAACCGCCCGTGTCAAGGAGGGCAAAACGGCCCCGCCCAAGCATTTCACGGAAGATACTATATTAAGCAGCATGGAGAACGCCGGGGCCGGGGATATGCCGGAGGATGCGGAGCGGAAGGGCATCGGCACCCCCGCCACCCGCGCCGCGATTCTGGAAAAGCTGGTGGCCTCCGGGCTGGTAGAACGGAAAAAGGCCAAGAAAATCACCAATCTGATTCCTACCCAGGCGGGCAATTCTCTTGTCACCGTTCTGCCGGAGGCCCTGCAATCCCCCCTGCTCACCGCCGAATGGGAGCACCGGCTGGGAGAGGTGGAGCGGGGGACCCTGACCCCGGAGGACTTCATGAACGGCATCGCCGCCCTGGTCCGCGATCTGGTCCGGGACTATCAGCCGGTCTCCGG
>CAJUOA010000106.1 GCA_910587785.1 uncultured Oscillospiraceae bacterium | reverse complement strand
CACCTTCCTTGGTGGTTATTTTATCACATTTTCCTATTTACGGATAGGCTCTTATTTTAAGGATCGTCACATAATCCATGGCTGGGATCCCACCCAATGTCATGTTCCGAACGCCCGCCATCTCACAACAGGCATCCAACTCCAAAAGGTATCCATCCACATCGTGGTTTCTCAGGTAATCCAGACCCGCCTTGTCGAGCCGCTTCATAAATTTGCGGAGCCGCCAGCCCATCAGCAGCCACCAGAAGAAGAACACCGCGATACACAGCATGATCCAGTACAGTACATGCCCCAGCCCCTCTATCAGATGCCCGCCGCCGCGGCGATCCATCAGGTGCAGCAGCACGGTCAGCAGCGCCGCCCACAAAACCAGGCTGAGAATACCAGCCGCCGCCTTTTTATCCTTTTTCAAGCCCTTCGCATCCTGACTTCTGTTGTAAATCCGGCTCATTCCGGCTGGACGAAATGGAATCCCGTCACCTTTGTCTTTCTGGACTTGCCGTGAAAATAGAGCTGATACTGGTTCCAGGCGATCCAGCGTTTTTGAAAGACTATCTGGTCATCCGCCAATCTCCGTGTCTCCCCCTCGCTGTGATACTCCAGAGCGTGCCGCGCCGCACACTGGCGGACCTCCTGGAAGGTGGACTGGTAGCTGATGATGCCGTCCACAATGTCCCCTTCCAGCGGCGCCGCGTCCTCTGCGTCAAAGCAGGTCAGGCCCAGCTCCATTTTCAATGTGTCAACATCCGGGAAGTGCCAGCCGCCCACAATATACTCTCCGGCCTCGCCGTACTCCACCCGCTGGATCCCCTCGATCCGGAAGCGCACGGGGGAATAGTGGAGCACAAATCCCCCGCCGTAGTACCAGGAGGGCCGATTCTTTATCTGAACTGGGGATACCCCTAATATCCGATCCACTTCGGCCTTCGGCGTAAACTTCCGGATCTCTTTCAACGTGTTCCACATACCTTATCACTCTCCCAGCTTCTCCAGCACCGGCATGGTCAGGCCGAAGATCTCCTCCAGCTCCTTCAGAAGCGGCAGGTACTCCTCGTCTATCTGCTCCGGTATGCCGGTGATCTCTCGGAGGAGGTAATAGCCCTCCCACATACTCTCGGCGTACAGCACGGCGTTCCGCTTCTGGCCATTCTCATCATAGACCGTCAGCATACAGGCAACGTCCAGATCCTCCCGATAGGTCTGGTCGTCCACGCCGTCCTCATAGATCTGCCCCGTGGAGGCCAGCACCTGCTGCCGGGCCTCAATGACCTCCTTGGCGTTCTCCCCCGGCAGGATGGAGGCGTAGACCCGCAGCCCATGGGTCTCTGTGCGGATCGCCCGCCCATCGGCGGCATAGATGGGCGCGTCGCTGTAGGGGACATAGACATCCACAAAAGCATCGTGGCCAAAGAGGTCTGTCTTGATATAAGCGGCCGCCATATAGCTGCAGTTCCGGATCTCTGAGAGGTGAATACGGGTCTGGTAGTTCTCCTCCGTCACCTCCGGCCCCTTAAAGCGTACGCTCTTCAGAATATACATCAAATTCTCCAGCACCTCCTCCGGGGGCTGGCCCGCCTGGGTATGCTCCGCCTCCATGGCGAAAAGAGCCCCGGTATCGGAGAGGGCGACGGCTGTGTGGCGAACGGTGCCGTCCGTAAAATGCACGGATACGATATTGTATCTGGCTGTCTCATACAGCGGCCCAAGCAGCTCCTCGCCCGGATACGCCGCCTGGAAGCGGTCATAGAGAGGGTCGTCGCTCAGGACATGATCCGTCAGAGTGTCCCAGGCGTCGTCCTCATCCACGCCGTACTGGGTGTAAACCCGGTAGGAGGTCCCTGTTTTGCTGTCCACAAAACGCCGGCGGCTGTACTGGAAATCCGCGTCTATCCGGAAGATAATTTCCGACAGCTCATATTCCGTGTAGGTTTCCGGCACCCGGACGGGGAGCTCCGGGATCTCCGGCTCCACCAGGTCCTCTTGCCCTGCGTCGGGGATCGAATCAGGAGCGGCATCTCCTTTCCGAAGCGTCCGCCACTGGTCAAAACCAACACTTCCGCCCATGAAGATCACCGCCAGCGCCAGCGCCACCAGCCCCGGCAGCCACCGGCTGGGTACGGGCTCCCGAGCCCGCTCCATCCCCACGACGGGTACGAACTCCGGGTAGCCCTTGGGGATCTTCAGCTTCTTACGGATCCCGTCCTCTTTTTCGTAGGAGACGATCCAGCTCCAGCGGTTCTCTTTTTCTGCCTGGATGTTCCGCAGCTCGGTGATGGCCCCGGAGTGGCAGGCGGAGAAATCACCGTTCAGAATATTTTCCAGTTCCCAGAGGATGTCCTCTCGGATGACCGCCTGCCGCGCCGGGGGCAGGATCTCCAAGTCCCCCACCCGGCAGAACTTTATCAGGTTTACCCGCCAGAGCTTCCCGGCGGTCCGGACATAGAGGAACTGGAAGTGGTTGCACTGCCGGGTGATGGTCAGGGTGATCCACAGCAGGGGAATGCAGCTGAGGAAGCAGCCCACGATCATCCCGGTTTCCAGATCCGCCTGGAATTGCTCCTCCAGCGTGGGCGTCAGGGTCAGGAGGGCCACCAGCAGCACCATCAGCGCCGCAGAAAAACCACCGGCACTGACCCGCAGGGGCTTCATCCAGGCCTTTTGAAAGGTGTAAAAGGTACCCTGGAGCTCCGGCTTCTCCTCTTCCGGCTCCGGCTGCCTGCCCAGCGGCACCGCATCCGATGCCGCCCGGCGCTGGGCCGCTGTCTGAGCCTTGGGCTTCCGGAAGGTCCGTACCAGGATCGGGAGGCTGCCGCCCAGACAGAACAGGTACAGCAACACCAACTGCCAGTGATACCAGGAGCGGATCTTCTGGACCTCCATCAGCTCCCCGAAGCCCCCGAACACCTCCAGAAAGTCCATCCCCTGGAGCGGTTCCACCATCTCCATGAGTGCGATGGTGCAGCTCACCTGGTTTGCCAGCGCGCACATCCCAGCCATGATGACCAGGGAGATGACGGCCCCCCGCTTGCTCTGCCGCCCGGCCAACTGGGCGTAGCCCTGGAGGGTGAGAACTGCCATCACCACGCCGGAAATGACAGAGAAGAAGCTCCTCGACTGCCCCTCGAACACGATGAATACGCCGCCCAGGATGGAACCCAGCAACGCACCGAGGATCCCCAGGAGCACCCGCTCTTTCCGTTCTGTTTTCATGTCTCCGCCTCCCGTTATTTCTGCTGCCGTCCCAGGTCTTCCATGACGGACACCTCGATGCCGCAGACCGTTTCCATCTCCTTGAAGACCGCCTTATACTCCCCATCCATCTCTTCGGGCAGGCAGGTCAGCTCCTTGAACAGATAGTAGCCATCCCACTTCTCCATGGCCACCAGCGCCGTGACCCGGGTGCGGCCTCCGTCGTAGTAGACAGCCACCCGGCAGGCGTTGTTGCCCTCCTCGTTGTAGGCGTCCTCCAGGAAGTTTTTCTCATCGTACTGCCGCCCGGCGGCCTTCAGATCCTCATAGATCTCCCGCACCACGTCCAGGGCGGTCCCTTCGTTGGCCACCACGGCGGCGGATACCCGGAGACCGTGGGCCTTGGTCATCATGGAGATACCATCATCGTAGTAGTTCACCTCCCCGCCGCAGGGCATGAAGGTGTCCAGATAGGCGCTGTAGGGGAACATCCCCTCCAGGGCCTTGAAAAACGCCTGCCCGCAGTAGTTGAATCCCAGGCTCACCGCCGGACGCAGCTGCTCCTGGTAGTTCTCCACCGTAATGGCGGGTCCGGTGAACTGGAGGTTTTCCAGCATATAGAGCAACGTACCCCGGGCCGTCTCCTCCTCGATCTCCTCCTCGTGGATACAGCTGAGGATCAGCATGGTCCCCCGCTCGGAGAGGGCCACGCCGGTATGGGAGAGTTCCCCGTCCGGGAGGCGGGCCGTGCGCAGGTTATATTGATATGCCACGCCGTTTTCCCCCAGCCGCCAAAGGGCTCCGTCGCCCTCCGGCCGCAGCCAGCGGACATCCTCGCCCCCGGCCTTCTCCAAGGTTATTCGAGCGGCGTCCTCATTCACGCCAAAGTGCAGCTCGATCTGGTAGTAGACATCGTGCTCCTGGTCCCAAAATTCGTTGGTCGTGGCCCGGAAAGTGTCGTCGGTACGCAGGGTCAGGCCGTTCAATATGTAGTCCCCGATGACCTCCGGCACAATAGCCTCCGTGACGGCGGGAGCCGTTTCCTCTGGTTCCGCCGGATCTTCCGCGGGTGGAGGCGGCGGGGCCTCGGGGCGGCGCTCCTCCTGGATGCCCATGAGCATCCCCGCCGCGAGACACACAACGGTGATCAGCACCGTGGCCGCCGGATTGATCCACCGGATGGCCGGCGCCGCCTGCACCCGTTCCGCATCGCCGGGCACTGGGGTAAAGCCGGGGTAGACCTTCGGTATGATATGCTGGACACCCTGGCTGTCGGACACCACCCATTCCCAGGGGGACTGCCGGATCAGCTGTGGCTTTTCGATCCGGCAGTCCTCCAGCTTCCCCTCTGCGATCACCGCGGCCACGGTGGAGCGGAAGGCCCCCCGCCGGGGCTGGGGCAGCATCTCCCACACCCGCGCCAGCCGGGACAGCGGAACCCGGAGCTCCGGGTCAACGACTCGGTTCATAGGTACTCTCCAGAGCCGCCCCTCCCACCGGACATAGAGCCAGTTCGCCCCAGCGCAGAGCCGCCCGGACGGCCCCTGGAGGGAGGTGATCAGCAGCAGGCTGAAGCCCATCCCCACGGCGGCCCGCGACCAAAGGGCCTCCTGGCCCGTCAGCCGGTCCAGCCAGAGGCACAGGAACAGCACCGCCAGCCAGAGCCCCTGGGAGAATTTCCGCACCAGGAGATGGGGTCGGATCCATCTCGGCTCCGGCAGAAAGAGCTCCATCGCCGCCGGGGCCGGGTCCTGCTTGACCCGGACAGGCTGGAGAGCCCGCATCAGCATAAGCCGCTCCCGCCCGGCGCGGTGGAACAGCACTGCCCAGACGGCCAGGGATACCGCCGCCAGGGCCGCCAGCCGTACCCAGTACCGGGTGGGCAGGGCCTCCAGACTGAGAAATACCCGCCAGACCCCTGCCGGGTCGCCGGGGGCGGACTCCAGGGCGAAGCAGAGATGATGGCTCAGGCAGTCAAAGAGGAGCACCCAGGGCAGGGCCAGCAGCGTCCCGCTTCGTCCTCCTCTGCCGGCGGTCAACGCCCCGCCCCGGACGGCGAAAAGGGCGATCACCGCCCCACAGAGCACGGTCGGGATGTCGCCGAACTGCGACATTGACAGCAGGCAGTCCGCCCCCAGCGCCGCGCCCAGGATAGCGCCCGGCACAGCGAGAGCGGCG
The DNA here is from genome assembly GCA_910587785.1 of uncultured Oscillospiraceae bacterium. Taxonomy (GTDB): domain Bacteria; phylum Bacillota; class Clostridia; order Oscillospirales; family Oscillospiraceae; genus Pelethomonas. The sequence continues at coordinate 4,794 of CAJUOA010000106.1, read as the reverse complement.
TGGGTAGATGTTCGGCTCTGTTCCCATTCCAGTTCCATGGCAAATGCCCTCCCTTTGACATGATCCCTGCCAGGATCCGCTCAATATATTATCGTTCAGCCACCCATTCAGGAAATGTGCTGCTTGATCCAGTCAACGTACTTATCCCGCTTCATGATCCCCAGCTTATACTTCTCGCCGTTCTTCATCGTGAGCATGATGCCGAAGGGGAAGCACGGCGGCGTCATGCAGGTTTCTACTGACTGGATATCCTTCATCTCGATCTCCCAGCTGACACCGGCCGTTCCTACCAGGCCGGATGCCAGGAACACAATGCGCTGATCCGTGAAATACGTCTTCCCGGAGATCTGCCGCCCAATCACCTGCTTGGGGGATTTCCAGCTGTCCGCCGATACCTTCTCCGCGAATACCGTCTCGTCTGTCCGCGCCTCAAATACTGGTTTTGCCATGAAATTGTACCTCCGTCATCTTTTGAAATGTATCGATCAAACCGCTTGTCCCAGGGCAAGAGCCCCTGAAAAAGCGGGTCAATCCAAAGGGGTGCATCTACTGCGGTACTCCCATGCTGAGATCCGTCTCAATCTCCTCCTTCAGCGCCTCCACCGTATACCGGCCGGCGTCAAAGCCCTCCAAAATCGACAGCTCCCTATGGAAGATATAGGTCTTGTCGGCCTTCGCCTGCAAAAGAAGATCGCACTCCAGCTGATCCACACTGTGGAGGAAATCATAGATCCACTCCGCGTAGGCCTCCGCCCCCAATCCGTCCTGGAGCCGCAGGACCACTTTCACATACGCGCCGCTCTCGGTAAGGAATTTTTTCACGCCATCATCGGCGCTCCAGATCCGCTCCGTCTCCGGCATCTCCAGGGAGACGCGCTGATCCAGCACATACTCCTTGCTCTCACACAGGGCCAGCACCGGCGCCTCTGCTTCCTCCTTGAAGAAGTAGACCGCATAGTCGTCCCGGACATTCTGATACATCGTCTGGGACACCAGGGCCGAAGTGATCTGCTCTGGAGCGTCCACCGGCGCGGCCTCGCAGAAGTAAGAGGCTCCGGCAAAGGGGCCGTAGTTCTCCAGCGTCTCTTTGCCCACTACGGCGAACTCCTTCCCGTACTTCCCGCGCAGCTGCTCCAGCAGATAGGCCCGGGCGGAGTCCAGGTCATTCTCAAAAGGGCCGCCCGGATGATCTGCGTTCTTCAAATCGTCCAGGGCCTGCATGACATCATCGCCGTGTTTGTCGCTGAAATCCTCCAGAGCGTCGCTTGCCTTGCGGAGCGCCCACTCTGTCAGCTTGCCGCCTGGCGGCGGTTTGTTCATATCGCAGCCAGTCAGGAGGAGCAGGACCCCCAGCAAAACTGCGAAAAATTTCAATTTTTGCATGAGTACCTCGTGAATGATTACCTTCGGCGCCACACACCGAAGATACTTTTCTTATACTGCTTCAGGGCTTCCTTCGCCGGTCTGTAATCACCTGCCGCCTGGAGATACCGGACGCCCTTCTCTATGTCCTCCGGCACCCCGATCCCCTCGGCGTACATCCGCCCCAGGCCGTAAGACTTGTACTGGGAGTCCCGGCAGTTCATCTGCGTCAGCAGCGTCCGGCCCCGGATGGGATCCTGCTTGCAGCCCCAGCCCAAGAGGCAACATACGCCCAGCATCCCCAGGTTCGTATTGTCTGAGTCCAGAGCATAACTCTGTTCCAGATACTGCACCGCAGTGGCATAGTCCTGCTTCACACCCGAGCCCAGGAAGTACAGCTCTCCCAGCTGACTGCTGGCGTAAGAGTCGTTCCCAAAGGCCGCGCTCTTCTCATAGCAGGCCAGGGCCTTTGAAAAGCTCTGCTCCGCCACATTTCCATACCGATAGGCGTGTCCCAGGATCATCCAGCCTTTGAGATGTCCCTGTTCCGCAGCCCTCCGGGCGTAGTCCAGCCCCTCCTGCTTCCGGCCCAGATGGAAGTATAACTCAAAGGCCCAGTGAAACATCCAGTCCGGGTATCCCAGCTCCGCCCCCTGCTGGAGCGTGAGCAGGAAATTCCTTTGATCCGGCGGAATCCGTATTCTCCAGCCCTCCTGGTAGTAGGCCCGAAGGCCCCGCCCGGCGATGCCCATGCCGCCCTCAAAGGCCTCTGCGTACCATTGGGCACTCTTTTGAACCTGTTCCGCCTTCCAGTCCTCCCAGGCGGAGCGGTCCGGGAACTCGCTCTCTCCCCGCTCCTCAATCTCGATAATGTCCAGATAATAATAGGCGTTGGCGACCATGTTCTGGCAGAAGGGGCACCCGTGGGCCGCTTTCCGGTAAATCTCTCTCCAGGCATCCTCCAGACTGGAAAAGGGCATTTCCTCCCGCAGGGCCGGGGTCAGCATATTTCTGCGAAGCGCACCCAGCACAGACGCGGCGCTGCCCAGGCGGACGCCCTTGCACAGCAGCTCATAGGCTGTCTGGTCATTTTCCTCAAAGGGGTGGTACTCCCAGTGGTAGTTCTTTCCAGAGAAGCACCGGGACAAAAAGTAACAGGCGTCCCCGTCCCCCTGCTCCACAGCCAAAACCAGCGCGGCCTCCGCCGCCTTGGCCCGGGTGTTGTCATAGCAGTAATAGATGTCCGCGATAGCCTGCTCCACCACGTCACTGAAGTATTTTCCCATTGATACTACCTCCCTTGTCGGTCACGGTGTTTTCTCTATCCAGCCAAAGGGGCTCCATCCATCCTGATAGATCTCCACCAGCCACTCCTGAACCTGAGATACGCTGCCCTGCTTCTCGTAAACCAAAGAATGGTTCCCCAGGCGGCGAATCATTTGAAGAAAGATCTTCGGCGGATCAGACATCTGTTCCTCCTGATACTCCGGGATAATCAGGAACCGCCATTCGTCCTGATACAGTTCCGCTCTTGTATACTTTTCCTGAACCAGTCCTTCTACTGCCAGCTCCAGGTCCCGCTCCGAAAAGAAGGGGAGCCGTTCATACCAGCCATCTCCGCAGAGGATCAAAAGCCTGTTATGCGCTGTCTCCGGCTCCAGAAGGAACTGATTCCCTGATTTCACATCTTCCCAGCTGGAGAAGTCCACAGTTCCGTCCAGTATCCGCAGTAAGATTTCTTCCGTCTGCGCTACGGGTATCTCGGATTTTTCCAGAGTAATGCAGACGCCCTCACCTGTTACAAAGCGGGCCGATACACGGTAACTCCCCTCATAGGCGCAGATCACCCGCTCCATCCAACCCAGATCAGGCACCTCCGGCACCGGCAGGACTTCCAAGGAGAAGGAAACCGATGCTACCCGCTCCGCCAGCAGCGCCAGCTGCTCTCGCAGAGCTTCCCGGCTTACATCGGATTGACGTTTCCCATCCACACCTGTCAAAATCGCCTGTCTGCGTTGGACGGGTTCCTCCAGCTTTTTCCGGGGCATCAATTTATCCCGGCATCCATCCCATATTGCGAGCACGCCAAACCCAACCATGACAGCCCCCAGCAGGCATCGGGCAGTCTCCGGCGGCGACTTCCACCGGCTCATGATGATTTCGGCAACACCCATGAAGCCCAGCCAAGCCCCCAGGAGTAAAAGCGGGACGCGCAGTTTCTTTTTCATCTCAGGCCGTCTTCTCCTGGAACGTCCACTGGGTATTGGACCCGGCGTTGCAGTTGGTCAGGTCCGCCATCCCCAGTTCCGGCAGGTAGAAGCCGATGTAGAGCGTACTGTTTCCGCCCTCCCGGACCTCCTCCGGGGAGGAAACCAGCCGCTGGTTGTGGAGAATCACCGCATAAAAGGTATCCAGGCACACCTGATACCGCTCCCGGTCGTCCTCCAGCTCCCCTGTGGCGTAGAGGAAGTCTGACGGCTTGCTGCCGCCGGGGATATAGCCGTTCATGTTGGCGGCCAGAACCTGCTTCAGCTCCTCCATGGTCAGGCCGTACTCGGTCATGGAGGCCACCTGATCCATCGCCTCCTGGCCGCGGTAGACCTCGTAGACGCCCTCATAATACTGGTGCTCGTGATCCTCCGCCGACTGATACCAGCGGAAGTCCCCGCCGTCCTGGAGGCACAGCTGGGAGCCGTCGCCGCAGAGGAAGGTGTTTCCGGTGATCTCGTCCTTGGTTCCGATCTCAAAGGTCAGGCTCTCGCACAGCTGGTTCAGAACCAACCGGACAACCGTAACTTCCTGCCGGTCTTTATAGGCCTGGGCGTCAAAGGTCAGAACAAGATTCTTCTGCGGGGCAATGATGACCTTTGTGCAATATAGAACGGACTCATAGACGCCGGTAATATCCGCCGTCAGGCAGTCCACACCGTCGCTGGACTGCCAGGCGGTCAGTTCTTCGGAAGCGGAAAAGGTATCGAACTGGCCGCTGTAGTAGGCTGACAGCTCCTCATAAAGCGCCTGGGGCTCGTAGGAACCCAGGGGCGATACACCGTTGAGTCCGTAGACCTCGTTTTTATCGGTGTAGAACATATCCATCCCCTCCGCCTGCAGCCAGTCCTCCGAAACCTCAAAGGTGATGCCCTGGGTGGAGTGCGTGACTTTGCTGGGGGTGTCCTCCGCGCCAGCGGCAGCGGGTTCGCTGGACGGCGGAGTATCGTCCTTTGTCTGCTCCGGCGGGGCGCTGTCCTCCACCTGATCCGCCGGGGCGCCGCAGGCGGAGAGACACAGCATCACAGCCAGCAACAACAATCCAATGGTTTTCTTCAAAGCGGTAAACTGAGTTTTCATAGTGCATCCACTCCTAATCAGAACTGTAAATTAGACCTCTTGCGAAATTAAGCTAAGCGGTCAAAGTTGCAGATGCCAGCAACC
>CAJUOA010000105.1 GCA_910587785.1 uncultured Oscillospiraceae bacterium | reverse complement strand
AGCAGAAGCCCTGTGAAGTCCTGGCGAAGGAGCTGCGGTTGACCTCCACCGAGATGCACATCTATTTGATGGATGACGGCTTCACGCTCCCCACTGGCGAGGCCCGCCTGATCTTGGACGATGGGGCGGAGGTTAGAAGTTCCGGCTATTGGTGGGACGAAAGATTCAGCCGCAGGACCGCTACTCAAGACAGAAAAGATGATGAAGTGCGCAGCCACTACATCGCCTCCTGGGACCTCCCCGTGGACCTCTCCCGCGCCGCAGTCCTGCGGGTGGGAGAAGAAACCATCCCCCTCAAATAGCCCCGAGCGCCCTGGATGCCTCCGGGGCGCTTTCATTTTATGGACAAAATTTTAAATTTTGCCTGTCCCCCTTTCTTTTCTGGGCGAGATGGGTTATAATGGCTGAAAAGGTCTTTTCTGGGAGGCACTATGCGCATTATGGCCATTGACTACGGAGACGCCCACACCGGCGTGGCGCTCTCCGACCTCACCGGCTCCATCGCCGGATATACCACTGTGATCGACTCCTGGCGGCAGAACGTGGTCCTGGACCGCCTGGGGGAGCTCATCGAGGAGTACGCCGTCACCGAGATCGTCCTGGGCCACCCCAAGAACATGGACGGAACCCTGGGTGAGCGCTCCGAGAAGGCCCGCGCCCTGGCGGACATCCTCCGGGAGCGCTTCGGACTGCCTGTGAAGCTCTGGGACGAGCGGCGCACCACCATCGACGCCCACAACATCCTCTTCGACGCCGGGAAGAACGGCAAAAAGCGGAAAAAAGTGGTGGATGCCGTGGCGGCGGCGCTGATCCTGGAGGGCTACCTCACCTACCGCCGCTCCCCCGCCTTCTCCGCCGGAACGGAGGAGCGCCCGTGAACGAAAAGTCCAAGCGCCTGCGGACCATCTCCATCATGTTCCTCCTCACCCTGACCGGCAAGGTGCTGGGGCTGGTGCGGGATATGCTCATGGGCCGCTATTTCGGCACCGGCCCCGTGGCCGACGCTTTCTTTGTGGCGAGCCAGGTCCCCCGCAATTTCTTTGACGCCATCTTCGCCTCCGCCATCTCCGCCAGCTTCATCCCTGTGTTCAACGAGTATCTGGAGAAAGAGGGCAGGGAGGAGGCGTTCCGCTTAGCCAGCAGCTTCATCACCCTCATGGCCCTGCTCACCACCGCTCTGGCGGCGGCGGGGATGGTCTTTGCGGGGCCTCTGGCGTCCTTCCAGGCGGGGGGATTCTCCGAGGCGGCTCTGGCGCTCTGCACCGGGCTTCTGCGGACCCTCTTCCCTACCATCATCTTCACGGGCCTGGCCTTCTCTATGGTGGGCGTGCTCCAGTCTCTGGGGGAGTTCAACGTCCCCGCCCTGCTGAGTACGGTCTCCAATGGCATTATCATTCTCTACTATTTTACCCTTTGTAATCGCTTTGGCGTCTGGGGGCTTGCTGCGGCCTACCTCCTTGGCTGGGCCATGCAGGCGGCGGTCCAGGTGCCGTCCATGCACCGGCTGGGGTACCGCTACCGGCCCGCCCTCACCCACCCGGGGCTGAAAAAGGTCTTTGCCCTCATGGCGTCGGTGATGGTCTCCACCTGGATCCAGCCGGTGAACATGGTGGTCTCCACCCGCTACGCCTCCGGCCTCTACCCGGACAGCGGCGTGTCCGCCATGACCTACGCCAATACCCTCTACACGATCCTGGCGGGGGTTCTGGTGCTGTCGGTGTCCAACGTGATCTTCCCGGAGCTCTCCCGCCTCGCCGTGAGTGAGCAGGGGGAGGACTTCGGCGCGCTGGTCTCCTCCTCCATCCGGTCCCTGCTGTTTCTGCTGATCCCCATGACCGTGGGGCTCATGACCATCGCAGAGCCCCTGGTCCGCCTGCTCTACGACTGGGGGGAGTGGACGGCGGAGGGCACCCGCCTGACCAGCGAGGCCCTGATGCTCCTGAGCCTGGGCATGGCGGGCTACGGTATCCAGACCATCCTCAGCCGTGCCTTTTACGCTTTCCAGAGCGGGAAGGCGCCGCTGATCGCGGGGATCGTCTCCATCGCCGTGAACCTGGTGCTCTGCCAGCTGACCCGGTCCGCCGGGATCGGAGGGCTGGCCCTGGCGGCGTCCCTGGCGGCTACGGTGCCGGCGGTGCTCCTGCTGGCGGCTATGGGGCGGACGTACAAGGGGCTGTTGACGAAAAAGCTCCTGGGCGACCTCCTGCGGATGCTGGCGGCGGCGCTCATTATGGGCGGCGCGGTGCTGGCGGTGCGCTTCGGCCTCCAGGGCGCGGCGGGAGACGGCCTCGCGGGACGGGCGGTGCTGGTGCTGGCGCCTGTCTGCGTGGGCGTGGCGGTCTATTTCCCGCTGGCCTGGCTCTTCCGGGTGCCGGAGATGGGGCAGGTGGTAGAGATGGTCAGGAGGCGCAAATAGAGCCGTCCGCAGGGGCGGATGATATCCGCCCCTGCGGGAATCATATGCCCCCAAATCCCCCGAAAAGAAAGGACTGTTGGAATGAACCTCGTACAAAGCATTAAAGAGAGCTGTTTCTACCGCCTGTGCGCGGCCATTGCGGCGTGGTGCTCCGCCCAGTGGGAGAAGAGCTGGATCATCGACCGGTTTTCCAGTCAGAAGTCCGGCCTGGCCCAGGCGGAGGGCTCTATCTTCCACAAGATCTTCCTCGCCATCCACCACGGCTTGGCCTGGCTGTTCGGCAAACTGCACCTGACAAAGCTCCTCCAGGGCAGCGCCTTCTGCATCCCGGCCCTGTGGTGCGGCCTCGCGGTGGCGCTCACGCCGGTACTGCCCACCATGGCGTCCCTGGCCCTGGTGCTGGTGTCCTTCGCTTCCCTGGTGCTGGTCTTCGGCAGGGAGCGGGAGCGGAAGCTGGTCCACTTCCCCGCCAACAAGTTCATCTATATCTTCGTTTTCATCTTCCTCTACGCCACCGTCACCTCCGTGACCCCCAAGGGGAGCCTCTTCGTGGGGCTCATCACTGCGGCCTTTACCCTCTTCGCCATCGCGGTGATGAACGCCTTCACCAAATGGAGCCATGTGCGCGCCCTGTGCGCCCTGATGGTGCTGGCGGGCGTTGCGGTGTCCCTGTACGGGTTCTGGCAGTACCTCCACCCCCAGAACTACACCAGCGTGTGGACGGACACGGACCTCTTCACCACCTTCAGCTTCCGGGTTTACGCCACTTTCGCCAACCCCAACGTCCTGGGGGAGTACTTCCTTCTGATCCTGCCCCTGGCGGCGGCGCTGGTGCTGACCAGCCGGACATGGGGCGGGCGCATCTTCTGGCTGGGGTGCGGCGGGGTGATGATGCTCTGCCTCCTTCTGACCTACTCCCGGGGGTGCTATCTGGGCATCCTCTTCGCGGTGGCGCTGTTCCTGGTGCTCCTGGACCGGCGGTTCATCTTGCTGGGCATCGTGGGCCTGGCCCTCCTGCCCGTGGTGATGCCGGCGTCCATCATGGAGCGCTTCCTCTCCATCGGCGATCTGACCGACACCTCCTCCTCCTACCGCCTGCTGATCTACCTGGGCACCCTGGGGATGCTCAAGGACTACTGGTTCTCCGGCATCGGACCGGGGATGGAGGCTTTCAACCAGGTCTACCCCGCCTACGCCTACCACGCCGTCTCCGCCCCCCACAGCCACAACCTGTTTCTCCAGCTGACCAGCGACACGGGCATCTTCGGCATGGGGATCTTCTGCCTGGTGATCTTCTCCTTCTACCGCACCTGCTTTACCGCCCTGCGGGGGGAGCGGGACTTCGAGACCCGGGTCTTCATCATCACCGGCATCTCCGCTGTCTCGGGCTTCATGGTCCAGAGCATGACGGATTACACCTTTTACAACTACCGGGTGATGCTCCTCTTCTGGGCCGTGCTGGCCCTGGGACTGCTCTTCACCCGGTGCAAGGAGCTGAAGGGAGCGAACAATGGCTGACAAGATCAAAGTTCTCAACGTCATCAGCGACACCAACATCGGCGGCGCGGGCCGCTACCTCATCAACTTCCTCAAGTACTATGACCGGGAGCGCTTCTCCATCGCCGTGGCCCTGCCAAAGGGGAGCCTCCTGGTGCCGGACATCGCCGCTCTGGCCCCGGTGGAGGAGGTGGACGGGATGCGGGACAAGTCCCTGGACTTGTCCGCCATCGGCAAGCTCCGCCGCCTCATGGAGCGGGAGAAGCCGCAAATTGTCCACACCCACGGCTCCATGAGCGCCCGCATCGCCGCCCGGCAGGCGGGGGCCAAGGTGGTCTACACCCGCCACTGCGTCTTCCCCGTGCCGGAGCGCCTGAAGAAGGGGCCGGGCCGGGCCCTCAACAAGTACGTCAACGAGCGCTACGCCGACCAGATCATCGCCGTCTCCCACGCAGCCATGGACAACCTCACCGACGCGGGCATCGACCCGAAGCTCATCACCCCCATGATGAACGGCGTGGACCCGGTGCCCCGCCGCTCCCCGGCGGAGTGCGAGGCTCTGCGGCGGCAGTACGGCGTGCCCGAGGGGGTCTTCACCATGGGCATCCTGGCCCGGCTGGAGCCCTACAAGGGCCACCAGCACATTTTGGAGGCCGCGCAGATGCTCAAGGAGGCAGGGCGGGACTTCCGCATCCTCATCGCCGGGACCGGCGGATATGAGGCGGAGCTCCGGGACACGGCCCAAAGGCTGGACGTGGAGGACCGGGTCCTCTTCCTGGGCTTCGTCAAGGATGTGGGGGGTCTGCTCTCCATCCTGGACCTCCAGCTCAACGCCTCCTACGGCACCGAGACCTCCAGCCTCTCCATCCTGGAGGGGTTCAGCATGGGCCTGCCCGCCGTGGTCAGCCGCTACGGCGGCAACCCCTGGCTGGTGGACGAGGGGGAAAACGGCATGATCTTCCCTAACCGGGACAGCCGGGGCCTGGCCGAGTGCCTGGCCCGCCTCATGGACCACCCGGAGGCCCTGGAGCACATGGGCAAGGGGGCCTTGCGTATCTACCGCGAACGGTTCACCGGCGAGATCTTCGCCCGCAATATCGAAGCAGTCTACCTGCGCGCTCTGGAAGGAGAGAACAAGGAATGAAACACGAAAGAAAGTCCACCTGGCGGCCCAACCTCTTCGATCTGGTCATCGTGGCCTTGGGAGCGGCGGTCATGGCGGTGATCGTGCTGGTCATGCGCCCCGCCGCCGCCAATATCAGCGAGACCGTCCCCATGGAGTACACGGTCGAGCTGCAAAACATGCCCGAGGGGGCCTGGGAGCTGGTGAATACCGGCGACATGCTCTATGACAACATCCGCAACCAGGCCATGGGCACGGTGGTGGCCGTGGACCACGCCCCCTACACCCGCCCCATCGCCAACGCCAGCGCCACCCACGTCTATCAGAGCCCGGTGCCCAATGCGGAGAACGTCATCCTCACCCTGCGCACCAACATGACCGTCACCGACAGCTCCCTGGTCAGCGAGGGGGGCTACATCGTCCGGGTGGGCGGCGCGGTGGCCGGGAAGGGCCCCTGCTACGCCGGCACCGGCTTCGTCATCGGCATCACCAGAGAGGGGGAGTAAGGGATGAAGAAGAATTTTCGCCTCAACTGGGTGGACCTGCTGATCCTGGTCCTGATGGTGGGACTGGTGGCGGGGACATATATGAAGTTCCGGGTCTCCAAGACCACCAACGTGGTGGAGCCGCAGACCCCCATCACCTACCAGGTCCAGATCACCAACATCCGCAAGACCACCGTGGACGCCCTCCGGGAGGGCGACGCCCTCTTTGACGACGACTCCGGCCGGAAGATCGGCACCATCCGCTCCATTGAGGCCACTCCGGCCCTCACCCTGGCCGTGGACACCGAGGGCGTCTACCACATGACGGAGACCGACGACCGCTACGACGTGATCCTCACCGTGGAGACCAAGGAGGGCTCTATCTCCGGCAACACCTACACCGTGGCCCGGATCTACACCCTCAACATCGGCTCCTTCCGGGACTTCCACACCAAGTACTCTACCTGGCAGGGCCGTATCTGGGGGATCGAGAGGTAACGCGATGGCGCAGAGAAAGATTTTGATGGCCCTCATGGGCCTGGAGATCGGCGGGGCGGAGACCCATGTGGTGGAGCTGTCCAAGGAGCTTCGCCGGATGGGGTACGACATCGCCGTGGTCTCCAACGGCGGCGTCTACGTTGCCGAGCTGGAGGAGGCCGGGATCCGCCACTACGAGGCCCCCATGCACCGGCGAAACGTCCGGCTCATGCTCAAGTCCCTCCTCCGTCTGCGGCGGATCATCGCCCGGGAGAAGCCCGACGTGGTCCACGCCCACGCCCGTATCCCGGCGTTCCTGTGCGGCCTCCTCAAGCCGGTGATGGGCTTCCCCTTCGTCACCAGCGCCCACTGGGTGTTCGAGGTCAACGCCCCCCTCCGCCTCCTCACCAACTGGGGGCAGCGGACCGTGGCGGTCAGCGAGGACATCAAGACCTATCTCCGCGAGTCCTACGGCGTGCCGGGGGAGCATGTGACCGTGACCATCAACGGCATCGACACGGAGAAGTTCTCCCCCGCCGTCTCCGGCAGGCGGGTGCTGGAGGAGCTGGGCCTGGACCCGGACAAGCCGGTCGTCTCCTACGTCAGCCGCATGGACGAGAGCCGGGCCCTGGTGGCCCGGCAGCTGGTGGAGATCGCCCCCCGGCTCCGCAGGGCGGTGCCGGACCTGCAATTTCTCATCGCGGGCGGCGGCGACGTGTACGACGAGATCTTGGCCAAGGCCGAGGCGGTGAACGCCGCCGAGGGGCGCCGGTGCATCGCCATGCCCGGGGCCCGGACGGATATCAACGAGATCGCCGCGGCGGGGGACGTGTTCGTGGGCGTCAGCCGCTCCGCCCTGGAGGCCATGGCCGCCGCCAAGCCCGTGATCGTGGCGGGCAACGAGGGCTACATCGGCCTCTTTACCAAAGACAAGCTGGAGCTGGCCCGGGAGAGCAACTTCTGCTGCCGGGGCTGTCCCATGTCCACCTGTGAGCTACTGGAGGCGGACCTGCTCCACGCTCTCGCCCTCAGCAGGGAGGAGAAGGATGCTTTGGGAGCCTATGGCCGGGAGGTCATCGGGGAGTACTACTCCGTGCGCCGCATGGCAAGCGACTGCGTGAGCGTCTACAAGCAGGTCTGGCGGCGCAAGAGCGTGGTCCTCTCCGGGTACTACGGCTTTCGCAACCTGGGGGACGACGCCATCCTGGACGCCATCGCCCGTCAGGTCCGCTCCATGAGCGACCCGCCCCGGCTGACGGTCCTCTCCAACGCCCCCCAGGAGACCAAGAACGAGTACGGCGTGGACGCGGTCTACCGCTTCTCCCCGCTCGCGGTCTACCGGGCCATCCGGAAGTGCGACTATTTCATCAGCGGCGGCGGGAGCCTCCTCCAAGATGAGACCTCCGCCAAGAGCCTGCTCTACTACGTCTCCCTCATCCGCGCCGCCCAGCTCCACCGCAAGCCGGTGATGATCTTCGCCAACGGCATCGGCCCCATCCGCCGGGCCTCGGGACAGAGGATGGTCCGAAACTGCCTGAACAAGGCCGGTTCCATCACCCTCCGGGAGGACTCCTCCTATCAGGCCCTCCGGGACATCGGCGTCACCAACCCCAACATCCGCGTCACCGCGGACCCGGTCTTCCTCATTGACGGCATCCCTGAGGCGGAGGCCCGGGCCCTGCTGGCGAAGTCCGGCGCGGCGGAGGGGGCACGGCGGCTCATCGGCGTGTCCCTGCGTCCCGCCCGGGGACTGGAGGAGCACCTGGACGCCCTGGCCCGCTTCTGTGACGGCATCGCCGCCCAGCCCGGGGCCGGCCTGGTCTTCCTGGACATGCAGGACCCCTGGGACGGTCAGATCAGCCGCCGGGTGGAGGAGAAGATGTCCGCCAAGGCCTGCCGCTTCGCCTCCCGCAGCGCCCCGGAGATGATGGGCGTCATCCGCTGTATGGACGCCGTAGTCAGTATGCGCCTGCACACCCTCATCTTCTCCGCCAAGCAGCGGGTGCCCCTGCTGGGCATCGTCTACGACCCCAAGGTCTCCGCCTATCTGCAAATGCTGGATATGCCCTCCGCCGGGGCCATCGAGTCCTTTGACCCGGACTACGCCCTCGGACAGCTCACTGCCCTTTTGGCGGACCTCCCCGCCCGCCGGGAGCACCTGGAGCGCGCCGTCCCCCGCCTGGAGGAGGCCGCTCAGGAGAACTGGAGCATCTTTACCCAGATGCTGGGCGGAGCGGACAAGTGAACATTGGTGGAGTAAATGGGCGGTGCCTTGCCGGCACCGCCCATTTTTGCGCGCTCAAACGCCGCAGCGCTTCGGACCGGAGGCAGGGTCCCCGTTGGGATGCGGCTGCCCAGCTGTTTGAAATGTCAAAATGGTCTGATATCCGTCCTGGGGCGCGCTTTTGATCTCCATTGTTCCGCCGTGCGCCCCCATGATCTGCCTCACCAGCAGCAGCCCCAGCCCATGCCGCAAGTCCAGCTGTTCATCGGTACTTTCCATATAATGTGGTTTTTCTTTCAGCTCCCGCAATCCTTCAGCGGGCATCCCCACGCCATTGTCCGCAACTGTGATTGAAACATCTTCCGATGAACAATCAAGGGACAGGAGAATATTGCACCCCTGCGGATTGTGGTTGATGCTGTTCTGCACCAAGTTACCGATAGCCCGCGAAATCAAACGGGCGTCACACTCTACAGCTACGGGTTCGGCTTCGGGAGAAATTAAAACCTCGATGGAATGCCTCTCATCGATACCTGTATTAAGCAGATCCGCCGCATAGGAGCGCAGCAGCTTGGACAGACGCACCGGCTCCTTATGGAGCGGCTGCATTTCATATTCCAGCTGTGATACCAGATTCAGGTCCTGCACCAAGTCCTTGATTTTTACACTCTGCGCCTGGATGATCTCTGCCTCCCGCTGAATGTTCTCACTGGCCGCATGATCTCTGGCAATCCGCTGGGCATATCCCATGATCATGGAGAGCGGTGTGCGGATGTCGTGAGAAACGCCGCTGATCCAGTTGGCGCGGGCCTGGTTTTGTCTACTCAACACCTGGGACGCCTGATTGACGCTATCCGCAATTTCCGACAACTCGCCTCGAATGGACAAATCAACAGGTTTGCCAGTGGACAGTGTTTTGATAGAGGCCATAATCGGCTCCGTATTTTTGGAGATTTTTCTTTTAGAGAGATAGTAGACCAAAAACAGAAGCACGATGTCTATTGCCAAAATGCCGGTTATAAAGAGCGGGAAAATCCTGATCGCCCGTATTGGGAAATAGTTTCCTGTCAGCTTCATAAAGCTGTCTTTTGGGTAGCCCAACACCAGCAGGCCATTATCTGTGTTCCGCACAAAAACAGGATAGTCTTGCAGATAGCCTTTTGAGAACACGGCCACATCTTGAATCGTGTACCGTGTTGGTATTCCCTCCGGCAAAGATGCCTCCCAAATACAGCGCCCGCTTGCATCCAATAGCATAGCCCAAATCTGATTATGGTTTAACTCTTGCAGCCTTTCTTCCGATATGCCGGATGCTGACAGATCAGCGGCCACGGCCTCTAACATATTGGCCGGTGATGCCGAACCGTATTCCTTGAATACGATGCCCCCGAACGTCAAGGCAAATGCAAGAATATTGATAAGCAGGAGAATGAGAGCAAACACAAAAAAGGAGAGAAGATACTTTGATATATATTTCCCAAATGCTTTCACCGGTTATTTCCTCGCCAGCAGCTTATAGCCCAGCCCCTTGACCGTCAGCAGGGAAACCGGCTTTGACGGGTCTGCCTCAATCTTCTCCCGAACGCGCCGCACATGGGCGTTTAAACTGTTTTCATAGCCAAAAGGATTGTCGCCCCATAGGGCCTCGCAGAGCGTGTCTACGGTCACGATTCGGCCCTCATTCCTCGCAAGGGTCTCCAGCAGCCGATGCTCCATCGCCGTCAAGGGAAGGATCTTACCGCCTTTGTCCACTTCGGCCCGGCTGAAATCCACCGTACAGTGATCCAGCTTCAAAACGGCCGCGTCCTCTTTGTAGCACCGGCGCAGCACGGCATAGACCCGCAGCAGAAATTCCTGGGGCAGAAAAGGCTTTGCGATATAATCGTCCGCTCCAAGGCCCAGCCCCGCCAGTTTGTCCGCCGCCTCGTCACGGGCCGTCAGAAAAATCACAGGAATATCCGTCCATGTACGTATCTGCTCCATCAGAGCAAAGCCGTCGCCGTCCGGGAGCATTACATCCAAAATTGCCAGATCAGGCTTTTCCGCTTTGGCGGCGGCAATTCCCTCTTTCATATTGGCGGCGGTCACAAGGCGCTGAAAGCCCTCGTCCGCTAAAATAGCCGATACCATTTTCAAAAGCTCCGGCTCGTCGTCCACCAGCAGGAGTTTTTTGCTGTGTAAAAATGAATGGTCCATCGTGACATCTCTCCGACAAGATAGGATTTATTGAAATGTAATTCTCAAAAGGCAAAAATCAAACCCTTGCCGTATGCTTTGCACAATCTCTACATAGACAGGTTTTTCAAAAACAATCTCAAATAATTTTTTGTTATATCCAG
>CAJUOA010000104.1 GCA_910587785.1 uncultured Oscillospiraceae bacterium | reverse complement strand
CGTCTTCAATCAGGAACTTTTTGCCCAGCCTGTGCGCCAGTTCGATTTCGTAGCCGTCCGCCGCGCTGTACCACTCCACAGCACCCCAGCCGGGCTTCGTAGCCATCCGGTACATTTCCGTTTTGCTGGCAACCTTATAAACCGGGACGCTGGCAACTGACGTTACGAAATACCGGGTTTCATCCTTCTTTTTCATGATTGAATCCCCCTTTAGGTATAAAAAAATTAGCTTGCTGGTCGCAAGCTAACTGGTGCTTGTTCCCTGCAAACTAATAGTAACGGCTGCCATCCAGCTCCGGAGGAAAATTTCCTCTTGCATGCGGCTGGGGGATGTGGTATACTGAAATTGCTAATCAGGTTATCCATTTCGCTCATCCCCAGCAACAAGGGACCCCGGAGAGTGGCAGCTCTCCGGGGTCCCCCTTGCTGTGACGTGCTTACTGTCCTCAGCGGTCCCTGCCGCTGCGGTCAAGCCACTTGCTGATGTAGCTGGCTGCTACACCCGCTGCGACCGACATGAGAAAACTAATCAGGTTTTGCACAACGCTCACCTCCCCCTGCTGCCAGGATACGAGGCCAGCCCTTTGAATATACCACATTTTGACAATTACCGCAACCCCAAGAATCGAGGTACACACCCATGAAAACACCCTTTGTGACCAAGCCCCAGCTGGAGGAGATCATCAGGACCTACCCCACCCCCTTCCACCTCTACGATGAGAGGGGCATCCGGGAGAACGCCCGGGCGGTGAACGCCGCCTTCGCCTGGAACGGGGGGTTCAAGGAATACTTTGCCGTAAAGGCCACCCCCACCCCCGCCATTTTGAAGCTCCTCCGGGAGGAGGGCTGCGGGGCGGACTGCTCCAGCCTCACGGAGCTGATGCTGGCGGAGAAGTGCGGCTTCCGGGGGGAGGAGATCATGTTCTCCTCCAACAACACCCTGGCCGAGGAGTACCGGCTGGCGGACCGGCTGGGGGCCTTCATCAACCTGGACGACCTCACCCATGTGGACTTTCTGGAGCAGTCCATCGGACACATCCCGGAGACCGTCTTCTGCCGCTATAACCCCGGCGGGGTGTTCACCCTGGGGGAGAGCAAGGAGGGTTTCCAGGTCATGGACACCCCCGGCGACGCCAAGTACGGCATGACCCGGCCCCAGATCGCCCAGGCCTTCCGGGAACTGAGGGCCAAGGGGGCCAAGAGCTTCGGCCTCCACTGCTTTCTGGCCTCCAACACCATCTCCAACGAGTACTACCCGGAGCTGGCCGCCATCCTCTTCCGCCTGGCGGTGGAGCTCAAGGAGGAGACCGGGTGCCATATCGGGTATATCAACCTCTCCGGCGGCATCGGCGTGCCCTACAGGCCGGAGGAACCCGCCAACAACATCGCTGTCATCGGCGCGGGCGTACAGAAGAAGTTCCAGGAGATTTTGGTCCCCGCCGGAATGGGGGACGTGAAGCTCTGCGGGGAGCTGGGGCGGTTCATGCTGGCCCCCTACGGGTGCTTGGTGACGAAGGTGCTCCACTTCAAGCACATCTACAAGGAGTATGCAGGGGTGGACGCCTGCGCGGCGGACCTGATGCGTCCGGCGGTCTACGGGGCCTACCACCATATCACTGTGTCAGGGAAGGAGGACGCCCCCTGCGGCCACAAGTACGATGTCACCGGGTCCCTGTGCGAGAACTGCGACAAATTCGCCGTGGACCGGATGCTCCCGGCGCTGGAGCGGGGGGATCTGCTGGTCATCCACGACACCGGCGCCCACGGCCACTCCATGGGCTACAACTACAACGGCAAGCTCCGCTCGGCGGAGCTGCTCCTCCGGGAGGACGGCTCCGTGGACCTCATCCGCCGGGCCGAGACGCCGGAGGACTACTTCGCCACCGTGGTCTGGTGATGGGCGGCGGAACCTTTCAGAAGGTCTACGAGCTGGCCGCCCGCATCCCGCCGGGGCGGGTCACGACCTATGGACAGATCGCGGTGTACCTGGGAAACCCCAGGCTCAGCCGCATTGTGGGCTGTGCCCTCCACGCCGCGCCGGAGGGCCTCCCCTGCCACCGGGTGGTGGGCCGGGACGGACATCTCAGCGACGCCTTTCAGCCCCTGGGGAGGGACAGCCACAGGATGCTCCTGGAGATGGAGGGCGTGCCCTTCCGGCTGGACGGCACGGTGGACCTGGAGAAGTGCCTGTGGCGCGGGCCGGACGATAGCTGATGGACTTTTCTGCTTTCTTAGGGGAAAAGATTTTTCGTATTCCATCAAAAATATAAAATTTCACCGATTGTTATGGACATTTCAACACTCCGATGGTACAATAAGGATGTCCTTATCAAAACAATCGGACCAGAGTGATTCACAGTAATCACCGGACAGCTGCACGAAATAATTATCACAATCCAAAAGTTGATGATGTTATAACAGGAGGTGACCAGATGAAGAGGCAGTCAAAGGCCGTGATATGCCTGTCTGTATTGGCAGCTCTGCTCCTGCTGTGCTTCGCGGTTTGGAGGGCCGGGGAGGGCAGTCAGGCTATCCCAATCGAGGAGGGCGCTAGTATCCTGACCATATCGCGGGTCCAAAGAGACGGCGGACCGATCATGGATTTGTCAACAACCGGGAACAAGATGGACGAGATCGACGGCCTGTCCGCTTCCCTGCTGGAATGCCTGGCGGGATATTCGATGGCCCGCCGCCCGGTCTCGGTCGATCCGTCGATGGATATAGGCGACCCCTACGACCATATCTCGATCTGGCTGCAAAATCCAGACCGCCCCAGTTTTCGGGTCAACGTCTCCAGTGTAGATGCTTATTCCTACGTAACATATCAGGGGAAAAATTTCATGATCACAGACCCAGCCCCCCTGCTCAGGGAGCTTGATGTGCTCCTGGACGGCGTAATGCACCCCACCCCTACATATTGAACGCAGAGCCCGCCCCGGACATTGCCGGGGCGGGCAAAATTTCTTCTTGACATCACCGCGCTAACGTGCTATAGTGTCCCCAACAAAACCGTTGAGGAAGTGTAAGTACGTCCGGCAGGAACCAGACAGAGAGCCCCGGGTTGGTGGGACCGGGGCGGGGATGGCCGGAGGGAATGGGCTTTCGAGGGCGGACCGAACGCCATAAGGTCAGTAGGCGAGCCGGAGGGGACCTCCGTTATCAAATCCAGCGCGTGTTGGCGCGCATGAGTGGGCGCAGGTCTGCGCCAAGCCGGGTGGCACCGCAGGAGCATGGTATCGCTTCTGTCCCAGCAGGAGATGCTAGGGGCAGAGGCGTTTTTTTCTGTCCTGAAGCAAACAAAGAAAAGGAGAACAGAGCTATGAGCGAGAAGAACATCCCCTACAAGACCTATCTCACCGAGGACGAGATGCCTCGGGCATGGTACAATCTCCGGGCGGACATGAAGGTGAAGCCCGCGCCCCTTCTGAATCCGGGCACCGGCGCGCCTATGAAGGCGGCGGAGCTGGAGAACGTGTTCTGCAAGGAACTGGTGCGGCAGGAGCTGGACGACGAAACGGCCTATTTTGAGATCCCCCAGGAGATCCGGGACTTCTACAAGATGTACCGGCCCTCGCCGCTGGTGCGGGCGTACTGTCTGGAGGAGAAGCTGAAAACACCGGCGAAAATCTATTACAAGTTCGAGGGGAGCAACACCTCCGGGTCCCACAAGCTCAATTCGGCTATCGCCCAGGCCTACTACGCGAAACAGCAGGGCCTCGCCGGGGTGACCACAGAGACCGGGGCCGGGCAGTGGGGCACGGCGCTTTCCATGGCCTGCGCCTATCTGGGGCTGGATTGCAGGGTGTATATGGTGAAGTGCTCCTATGAGCAGAAGCCCTTCCGGCGGGAGGTGATGAAGGTCTACGGGGCGAATGTGACGCCGTCGCCCTCCGAGACGACCCAGGTGGGGAAGAAGATTCTCGCCGAGTTCCCGGGAACGACCGGGTCTCTGGGGTGCGCCATCAGCGAGGCGGTGGAGGCGGCGTCCTCCCGGGAGGGGTATCGGTATGTGCTGGGCAGTGTGCTCAACCAGGTGCTGCTGCACCAGTCGGTGATTGGGCTGGAGGCCAAGGCGGCATTGGATAAATACGGGGTGAAGCCGGATATTGTCATCGGCTGTGCCGGAGGCGGGAGCAATCTGGGCGGATTGATCGCCCCCTTTATGGGGGAGAAGCTCCGGGGGGAGGCGGACTACCGTATCGTGGCGGTGGAGCCTGCATCCTGTCCCAGCCTCACCCGCGGAAAGTTTGCGTATGACTTCTGCGACACGGGGAGAGTGTGCCCGCTGTCGAAGATGTACACGCTGGGGAGCTCCTTTATTCCCTCAGCTGACCACGCGGGCGGGCTGCGGTTCCACGGGATGAGCGCAACTCTCAGCCAGCTGTACCATGACGGCTATATGGAGGCGGTTTCCGTCAAACAGACCGACGTGTTCGAGGCGGCGGAGGAGTTCGCAAGGGTTGAGGGCATTCTTCCGGCTCCGGAGAGCGGGCACGCGATCTTGGCCGCGATGAATGAGGCAAAGAAGTGCACTGAGGCAGGGGAGGAGAAGGTGATCCTCTTCGGCCTGACGGGGACCGGGTATTTTGATCTGGTGGCCTATGAGAAGTTCCACAACGGTGAAATGGTGAATTTTGTCCCCACGGATGAGGATATTGAGCGGTCTTTGGCGCAGCTGCCGAGGGTTTGATCGTAAATACAGGCTGTGGGCCCTGCCTTTTGGGTGGGGCCCGCAGTGATTTTTTGAGGGGAGGGGCGATGGTGTGGTGCCCGGTGGAAAAAGGCGGGTGCCGATAGAGCGGGCGGATAATATCCGCTCCTACGAAAGCGGGGAGAACCAACATTCATCAAAGCGGCGCGCCGGGGTCGTCGCGCCCTACGAAGCGAAGAGCAGTATCGCCCGCACCGTGCCGGTGGCCCGGTAGTGTCGAAATGAATCGTGCTTTAGGAGGCGAACCCAACGAAGAAGACCGAAGGGCCAGGGAGCGGTTCCAGCGATTCGACTGACATCGGCCCAGGGAAGACATTGGAAAAAACCAGACAAACAGGTCGTAGCGCAAACCAAAAACCCCCGTAATAAAGGAAGATTCTCAAGAAACTACGTTTCTTGAGCGGTTTTTTGGTGACTTTTTGTCCGAACAAAAAGTCACCGGGGGTCCGGGGGCGCGGAGCTCCCGGGGCTATCAGGTTAGAACCATCTATCCTGCGAGTGAAAAAACCTCCCGCCCCTGCGCGGGACGGGAGGCTTAAAAAAAGAGGTTACGCCTGGGGACCGGCGGCGACGACGTCGTCGGACATATGGGTGTACTGCTTGAAGTTCTCGACGAAAGCCTTGGCCAGCTCCTTGGCCTTGGTGTCGTAGCCGGACTGATCGTCGCCCCACTGCTTGGCGGGGATCATCTGCTCGTCGGGGACGCCGGGGCAGGAGGTGGGCACCTGGACGCCGAAGTAGGGATCGGTGACGAACTCGGCCTTCTCCAGCTCGCCGTTGAGGGCGGCAGTGACCATGGCGCGGGTGTACTTGAGGTTCATGCGCTTGCCGCTGTTGCCGCACCAGCCGGTGTTGACGAGGTAGACGTTGGCGCCGGACTTGGCCACCTTCTCAGCCAGCATCTTGGCGTAGATAGAGGGATCGAGGGGCATAAAGGGAGCGCCGAAGCAGGTGGAGAAGGTGGGCACAGGGGAGGTGATGCCCCGCTCGGTGCCCGCCAGCTTGCTGGTGAAGCCGGAGACGAAGTAGTACTGGGCCTGCTTCTCGTTGAGCTTGGAGATGGGGGGCATGACGCCGTAGGCGTCGGCGGTGAGGAAGATGACGGTCTTGGGGGTGCCGCCGATGCCGGGGATGGCGGCGTTGGGGATATAGTCGACGGGGTAGCCCACGCGGGTGTTCTCGGTGAGGGTGCCGTCGGAGTAGTCGGGCACGCGGGTGGCCTCGTCGTGGATGACGTTCTCCACCAGGGAGCCGAACTTGATGGCGCGGAAGATCTCGGGCTCGCGCTCCTCGGTGAGGTCGATGCACTTGGCGTAGCAGCCGCCCTCGAAGTTGAAGACGGAGTCGTCGGCCCAGCCGTGCTCGTCGTCGCCGATGAGCTTGCGGTTGGGGTCGGCGGAGAGGGTGGTCTTGCCGGTGCCGGAGAGGCCGAAGAAGATAGCGGAATCACCCTTGTCGCCGATGTTGGCGGAGCAGTGCATGGGGAAGATGCCCTCCTTGGGCATGAGGTAGTTCATGACGGAGAAGACGCTCTTCTTGATCTCGCCCGCGTACTGGCTGCCGGCAATGAGGACCATCTTCTTCTCGTAGTCGATCATGATGGCGGCCTCGCTGTTGACGTGGTCCCGCTCGGGGATGCACTTGAAGCCGGGGGCGGCGATGATGGTGAAGTCCGCCTTGTAATTGGCCAGCTGCTCCTCGGTGGGGCGCAGGAGGAGCTGGTGGATGAAGAGGTTCTGGCTGGCCAGCTCGTTGACGATGCGGAAAGCCTTGGTGTACTTGGGGTCGGCGCCGGCGAAGCCGTCGAAGATAAAGACCTCGCGGTTCTGGAGGTAGGCCACCATCTTCTCGTAGAGGGCGTCAAAGACCTCCTGGGTGGTGGGGACGTTGACCTTGCCCCAGGCGATGTCGTCATGGACGCCGGCAGTGTCGACGATGAACTTGTCGTTGGGGGACCGGCCGGTGTACTTGCCGGTGTTGACGCAGAGTGCGCCGGTGTTGTTGAGATAGCCCTCGCCCCGGGCCAGGGCCTTCTCCACCAGCTGGGCGGGAGAGAGGTTGCGGTAGACGGCACTGGGATTGATGATGCCCAGGGCCTCCAGGCCATAGGTTTCCATGATACATGTCTCCTTTTCTTATATGAGATCGGGCTTGCAGTTCAAGTACAGGCGGCCCATTGGTTAGAATTTTACTCCATTGCGGGAAAAAATGCAACAGGGAAAGAGAATCGCGCCAGAAATTTCACAAACTGCCCAAAAGCTCCCCTGAAACCGGCGGGGAAATTTATGCTACTGGGCGAGGAAGACGGCATCCGCGTCCTTCATGAAATTGTCCACGCTGTACAAGACGGCAATGCCGTCCGCCCCCATGTCCGCGGCGTACTGGGCCACGGAGGTCTTGTTATAGCGCAGGTCCAGGAGGTGGATCTCCGCAAAGTGGCGGCAGAGGAAGGGGGCGAGGCTGTCGCTGTAGCTGTCCCGGACCAGGAGGAGCTTCTTGTCCGAGGACGCGGCGCTGTTGCGGACGATATAGAGGGGCTGGTTGCCGCCCAGAAAGGAGGCGTACTGGTCCTTCTCCTCCAGGAAGCTGTCCACGTAGAGGCCGTGGGTCTCGCCGCCGTAGACGTCCTCCACGGTGACAGCGTCCTCCCGGACATAGCGCTCAATGGTGTCCGGCGGGACCCAGTGGACGCCGGAGGAGGAGTAGAGGGTGCCGTAAAAGTCATCCGACACCGTCTCCGCCTTCCCCAGGGGCAGGGGAGTCTCCCCCATGGCTTCTAAGAGGGCGGTATAGCCGTAGTAGGCCCCCAGGCTGGTCCAGTGGTGGTCCGTGCGGTAGAAGACGGGCTCTTCGCTGTGGGCCGCGAGGGCCCCGGCGATGTCCGCCCAGACGGCCCCGGTCCCCCGCGCCTCCTTCAGGAGGGCGCTCTGGTCCGCGCTGTCCGCGCCGTGGGGGAGCCTGTCCTTCCAGACCTCCGCCGCCGTGGGGATGAGGCCCAGATAGACCGGGATATCCGTTTTCTCCGCGAGACGGTCCACAAAGCCCAGGTTCTGCTCCCAGCGGTCCCCCTCGCCCACGCGGCCGATGAGGGCGCCGCCGCAGAGGAACACGTCGTGGAACTCCCGCTTGCCTAGGAGCCACTCCCAGCGTGTTTTGAGGCCCATCCAGCCGTCCCGCAGGGGGAACTGGTCCTCCAGATAGGTCTCCAGGGCGGCGGTGTAGCTCCCCTCCCGGAGGGCGCGCCAGGTGAAAGCGGGGACTTGGCGGAGATTGCGGTTCTCCACCGGGGAGAAGGTGCGGTCCGGCAGGACCAGGTGCAAAATGCCGAGGAGCGCTAAAAACGCGCAGAACACTGCCGTTGTCACACGCTGGGTAGTCTTTGACATAGGGGCCTCCTTTTGTGGGCTTTTTCTGCCGCCAAACGGACTTTTATCTGGTCTCGTTTTATGCTATCATAACACTGCCGCCCGGAATGGGCAAGACTAATTTTTCCGGAAGGAGCGTTCGTTATGCCTCAACGAAGCACGTTTCGCCAGCAGAGCCGCCGGATGTCCCTGGGCGGGGTTATGGCCGCGCTGACGGTGGTGATCCTCTCCCTGGGGAGCCTCGTCCCCCTGGCCACCTTCGCCTGTCCCCTGCTGGCCATGGTCTGTCTGATCCCGCTGGTGTGCCGGTACGGCCCGGGCGCCGCCCTCACGGTCTACGCCGGGGCGGGCATCCTGTCGCTGTTTCTGTGCGCGGACAAGGAATTGGCGTTTCTCTACGCCTTTTTGGGGTGGTATCCCGCCCTGCGGCCCCGGCTGGAGGGGCTGGCCTCCAAACTCCTGCGGACGGCGGTCAAGTGCCTGCTGTTTTCCGCGGCCATGGCCGCAATGTACCTCCTGCTGATTTTCTTCTTCCGCTTGGAGGCCGTCGCGGCGGATTTCGCGGAGTACTCCGCACTTGCGGCAGCCGGCCTCCTGGCCCTTGGAAATGTCACGTTCCTGCTCTTTGACCGGGCGCTGGGGCAGTTGATGCGGCTGTACCGCTGGAGGTTCCTGAAAAAATGATCGGAAGGATGTATCTCCCCATAAAAGAAGGTCCGATAGGGACGCCCCCTCGATCCCGAATCCGGGCGGGTGGCCATGCGGGCCATCTAAAACAAACCGTTTAGGGAATTGTAAAAAGTATTAAATAAGAAAAAAATACAAATTGGAGTATGGCAGCCATCCAGACATGCCTCCACTGGCCGTACCGCGGGAAAAAGCTGTCCGCAGATGTGTTGCGGGCAGCTTTTCCGGCTGTCATGACCCGCGCAAAAATTTTTTTCGCGCGGGTTCAACTTTTTCAGGCGCTGGTGCATCTAATACGGTGAAAAACCTGATTGGAGGCATATCACATGGAATACCGAGTTTATACCTGCCCCCCCAGAGAAGCGCCGGGCACGCCGCGCCGGAGGCGGCCTGTCAGGAGACGGCGGAGGCGGCGCGGCATACCGTCCATTTTCCGGTTTGCGCTGCTTTGGGCAATGCCCGCCGTCGTGGTGTTTGTTCTGCACGCGGCCCTTCCCGCGTATCTGGAGCAAGCCTCGGCTCACGGCGCTGAAGATGAAAATGGGACTGCCGCTGAAGCGGTTCCGGCGGAAGAAGGCAGGATCGCAGCGGTTGAGCCGGTCATCACGCCCGCCCCTGCCGGAACGGGCGGCGCTTCGGAGCAGGCGTACGATTTCTCTGCGCCCGTACCAGAATCCCCCGCAGTTGAGGACAGCTATTTTGACGATGCAGTATTCATTGGGGATTCCAGAACAGAGGGTCTGATCATCAATACCGGGCTGTCCAACGCCACCTCTTATGTGTATAAAGGGCTGATGGTGGATACCGTTTTTACAAAGCCGGCCGTCAATCAGGATGGCAAAAAACGCTCTGTTATGGACGCAATGAAATCGACCCAATTTTCCAAGGTTTACATCATGCTCGGCATCAATGAAACAGGGTGGGTCTACAGTCAAATCTTCCAGTCAAAGTATGGGGATATCATTGACGGCATACAGGAGATCAACCCCGGCGCTGTCATATATATCCAAGGAATCATACCCGTTTCCAGCAAAGTTTCTTCCACGCATCGTTACATTACAAACGCCAAGATCAACGAGTATAACCTCCTGCTCCGGGAGCTGGCGGAGGAGAAGCAGGTCTTCTATGTCGATACGGAAAACGCGGCTGCCGCCGGGGACGGGAGCCTGCCCGCAGACGCGGCGGCCGACGGGATCCACCTCGTCAAAGACTACTGCGAAAAATGGCTCGACTACCTGAAGACACATACAGCACCAAAAAAATAAGGGGGACATGTCATGATGAAACATTTGATTGCTCTGGTTCTGGCGCTGACGCTTCTGCCGCTCTCCGCCTGCGGTGCGCCGGGGGGCCTGGGGACAGGGAGCTCGACTTGGAGGCGCTGGCCGCCAGCCTTCTGGAAAGCGGGGTGTTTGCGGAACCGCTCAACCGGTTGGATGATGGGATCGCCGAAATCCTTTATGACATTGACGGGGCGTCCGCCGCCCTGGTCTATGCCGGCAGCGGCGCTGCGGCAGATGAACTGGCCCTGTTTGAATTTTCAAACGAGGCGGAAGCACGATCGGCTATGCCGTCCGCCCAGGCAAGGATCGCCGCCCAGAGGGACAGCTTTGCCGCCTACATCCCGGAAGAGGTCCCCAAGCTCGACCGCGCGGTCATAGATGCGTATGGCCGCTATTTGGCCGTCTGCGTTTCGGGCGGGGACGGGGCAGGTAAAATCATTTCCGAATATTTTGAGCAGGAAGGATAACGAGATGAAAGCGGCCCAGGAACTTGCGCTGTTGATCGAGAGCAATCAGGAGAGATATTATAAAGTCGCATTTTCCTATAGACATCTTGCGAAAATAAGGTGCAGTGGTAAAATAGGGGCATGAAATACGAA
>CAJUOA010000103.1 GCA_910587785.1 uncultured Oscillospiraceae bacterium | reverse complement strand
GAGGCCCCGGTGCGTGGCGGACCGCCTGCGGCTGTGGAAGCGGACCGGCGTTTGGACGCAGGTGGAAGCCGTCCTTGGGGAGTTGGGACTGCTGGACGAGGCTGTGCTGCCTGCCGGGACGGATGAGGAATGAGCAGGGTTGCCCAGCCGCTTTTTCGACGCACAGAGCCCGAGCCTCATTGAGGTTCGGGCCCCTCTTTTTCCGTGGAGAACACCGGGGCGCTTTCAGGGTGGATGCCGGGGGGAACAGGCAGAAGAAAGGGCCCGCAGCGATTAAAGACGGGCTCAGCCGTTGTGAACGCTTTTTTTAAACGCACTATTTGTCTGAGGATTTTGTCCAATGTCTGTCGAAAGATGGCGATTTTTCAAATTCTAAAAACTTGATTTTTGCAGCTTTTCCACTCATTTCCACCCTCATGTCCCCTCGTGCAAATCCCCAATCTTTTTCTTGTGTGAATGAGGAGGATGTCTTAAGTTTTGATCCATCTCATTCTGCCATCCTTTTATATGCAAAAGGACAGCGCAGACCGTAAGGGAAAACAGTCTCAAAATACAGTCAGGACCCCGCCGGAACCTAGTGATTGCAACGGTTTGGCGGGGCCTTTTCTGATAATAAGGACAAATCGGAAAACCCGCTGCACTGCAAGGGTTCTCCGATTTGTCCAGATATGGCGGGATACTGTACGACTGGATTTACCACGGACATCCAAGGCACGAACTTATTCTTCCGGCTCATTGCAGGGAGATATGAGAAGGCGTCTTCCGTTTTTACCTCCAACAAAACCTTCTCCCGGTGGAACGAGGTCTTTGCCGGTGCTGCCATCGTCTCCGCGATTCTGGAACGTGTCCTGCATCACCGCTTAGAAAGCTTACCGGTCAGCCAACATTTTGGCAGAACCGCGCGAGGATCGCCGCCACCTCGGCCCGGGTGGCCCTGCCCTGGGGGATCAGACTGCCGGAGGCGCCGTTGAGGAGGCCGTTGGCCGCCGCCCAGCGGACCGGCTGGACCGCCCAGCCGGAGACCTCCGCCGCATCCTTGAATTGGCCCAGATTGTCGATGTTGACATAGGGGCTGCCCTTGAAACGCCAGAGCATCGTCACCAGCTGCTCCCGGGTCACATCGGCCAAGGGAGCCGTGCCGTCGGTGATGCCCTTGTTTTTGGCCCAGATCTGTCCCCGCTCATACCAGTTGGAGCCGCCGGAGGTGTCCCGGCCCGCCAGGCGGGCGATCACTGTCCAGATCATGGCCCGGTTAGTGGGACCCTGGGGGTCAAATCGGGTATCAGAGACGCCGGTCATCAGGTACCTCTGCCAGCAGTAGCGGACGTCGCTGTAGAACCAGTCCGCAGCGCTCACATCGGAGAAGTTCATGGGGCTGGGATTGAGGATCACATCCGAAGCGCCGGGCGAGGTGCCGGGGAGAGTGTCGGGGACGGTGGTGGAGTACTGATAGTCCCCTGCATCCTCCGGGAGCTTGCTGAACACCGCGTTCACCGTCACCCGGGACGGGGGCATCGTAAAGATGAAGCCGCCGCCGCCCATTTCCCAGACAGAGATTTTCCTGCCCCGGGCTTCGGAAACCGTCAGATCCGATAATTCGTATCCGGCATCCGGGAGAACCGTCAGTGTCACACGGTCCCCCTGGGCGGCGCGGCGGACGCTGGGAATGACTTCGCCGCCGGAAGATCGGGGGATGGAAAGGTAGTAGACTTCCCGGTCAATGTCCGGGCCCGGATCGGGAGCGGGGTCAGGCTCAGGCTCGCCGTCTGCGGGGATCACCATATAGAAGGGTTCTGTCGTTAGCCACGCTGCCGCGGCCCGTCCGCCCAGCCGGAGCGTGACGGTATAAACGAATTCCCCGTCCACGGTCTGGGTGGGCGGTGTAAATTGGACGGTGTTGATGGTATACTGGAGGGAGCTGCCGGCAGAAGACAGCGCGGCGCGGGTAACGCTGGAGGCATATTCCCTGGCGGAAGCCTCGGTTTGATACGCGTGACCGGCGGTCAGCCGGTCCGTGTCCGCCCGCACCTGCGCGTAGCCGTCCGCCACTGCGGCGGAAACAACGGTCGCCGGTTCGCCGCCGGCATTCTGCTCGTTGACGCACACATAGTCGCCGTCAGCGTTCCGGATAAAGCTGTGTCCCAAGGCGCGGATGATCTCATTCTGAACGCTGCCGCACCTGGAACAGGTGGACGTCTGCGCGCCGTCTGCGGTACAGGCAGCCTCCCGCGTCACCGTGACCGGACCGTAGCTGTGTCCGGCGGCGGGGATGATCTCCGTTTTCACATCACCGCAGTTGGAACACGAGGCGGTCCGCTCACCGGCCTCCGTACAGGTGGCCTCCTTGGTGACGGCAGTCACTTCGTAGTGATGGCCGGCGGCAGGGATCGTTTCCGTGCGGGTCTCACCGCATTCTGTACAGGTGTATGTCCGTACGCCGGAGGAGGTGCAGTCCGCCGGGGCCGTGACCTTCCCGCTGTCCCAGGTATGCTCGTGACCGGGGTCCGGGTCTGGGTCCGGGTCCGGGTCTGGGTCTGGGTCCGGGTCTGGGTCTGGGTCCGGACCGGGGTCAGGGAGGGAGCTGTTGTAGTGTACCGTTATGTTTTGTAACGATGATGGGACATCACCCAGTTTTTGTATGGCGCTCCATTGCGCCTCGCTCCCGCTGTAGTAGATGTCTTGTATAGCAGACTGTTGAAATGCCGCTATCCCTATCGTTTTTACACTGTCCGGAACTGAAATTGAGGCCAGCCTGAAGCAGGAAGAGAACGCACGCTCCCCTATGCTTGCCGCCCCCTGAGGAATGTTGAGGGTCGAAAGCAGCAGGCAGTTCATAAACATGTCATTACCTATGCGGTCTATGCTCTTTGGCAGCGTAACCGAGCCCAGCTTGTAGCATCTTGAGAATAAGCTGTCGCCAATGCTCACTTGCTGACTGCCGGCAGAAAATCTTACTGCCAACAATTCTGTACACTCCCAAAATGCTGCGGTGCCTACACTGCTGATACTTGCCGGCAGGTCAATGGACTTGAGCGCCGTACAGGCTTGAAAGGCAGAATCACCAATGCGTTCCACACCTTCTGATACGGTGACTGAGATAAGATTTTTGCAATTCTGAAAAGCGCCGCTGCCAATTGTTTTTACACTGGCTGGGATCGTCGCACTGATCGCTTTACTGCCGTTAAAAGCATTGCTGCCAACAGCAGTTACCCCATTTTCAACCACAATGTTCAAGATGCTGTCCGCGTTGCCGTTCCACGGCTGTTCTGAGGCTCCCGAAAAGTCCGCCATCGCTCCGGAACCGGAGATCGTAAGCGTCCCCGCCTTGGTCAGCGACCATTTGAGTCCTTCGGCAAGGCCGCCTGACCCGATGGGAGTATTAGCATCCGGATCAGTGGGCGGAGTATAGTTTTCCGGGTAACGGGTGATGTAATGACTGGCGGCTTCAACTTCCGCCCTGGACATCACGCGCCCCCAGTGGATTATGCCGCCGCTGCCATTTTCATGATAATTCCCCTCGGCAATGACCACGCCTGCATCACTCACTTGCAGCACAATTACGGTGTGGGCATCGTTGTTCACCCGCAGGATATCCCCGACCTTCACGTCCGAAAATCGAACGGATGAGGTCATCCTCGCGGGCAGATCACCGAAGGCCGCGTCGCTCAGAATGTAAGCGAAGGCAACGCAGCCCGCGCCAATAGCGGCGATTCCACCCTGGGTTCCGCCTTTCCATGTGTATTCGTTCCCATTATCCCAAGACGCCCCCTCCGCATATTCCGTCTGTTTTTTCAAGGCGGTCATTGCCTCGTAGGCCTCCTGCGGCGTGGGGACAGAACCCTCCGCATAGGGGGCCGGGGCGGCTGTGTACATTCCCGCAGAGATATTTTGCTGCGGCGTGCCATCCTGCCACGCATGTGCCGCCGGCACGGCGGACATACACAAGCACAGTGACAAAGCGGCTGAAAGGATTCGCTTCATCTTTTGGTAACCTCCTGTCATTTTGGTGCTTGTAGTATATCTTGCCGCTCCTGCGTTGTCAATCAAAAGAAGTCTTGGGAAAATCAAAAGCAGGATGACTCCGGTGGATGCAGCCGCCCCGGCATCCTGCCCCCCTGATCCGGGCGCACATTTTGAATGTTTTGTGTCCGCAGCGATTCACTGCGCTTTTCCGGCAATCCGTAGAGCCGGCCATCCATGTAGTAGCCGCCGCCGGTCAGCCTTGCGGCATAGGGGAACAGATTGGGGGCGCGCCCGCTCCAATACGCGGCGTCGCCCTGCCGCAAGTATTCAACGCCGTCCGCGCCTGAGATCGACTGGAGCTGCGCGCCGAGGCTGTCTGCCGTGACGGTCAGGAATTTGTTTTGAATCGAATACAGCGCCGCCGCGTCCTCTCCCTACTTTGCCGCCGGATACTCGTTGCAGAGCAGCCGGTAGGGCGGCTCGTCCTCCTCGATGGAGGGGAAGCGGCCCACAGGCGGGTGGAAGCGGTTATCCGTGTGGTCGTCGTTGCACTGGCTGACCTCTCCCAGGAGGACCGGCCCGCTGCCGGGCTCCACCGTGAAGTCGTGATACAGCCGCTGCTGGATATGGATGCTCTCGCCGGGGGTCAGGCGGATCTGCGTCCCGGCGTGGACGGTGTAGGTGCGCCCATCGGTGTGGACGGTGACGTCGGACTGATAGTCGATCTCCTCGTCCGGCAGGGAGTTATAGACGCGGATCAGGACGTTGCCGCCGCCGCGGTTGATGATGTCCTCGGTCTTGTACCAGTGGAAGTGGTTGGGGGCGTACTGTCCCTCCTTGAGGTACAAGAGCTTCTCCGCGTAGACCTTGGGATATTTCCCCGCCATCGCCCGGTTCCCGTTGCGGATGGTCACCAGGGAAAAGCCGAAGTGGTCAAAGTCGCCCTTCCCATAGTCGGTGATGTCCCAGCCCAGCATACAGTCCCGGATCTCGTCGTACTCGTGCCCCAGGTCCTCCCACTGCCGGGGCGTGAAGCCGCAGAACGGCGGCAGGTGGAAGCCGTGTTTTGCGCACATGGCCTCCATCTCCCGGAGGGCCCGGTTGATCTCAGAGCGTTTCATGGATAGTGCCTCCTCGTCTTGTGATGGGGCCCGCCCTCCGGGGCGGGCCCGTTTTGTTCAGCGCAGGTGGAAGCGCAGGGTCACGATCTCGAAATTCCGCACCGGCAGGGTGACGGTCTGGCCGGAAACGGACAGCTCCGGCGTCTCCACGGGCCGCTCCAGCAGGCCGCACACCGTGACGCCCTCGAAGGGGAGCCCCAGGGTGATGTTCGCCCGCACTCTGCGGTCATACGCCTCGTAGAAGCGGACGATCAGGTCCTCCCCGTCCTCGGAGCGCTTAGCAGTCTCCAGGATGATCCCCGGCTGGTCACAGGTAACGAGGGAGAACACCTCCGGCAGGGGCCCTCCGCCGGCGGCGGGGACGGCCAGCAGGGGCTGGTTGAGGCAGTACGCCTCCTGGACCACGCCGCCCTCCCGGAGGCCGCCGCTGTGGGGCAGCAGGCTGTAGGTGAAGACGTGCCTGCCCTGGTCGGCCTCCGTGTCCGGATAGGTGGCGGACTTGAGGAGGGAGAGCTTCATCACGCTCCCCTCGGCGCTGGAGCCGTACTTGCAGTCGTTGAGGAGGGCCGCGCCATAGCCGTCCTCAGAGAGGTCCGCCCACTTCTGGGCGCAGACCTCGAACCGGGCCTCGTCCCAGCTGGTGTTGCGGTGGGTGGGGCGCAGGACGTGGCCGAACTGGATCTCATAGGCGGCCTGGTTGGCGTGGATGTCCAGGGGGAAGGCGGCCTTGAGCAGCTGGTGGCGCTGGTGCCAGTCCACCTCGGTCTCAAAGTCGATCCGGGGGGAGCGGTCGTAGAGGTAGACGGTCTGGGTGATGGTGGAATCGCCGTAGGGCTTGACCATGCGGATGCCCTTGCGGACGGCTTCCTCCACCACCTCCAGGGAGGCCACCTGGTCCACGGGCCACATCTTGTCCTTGTAGTAGGCGCTGATCTCCCAGGCGTCCCAGGCTTTGGGGAAGTCCTCGAACACCTGGAGCTCGTTGAGGCGGCATCCGGGCAGGCACAGCTCCCGGTCCGCGCGCTTGTCCACCAGGGAGCAGATGGCTCCCGTTCCGTCCAGGGTCAGGCGGTAGAACTCATTTTCCAGGGACCCGGGGGCGGCCTTCACCCGGGAGGGGCCCGTCTGCTCCAGGGGGATGACCCGCCAGCCCATGGCGGGCACGTCCTCCGCCCAGTACTGCGCATCGTCCCGGGAGACCATGCCGCTCCGGGCGAAGCCCAGGGGGTTGTAGACCAGCAGGCCCTTCCCGGACACCTGCCCGGCCAGAGCCTCCAGGGCCTCCCCGGCCAGGCGATCCCCCTGGTCCAGGACCTGGGCATAGAGCCGGCCGCTGTCCTCGTAGACCTCGTGGATGGAGGAGCCGGGGATGATGTCGTGGAACTGGTTGAGCAGGACGGTCTGCCACAGCCCGTAGAGCTCCTTTTGGGGGTAGGTCCGCCCGCACAGGGCCCCGGCCAGCACGGAGAGGGATTCCGTTCGCTGGAGGAGCAGCTCGCTCTTGCGGTTGTTGCGCTTGTTTTTGGCGATGGAGGTGTAGGTGCCCCGGTGGAGCTCCAGGTACAGCTCCCCCACCCACCGGGGGACCCGCCCGGTCTCCGCGGCCCGGGTCCGCAGGTCCGCCTCCTGCCGGGCCATGTAGTCCCCGGCGGTGCTGATCTTCGTCCGGGGGAGGCCGGGGAGGCCCCAGGCGGTGCGCCTCTGGGTCTCCAGGTCGTGGCGGGTGGGGCCGCCGCCGCCGTCGCCGTAGCCGAAGGTGATGAGGGTCTGGTCGGAGTACTCCTTCTGCTGGAAGCGGGCCCAGGTGCCGGCCACCATGGAGGGCTCGTTTGTGCCGGTGTAGGTGGTGTGGATGTCCGGCTCGCCGGGCTTGGGGAGGTCTCTCGCGGTGCCGAAGCTGGTGAACACCTCGCTGCCGTCGATGCCCTGCCAGAGGAAGGCGTCATAGGGGAGCTTGTTGTACTCGTTCCAGCTGATCTTGGTGGTAAAGAACTGATCCACCCCGGATTTCCGGAGGATCTGGGGCAGGGCGGCGCTGTAGCCGAACACGTCCGGCAGCCAGAGGATGTGGCTGTCCACCCCGAACTCCTCCTGCATGAACCGCTTGCCGTGGAGGATCTGACGGACCAGGCTCTCGCCGGAGGGGAGGTTGCAGTCAGCCTCCAGCCACATGGCGCCCTCCACCTCCCAGCGGCCCTCCTTGACCCGCTGGAGGATCTGCCGGTAGAGCTCCGGGGCCTCCTCTTTCACATACTGGTAGAGCTGGGGCTGGGAGGACATGAACCGGTACTCCGGGTACTGCTCCATCAGCCGCAGGACGGTGGAGAAGCTCCGCTGGACCTTCTCCCGGGTCTGGGCGAGGGTCCACAGCCATGCCACGTCGATGTGGGTGTGGCCCACGCAGTGGACCAGCGGGGCCTCTCTGCCGCAGTCCTTTTGGACGAACTCCTCCCGCAGGCAGGTCCGGGCGGCCTCCACGCTCTCATAGAAAGCGGGGCTGAAGGGACTGCGCAGGTCCACCAGCTGGACGGCCCGCTCCAGGCCCCGCAGGATTCGCCAGTAGGCATCGCTCCCCTTGTCCAGACAGCGGGCGGCGTCCAGAGGCACCTTCAGGTCGTAGTACAGCCCGTCCACCGCGTCGTCCAGCCAGACGAGCTCCATCCGGCACTGGGCGGTGATCTCGTTGGGACTGGTGTAGAAGTAGAGGTAGGCGTCGTACTCCCGGCCCGGGGTGAGGAGGACTTCCTGGTGGTTGACATCCAGGCCCTGGACCATTTCGCCGTTGAGGTACAGGAGGCCCTGGGGGCCCACGGCGTCCCAGACGGAGTTACAGCCGGTCTCCAGCCGGAAAAAGAGCCGGTGGCCGGGTTTCTCCGGCGGGGCGGTGAAGGAGACGTGGAACCAGTAGTGGGCGTCCTTGCCCCGGATGGAGTCCTCCCGGCTCCAGGGCATCCAGTCCCCCTCCGGCGGGGTATTGGAGGTCTTGTAGCCCGCGGGCAGGCAGGCAACGCCTTCCAAGGGATCCGGGGCGGTCTGCCGGAGAGGCGCCAGCTGCTGAATGATGACACGGATCTTCTCAAATAAGTAGTCCATAAGTTCTCCCCTTTTGAAGCAAATTTCATGTTTGCTTGATGCCGGCCCATTATATAATGTTTTTTGCCTGAGCACAAGGAGGAGATGGCTGATTTGCCTAAAATATTTATTATATTTGCCGGTCTGGCCTTGCGGGCAAAAGTCAAAACATCATATAAAACTTCGGAAAATATCTATTATATGCGAAAAACTTGGCAAATTTATCAAAAATATATGTTTATTTTTCTGTGTCTCCCACCGAGTCTGTTGAAGCGGTATTTATATAATCTTGCTTTCCGGCGCAGAGATGTTGCTATTGTGACCGTATATCCTCGACAACAGACAGGCCAAAGTGCTATGATATTTTGCAAAATAACGAAGATGGACAACGCAAAGCGTCTGACCGGCTCTCCCGTATGGGGGGATCTCGATGTTGCATAATTTTGCAGCGGAGAAGGAGGACCGTCTGGCCGCGGCCGGGCTGAAGGCCCCCCCTCAGCCCCCAGTTGCTGCGGTCCTACGGCTCGCTGATCCTGATGTTCGGCGCCCGGGTCCTGCACCTGCTGTCCCTCTATTCCACCAACGCCCCGGTGCGCACCGGCATCCTGCCGGTGGGTGTCTGGCACTGGGCTCGATCGCCAGCTACGCCCTCTGGACCCGCCGGTATATGGTGGATGAGCTGAACAAGGACTACATACGCCTCGCCTGGGTAAAGGGGATGCCCACCAAGGACATCATGGTCAGGCACGTACTGAAAAATGCCTTCGTGCCTATGATCGCGTATATCCCCGCTTCGGTGCTGCTGACCACCGGCGGGCCGCTGCTGGTAGAGCGGTTCTTCTCCGTGCCCGGCATGGGCCCTCTGCTGACGGACGCCATCGGACGGTATGACACCAGCGTGGTGCAGGCCCTTCAGAACTTCATGAAGAAAAAATCCGCCGCGGTGATGGCCTTCGTCTTTTTCGCCGTCGTGGTATTCACCTTTATCGCCACGGCCATCGGCAAATACCAGTACACCGAACTGCGTACCAGACTGATGGAGAAGTTCACCTCGCCCAACAGCGAGTACTGGTTCGGCACGGACAACCTGGGCCGCGACTAAGGGAGGCGGCACCATCACCTACAACCAGGGGATCAAGGGAGAAGAGTCCCGGAAAATGGCCGTTGAGATGCTCAGCAAGGTGGGCATCCCCGACCCGGAGTGTCGGGCAAAGCAGTACCCCCACGAGTTCTCCGGCGGACAGCGGCAGCGGATCGGCATCGCCCGTGCGCTGATCATGGAGCCGGAGGTGCTCTTCCTCCATCCCCTCCATCCACGACTACAGCACCGACAAGCCCGTCTGGGAGGACGTCAGCCCCTCCCTGAGGGGATAGACGGTGCTGTGAGGTCCCGCGCCGCCTGACTGGCCCCGCGTTTGGCGGTGGCGGAGGGCGATTCGCCGATCTGCCGCTTGTAGACCATGGAAAAATAGGAGGCGCTGGAAAAGCCGCAGCGCTCGGCGGCCTCCTGGACGCTGCAAGCGCCGGTCGACAGAAGGGACTGGGCCCGCTCACAGCGCAGGAGGTTGAGGTAATCCACCACCGTCTTCCCGGTCACCGCCCGAAAGACCCGGCAGAAATGGAACTTGCTGGCCCCCACCTGCCGGCAGATGTCGTCGATGGTCAGGGACTGCTGGTAGGAGCTGTTGAGGAACCGGATCGCGCCGCGCACCATCACCAGCTGGCTGTTTTTGGGGCCGGCGGCCTCCGGTTCCGGGGAATCCTCCTGAAAATCCCGGTACAGCCGGGTCAGGAGCAGCAGGATATTTGCCTGGGCCTCAGCCTTGCCGTAGGGGGGCTTTTCCGCCAGGAGACGGACGATCTGCTTGAAATTTCCCCGCAGGAGCCCGTCGCGGATGTGGGAGCGCAGCCGGACGGCCTCCGCAGGGAAGCCGCAGCGCAGGCAGAAGTTCTTATCAATGATGAGACAGTAATAGGCGAGGTCCTCCAAGCAGAGGACCCGGTGCAGGCAGTTGGAGTTGACCAGGACGATGTCTCCGGGGCCCGCCTCGATCTGTACGCCGTCGATGATCACCAGTCCCTTGCCCTTGGTAAACCAGAGCAGCTCCAGATTTTCATGCCAATTCGTCAGGATGCCATAGCCTGGGAGCAGGCGGTCCTCGTGGAGAAGCGCGGGGAACATGGCGTCCCGTATCGTATAGTGCTCGTATTCATATGGGCCGTTCAGCAACGTCGATTCCTCCTGCAAAGGAAACTTTTTACGGTTGATAGGCTGCGGCCACAGGTTCTCTCACCAACGCGCGCCGCAGCGGACCAGTTTCCCCATTATATACTATTTTCCATGTATACGCAACGGGAAATGGCGGACCCCCTCTGCTGCGGAGAAACGGGAGGCTCCCTCCAAAGGGGGAGCGCTCCCAAAGCGGGCGATGTCTCGGTCTGGGAGGCCGGATATCGTTGAGGAGGCACAAGATGAAAAAGCATACGAGATTTCTTGCACTGCTGCTGACAGCAATCATGCGCCTGTCCCTGGCAGCGTGCGGAGGAAACAGCGACACTCCCCCCAGCGGCCG
>CAJUOA010000102.1 GCA_910587785.1 uncultured Oscillospiraceae bacterium | reverse complement strand
CCTCAAAAAGTTACAACTTTTTGAGGCAATCAGGGGAGTGCCATGCCCCTTGGGGCAGAAAGGAGGAGACTGGAAAGTGTTGTGGTACAAGGGCTTCCAGATTTGAAGATAAAATTTTGGTAGCGGATTTTTGTGAGCTGGTAGCAAAAGTTCAACCTATGTTAAGAAATTTGGTTATGGAACACGGAATCGCAGGGTTTCTGAAAGATGGATAGCTGGTAGCTGACTGGTAGGATATTTATCAAAAATCTATCTTTCAATTTCAAAATCCCTCAAATTTCCCCAAAATATATTATTTTTTTGGAAAATTGTGCCTCTTCATAGCGGTTTTAACAATTAAGAGAACATAAATCAAAACCAATCAAAAACTTCCCCTCTCTCTGATGAGAAAGGGGAAGAAAAACGACCTGAAAATCAGAATTTTACAGTGCCTCCATGGCTGCGTTCACCGCATCCTCACAGCTGCGCATGGCCAGGATAGTCCGCTCCATCAGCGTATCCAGCTCCCAGCCAAGGCGCTCCGCGCCCTCGCGGATGACGTCCCGGCTGCATCCGGCGGCAAATTTCTTGTCCTTGAACTTCTTCTTCAGACTGCTGACCTCCATGTCCTGCACACTCTTGCTGGGACGCATCTTCGCCGCCGCGCCGATGAGCCCGGTCAGCTCGTCGGCGGCAAAGAGCACCTTCTCCATCTCGTGCTCCGGCTCAACGTCCGAGCAGAGCCCGAAGCCGTGGCAGACCACCGCGTGGATCAGCGCCTCGTCAGCCCCCGCCTCCCGCAGGAGCTCGGATGCCTTTTGGCAGTGCCGGTCCGGCCACTGCTCAAAATCGATGTCGTGCAGAAGGCCCGCCATGGCCCAGAAATCCGCCTGGTCCCCATAACCCAGTTCCTTGGCATACCAGGCCATGACTCCCTCTACGGTCAAGGCGTGGAGGATATGGAAGGGCTCCTGATTGTACCGGCGCAGCAGGGCAAACGCCTCTTCTCTGGTGTTCAGCATATGTGTTTCTCCTTTGTATTCTTCCGATATGTGCCTGCTCAACAGAGCAGGCACCCCAACAGCGCCTGGACCTCCTCCGCCCGCCGGTAGGCCTGCTCCCCCAGACGGATGAGCAGCTTTTGCAGGCAGACATCAGTTGTCCCGTCAGCGGCGCGCTGGTAGTTGAAGCCGTTGCAGGCCTCCTGGTGATAGCAGGAGCGCAGGGCCTGGGCCAGGTTCTCCCAGCACTTGCGCTCGATAGTGATCGCGGGGGCGTACTGCGTGCCGGTGATGAGGAAATAGGCCGCGCACAGGTCCCGGGCGGCGCACCGTTTCTCCGCGGCGATCCGCCGCAGGAGTTTGGCGGCATTCGCGTTTTTCACCTTGCAGGACAAAGACTGACAGCAGCGGCAGCCGGCCAGCTCCTCCTGGATGAAGCCCTCCAGCACTTCCAGGGACTCCCGGGCAGCGGTGCCCATACAGCAGGGGTCCTGCTCCGCCCCCGGCAGGGTGTCCTCCTGAGCGGGGGATATCTCCGATCGAGGAGCCGCCGGGACCGCCGGTGCGGCAGGGACAGCAGGAGCGGCGGATGCGGGAGCCCCCTGGACAGGCCCCGCCGGAGCCTGGGGCGCGTCAGCACCGGCGGCGGGCGCGCCCTCGTAGGGGTCCACGCCGGGGGCCACTCTCTGCCAGACACGGTCGTATACGCGGTAATCGTAGGCGGCGGAGACGTCCGGCCCGCCGCTGAACAGGTTGTTTTCCATGACAACAGCCTCCTTTACTAGGCCATTGTATGTGAAAGCCGGGAAAATGGTTATCCTTTTTCGGCCAGGGACAGCAAGTGCTCCGCCGCCATGCGGTAGCCCGCAAAGCCGTGCCCGGCGAAGGTCTTGCAGCAGGCCAGGCGGACATAGGACACCTGCCGGAAGTCCTCCCGCCTGGAGACGTCGGACAGGTGGACCTCCACCGCCGGGAGCCCCACTGCTTTCAGCGCGTCCAGGAGAGCCACGCTGGTGTGGGTGTAGGCGGCGGGGTTGATGACGATGCCGTCCATTTTGCCGCAGGCGCCTTGGATGGCGTCCACCAGGACCCCCTCGTGGTTGGACTGGAAGATCTCGCATTCGATCCCCAGCTCTCCGCAGAAGTCCCGGATATACTGCTCCAGGGCGGCGTAGGTCTCCCGGCCGTAGATATCCGGCTCCCGGATGCCCAGCATATTCAGGTTGGGGCCGTTGAGAAACAGCAGCTTCATAGGGCGCTCAGCTCCTTTTCGATGGTATCCAGCGTCTCCTCCAGGGGCCCGCCGTTGTCCACGGTCCGGTCCGCGAAAGCGGCGTAGAGGCCCCTGCGCCGCTCCCAAAGCGTTTGCAGGTCCGTGCTCTGGGACACCGGACGGCCCGCCGTGGGCAAGCGGTCCAGGGGACGCGTGAGATGGATGATAACGCCGTTTTGCCGCAGGGGCGCGCAGTTCTCCGCCCGTGTGACCACGCCGCCGCCGGTGCTGATGACACAGCCGGTTCGGGCCCCCGCCTCCCGGACGGCCCAGCTCTCCAGGGTTCGGAAGGCCTCCTCCCCCTCCTGGGCGAAGATGGCGGGGATGGACTTCCCCGCCCGCTCCTCGATGAGGCGGTCCAGATCCAGGAAAGCCTTTCCCTGCCGCCGGGCCAGGGCGCGGCCTACGGTGCTCTTGCCGCACCCGGGCATCCCGATGAGGACCACATTTTCAAGCTGTGCGGTAAGCCCCGCCAGGACCGCCTCCACCGTCTCCGCAGGGATGGCGCTCCCGGTAAAGAGCTCCTCCGCCCGCCACGCCTGGGCCACCAGCATGGGCAGGCCGCAGGAGCAGGGGAGCCCCCTCTCCCGGGCCTCCAGAAGCAGGGCGGTGCGCAGGGGGTTGTAGACCACGTCCAGCACCCCCTCCAGATGGGGAAAGGCGTCCAGGGACACCGGCGAGACGCCGCAGTTGGGGTACATCCCCACAGGGGTGGTGTTGAGAAGCACCTGGGCATCGGCATGGCGGGAGAGGGTTTCATAGTTGTCCTCCCCACCGCGGGAGACGGTCACGATCTCCGCCGCCCCCAGCTCCCCGGCGGCGGCACGGGCGGTGCGGCCGGTGCCGCCGGAGCCCAGGATCACCACCTTCTTCCCGGCCATGTCCACGCCGGTCCGCCGGGCCAGGTAGATGAGCCCGTCGATGTCCGTGTTGTATCCAGTGAGCCGCCCGCCCCGGTTCACCACCGTGTTCACCGCCCCGATAGCGGCGGCGCGGGGGTCGATCTCGTCGCACAGGGGCATCACCGTCTGCTTGTAGGGGATGGTCACGTTGAGCCCCCGGAAGTCCCGGCGGCGGAAGAGGTCCGCCACCGCCTCCGGCGGCGTGGGCAGGAGCTGGTAGTCACAGCCCGCCAGGGCCCGGTGGATCTGGGGGGAGAAGCTGTGGCCCAGCTTTTCGCCTAAGAGAGCGAACTCCATCAGGACACCTCGCTGTACGCGCCGAGGAAGGTGAAGAAGTCCTCCTTCTCCAGCTGGCTGAGGATCTTCTGGGTGTCCGGACTGTGCACGGAGGCCTCCACGTCGAAGTAGAAGCGGAACTCGAAGTCCTTTCCGGGGATGGGACGGCTCTCCAGCTTGCTGATGTTCATGCCCTTGGCGGCGAACTTGGCCAGGAGGCTGTAGAGGGACCCGGGCCGGTGGCTGGCGGAGGCCACGAAGGTGATCCGGTTGGCCCCCTCGAAAATTTCCAGATTTTTGGAAATGCAGATGAAGCGGGTGTAGTTGTGGTCCGTGTTGGAGACCCGGTCCGTGAGAATGTGCAGGCCGTAGAGGTCCGCACAGCCTGCCGAGGCGATGGCGGCGATGTCCGTGCGATCGCTCTGGGAGACGTACTGGGCGGCGGCGGCGTTGTTGCTGAAGATGGTGATCTTCACGCCGCGGACCTTGAGGAACTCGCCGCACTGGTTGAGGGCCTGCTCGTGGGCCACCACCTCTTTGATATCGGAGAGCTTCGCGCCGGGCTTTGCAAGCAGGCAGTGCTCGATCTTCAGCTTCAGACTGCGCACGATCTTGCAGTTGTACTTCTCCATGAGGTCGTAGACCTCGGTGACGGAACCGGCGGAGCTGTTCTCGATGGGCAGGATGCCGTAGCGGCACATCCCGGCCTCCACGGCGCGGAAGACGCCGTCGAAGCGGTTGAAGTACATGATCTGGGGCAGGGAGAACAGCTTGTCGCAGGCCATCTGGGAGTAAGCGCCCTCCATGCCCTGACATGCCACCACGGCCCGGCCGGGGAAGGTCCCGGAGTGCTCCGCCGCCGCGAGAATTTCCCGGCAGAGCTTCGACTCCTCCGTGTTCAGGCGGTCCTCCTGGTAGTCCCGGCTCAGCTCCAGCAGGGTGGAGTAGAGGAGCTTGGTGTACTCTTGCAGCTCCTCGCCGCAGAGACCTGTCACGCGGTAGAGAATTTCACGCTCCCGGCCGGCGGCCAGGACGGGGGTGTTGTGCTCCTTCTTGTAGTCCGCGATGGATTTGACCGTCTCCATGCGCTCTTTGAAGAGGGACACCAGCTGCCCGTCGATCCGGTCCAGCTGGTCCCGGTAGTCTTTCAGTTCCATTTTTAACCCTCCAATAACATATCGAATAGTGTCAGTGCGGTCACAGCCTCCACCACCGGCACCGCCCGGGGGACGATGCAGGGGTCGTGCCGGCCGTGGATGACGAGTTTCGCGTCCTCCCCGGTCTCCAGGTCAACGGTGTCCTGCTCCCGGGAGATGGACGCGGTGGGCTTGACGCCCACGTTCACCACCAGGGGCATCCCGGTGGTGATGCCCCCCAGGACGCCTCCGGCGTGGTTGGTGCGGGCGGCGACACGGCCTGCGTCCATGTGGAAGGGGTCGTTGTGGGCGCTGCCCCGCATCCCGGCGGCGGCAAAGCCGGCGCCGAAGGACACCCCCCGCACGGCGGGGATGCCGAAGAGGGCTCCGGCCAGCCGGTTCTCCACACCGGCGAACATGGGCTCCCCCACCCCCGCCGGAAATCCCAGGGCGAAGCACCGGATCACGCCGCCCACGGAGTCGGCATCCATCCGCGCCGCCTCGATGGCCTGCCGCATGGCCATGCCCGCGTCATCCTCAAAGACGGGGAAGGGCTTTTTCAGGAGCGCCGTGAGGTCCGCACGGTCCACGGCGGCGAAGTCCGGCGCGGTGTCGGACACCCCGGCGATCTGGTCAATGTGGGCGGCTACGGTGACGCCCCGGGCCTCCAGGAGCTGGAGCGCCAGTCCGCCCGCGAAGCACAGGGGGGCGGTCAGCCGCCCGGAGAACTGCCCGCCGCCGCGGATATCGTAATCATCTCCCCATTTGATAAAGGCGGTATAATCGGCGTGGGAGGGCCGGGGGGTGCGCCGGAGGCCCGAATAGTCCTTGCTGTGCTGATCGTTGTTGCGGATGACCGCCGCCACCGGCGCGCCGCAGGTCCGGCCCTCCACCAGGCCGGAGAGGACTTCCGGGATGTCGCTCTCCTTCCGGTTGGTGGACCAGGCGTTCTGTCCGGGGGCCCGGCGGGCCATGAAGGCCGCGAGCTTCTCCATGTCCGGCGCGAACCCGGCGGGCATGCCCTCCACCACGCAGCCGATGGCCGGGGCGTGGGACTGTCCGAAGACCGTGACCCGGAGCTTATTCCCCAGTGTGTTCATGGATGATGCCTCCTAACATGCGGTAGTGGTCCCAGAAGTCTGGGTAGGATTTGGCCACGCACTCCGCCCCCAGGAGCGTCACCGGCTCCCGGCAGGCCGTTGCGGCCACAGCGGCCATCATGGCGATGCGGTGGTCGTTGCAGCAGTCCACGGTGCCGCCTCCGGAGAGGCTCTCCTGCCCGTAGACCATGAGGCTGTCGGGATGCTCCACCACCCGCGCCCCCAGGGCGTTCAGGGCGGCGGCGATGGTGGACAGCCGGTCGCTCTCCTTGAGCCGCAGCCGGGCGGCTCCTGTCAGCCGGGTGGCCCCCTGCCGCACCGCCGCGGCCGCCGCCACAGGCGGGGCCAGGTCAGGGCAGCCGGACATGTCGATCTCTGTATCCCCGGGCTGGGACAGCTCCAGGCAGTGGGATTCGATTACCCGGTCGCCCTGGGTGGAGCGCTGGGTGACGCCCCGCACCTCCACCCCGCACCCCAGACAGTTGGCCGCGTACCAGAACGCCGCCTGGGACCAGTCGGCCTCCACCGTGACCTCCGCGCTCCGGTACCGCCGCCCGCCGGGGATGAGATATTGGGGCGGGAGGGAGCGGGTGGCGGGGATATCGATGCCGAATCGGTGCATCACGTCCAGGGTCATGCCGATATACCCCTCGCTCTCCAGCCGCGTGGTGGGGATGATGACGGAAGGGCCGTCCAGCAGGGGCAGGGCAAAGAGCAGTCCGGTGAAAAACTGGCTGGACACATCCCCCGGCAGGCGGTAGGCCCCGGGGGTCAGCGTCCCTTCTACGGTCAGTACGCCGTCCTTCTGCTCGTACCGGATGCCCTTCTCGTTGAAAAGATCAAAATAGGGCTGCTGTGGGCGCTCCATGAGCCGTCCGTGTCCTGTGAACACCCCGCCCCCCCGCAGGGCCAGGGCCACCGGAATGAGAAAACGCAGGGTGGAGCCTGATTCCCCACAGTCTAAATGTGGCAGTTGATGCCGCTCTGTTGTCTTCAGCGCCTCCATGCACCGCCGGGTGGCCTGGATATCC
Organism: uncultured Oscillospiraceae bacterium; assembly: GCA_910587785.1. Lineage (GTDB taxonomy): Bacteria > Bacillota > Clostridia > Oscillospirales > Oscillospiraceae > Pelethomonas. The sequence goes on along the minus strand of CAJUOA010000102.1, from coordinate 4,253 downwards.
TGGGAGTCCGCCAGGTTGTGGAGGACGCTGCCCTCCCCCGCCAGAGCGGCGGCGATGAGGCAGCGGTGGGCCTGGGACTTGCTGGGGGGCGGCGTGACGGCGCCGGAGAGCCTGGCGGGTGTGATGGTCAGTTTCACAGCGCCGCCTCCACGAAGGCCCGCAAGCCCCCCATGTCCAGACGGACAGTCCTGGCCCGGCCGGTCTCCTCCAGCACCACCACGTCGATGCTGCCGCCGTCCCGCTTTTTGTCGCCGGTGGCGGCGTCGTAGAGCGCTTGAGCGCTGTAGGGGCACTCCGTGGGCAGGCGGAACCGGCGGCATGCGTCCAGCACGGTCGCCAGGGTCCCGGCGGGGCTGTACCCCAGCCGCTCCGCCGCCCGGCAGGCCAGGACCATGCCAATGGCCACCGCGTGGCCGTGGGTGATGGTGAAGCCGCTGAGCTTTTCGATGGCGTGGCCCAGGGTGTGGCCGAAGTTGAGGAGCTTGCGCTTTCCCCGCTCGAACTCGTCCTCCCCCACCACGGAGGCCTTGATCTCCACATTCCGGCGGACCACGCCGTTGATGTCCGTGTCCATGCGCCCGGCCATGAGGCTGTTGAAAAAGTCCCGGTCCGCGATGAGGCCGTGCTTGACTGTCTCCGCCACGCCGTCGGAGAAGGTCTCCGGCGTGAGGGTGCGGAAGGTCTCTGTGTCGCAGAGGACCAGCTTCGGCTGGTGGAAGGCTCCGGCGAGGTTCTTCCCCGCCTCCAGGTCCACGGCGGTCTTGCCCCCCACGGAGGAGTCGGAGGCGGCAAGGAAGGTGGTGGGGATCTGGATATAGTCCACCCCCCGCTGGTAGGTGGCGGCGGCGAAGCCCGCCATGTCCCCCGCCACGCCGCCTCCCAGGGCGATGACGAAGTCGGAGCGGGTGAGGCGGTTCAGGGCGAAAAACTCCAGGATTTTCCGGTAAGTGTCCAGATTCTTGCTCTGCTCCCCGGCAGGGAAGGTATAGGCGAGGAAATCAAACCCCGCCCGCTTCAGGGAATCCTGCACCCGCCCGCCGTAGAGGGGGCCCACGTTGGAGTCCGTCACCACGGCGCACCGGCGGGACTTGGCGGCGGCGGCGATCAGCTCCCCGGTCCGATCCAGCAGTCCGCCGCCGATGTGGACCGGGTAGGCGGCGGAGGCGTTGACCATGACGGTCTGCATCATCTCACATCCTCTCACGCCTTGACCAGGATGTCCAGGCTGTGGTTGGTAGCGCCGATGAGGTCGGGCCGCTCACAGATGGTCAGGTGATAGCGGACGTAGGCCTGATAGACGGCGTTGGAGAAGTTCTCCAGCTGGTCTTTCATATAGTGGGTGAAGAGGTCGGAGGCGATGATCTTCACCCGCTTGAGGCCCGCCTCCCGGTTGAGCTGGTCGATGTCCTCCAGGCGCACCATCTCGAAGAGGTCGGCGGGCTCGGAGATGCACTTATAGTCCTCGGTCAGCATCCCCTTGGTGAGGCAGTCCATCATGTTGCTGCCGTCCCCCTGGAAGCAGAACTGGATGATGGTGGCCTCGTTCATGCAGTAGGCGGCGAAGATGTGGCCGCCGGGCTTGAGGACCCGCTTGGCCTCCCGGAGGACCGTCAGCTTGTCCGATTTGTTGTAAAGGTGGTAGAGGGGGCCGAAGAGGAGCACCGCGTCGAAGCTCTCATCGGCGTAGCGGCTCAGGTCCAGGGCGTTGCCCTGCTCCACCGGGATGTTGGCCCCCTCCGGCAGGTTGGAGCGGAAGACCTCGATGTTGTGCTCCACCAGCTCCAGGGCGTGGACATCGTAGCCGTCCATGGCGAGGGCGATGGAGTAGACGCCGGTACCGGCTCCCACGTCTAAAACCTTCGCCCCCTGGGGCACATAGGAGCGGATATACTTCATGTTGGTGAGAAATTCCACGCTGCCGTGGCGGGATTTGGTCCGCTCGTCCTCGTTGTAGCTGTTGTAGTAGTCGGTGATATAGCTGTTATTCATCTCTCTTCTCCTTTCTAACAGTCCTTGTCGATAGCTTCCTTGATCTCCCGAGCCCGTTTGAGCATGTTCCGCAGGTTCTCCCGGTCCCCCCGGCGGATGGTGTAGGCGAAGGCCGCAAGCTCTTCCACCAGGGTGTCGATCTCCCGGACCAGGGCCTCCCGGTTCTCCAGGAAGAGCTCGGTCCACATCTCCTCGTTGAGCTTGGCCACCCGGGTCATATCCTTGAAGCTCCCGGCGGAAAAGCCCTGGAAGTTGGGGGCGGAGGGGCTCCCAACATAGGCGCAGCTCACCACGTGGGCCAGCTGGGAGGTATAGGCGATGATATGGTCATGCTGTTCCGGGGTGGAGGGCTGGAGGTGTCCGAACCCCAGCCGCCGGGCAAACTGCCAGATCTCCTCCAGACAGCTCCGGGGCGTTCCCGGGTAAGGGGTCAGGATGAGGGACGCGCCCTGGAACAGCTCCGGGAAGGCGTTGGCGTAGCCGGAGCGCTCGATGCCGGCCATGGGGTGGCCGCCGACGAAGCGGAAGCCCGCGTCCTGGACCACCGCCTCCAGGGGGCCGCAGACCACGCCCTTCACGCCGCCGCAGTCCATGACCAGGCCCCCCTTGCGGAAGCGGTCCCGGTTCCGGGTGACGTACTCCACCGTGGCCTCCGGGTACAGGGCGATGATGACCAGGTCGCACTCCGCGAGCCGGTCCGGGGTGAGGGCGGCGGCGAGGACGCCCTCGTCCAGAGCCCGGCTGAGCACCGCGCCGTCCAGGTCATAGCCCAAAAGGGTGCAGTCCGTATACTGGTGGATGGCCTTTGCCATACTGCCGCCGATGAGGCCCAGGCCCACCACGCCCACTGTCTCCACCATGGCGTTACTCCAGGACCGGCGTGCCGGTGGTGAAGGAGTGGTCGGAGTATGGGCGGATGGAGCGGATCTTTTCCATCATGTCCGCGAAGCGGTCCGGCCGAAGGCTCTGAGGCCCGTCGCAGAGGGCGTGTTCGGGGTCATTGTGGACCTCGATGAGCAGGCCGTCGGCACCGCAGGCGGTGGCGCCCAGGGCCATGGGGGGCACCAGCTCATAGCGGCCGGTGGCGTGGCTGGGGTCCACCACCACGGGGAGATGGCTCAATTGGTGGAGCACGGGGATGACGGAGAGGTCCATGGTGTTGCGGGTGGCGGTCTCGAAGGTGCGGATGCCCCGCTCACAGAGGATGACCTGCTCATTGCCCCCGGCCATGACGTACTCGGCGCTCATAAGGAGCTCCTGGAGGGTGTTGGCGAGGCCCCGCTTGATGAGTACGGGCTTGCGGAGCTTGCCCAGTTCCTTGAGCAGCTCGAAGTTCTGCATATTCCGGGCCCCCACTTGGATGATGTCGATATCCTCGAAGAGGGGCAGGTGCTTGGCGTCCATAATCTCGGTGATGATGGGCAGGCCGGTGGCCTCCCGGGCCTCCAGGAGCAGGCGGATGCCCTCCTCGTGGAGGCCCTGGAAGGCGTAGGGGGAGGTACGGGGCTTGAAGGCCCCGCCCCGGAGGACCTGTGCTCCGGCGGCCTTTACCGACTGGGCCACGGAGATGATCTGCTCCTCCGTCTCCACGGAGCAGGGGCCGGCCATCACCAGGAAGTGGCCGCCGCCGATTTTCGCGCCGTTTTTCAGGGTGATAACGGTGTCCTGCTCGTGGAATTTGCGGTTGGCGTTCTTATAAGGCTCCTGGATGCGCTGGACCATCTCCACGATATCAAGGGCAAGGATGCTCTCGATGTCCACCCGGGAGGTGTCGCCCACCAGGCCGACGATGGTGTGGTTCTCTCCTACCGAGAGGTGGGTCTCCAGACCCATGTTGTGAAGCCAGGCAGTGAACAGCTCCACCTGCTGGGATTCTGCGTTTTTCTTTAGAATGACGATCATAGCAAACACTCCAATCTGTGATTTTTTGCCGCGAAGAGAAATAACAAAAGGGTCTTACAGTTGTTTCACTGTAAGACCCTTAAAATGGATTCCATTTGACTCCACCTTTTCGCCGCAGTAAAACAGACCTTATCTACTTGTGTAGATAAAGTACCAAAAGTAGTATGCGGCGGTGAAGGGCTTGGAAGTCATAGAACCGTACCTCTATTTTATGGCTGGACGTATTGTAGCACTTTTTTTCTCCCCTGACAAGTGGGAATGACGTTTTTTTTAGGAAAAATTTGGCACCCTGCTGTATTGAAGAAAACGGGGCCTCCCCGGCCCCGGACCCCGGGTGACTTTTTCCGCGTGGAAAAAGTCAC
>CAJUOA010000101.1 GCA_910587785.1 uncultured Oscillospiraceae bacterium | reverse complement strand
AGGAGCGTTTTACCCGCTCTGACCGTCTGGGGAGCGATTATACCAGAGAGGCGTTACAGGAGCGCAGCACCTCCCAGCGCGGGCGCTCTGGGGCGGCGAAAGAGGCCGTTTCCCATGTTGGCCGGAAGGTCAATCTGCTCATCGACATTCAAGCGAAGCTGGCGGCTGGAAAAGGTGCTGGATACGAACGCTGGGCGAAGATTTTCAATCTGAAGGAGGCGGCAAAAACCCTCAACTTCCTGATTGAGAACGGCCTGACTGATTATGATGAATTGGCCGTGCGGGCACAGCAGGCCGGTGACCGCTTCGACGAGGTTTCCAGCCGTATCAAGCAGATGGAGGGGCGCATGGCTGAGGTGGCCCAGCTCAAGGCCCATATCATCAACTACTCCAAGACGCGGGAGGTCTACGCCGCCTATAAAAAGTCCCGCCATAAGAAGGAATTTCTGGCGGAGCATGGGGATGAGATCGCCAAACATGAGGCGGCGAAGCAAGCCTTTGACGCCTTGGGCGGCAAGCCCATCCCGAAAGTGGCCCAGCTTTCCGAACAGTACGCCGCTCTGTTGGCGGAGAAGCAGGAAAACTATGCGGAGTATAAGACCCTTCGCCGAGAGATGATCGACTACCGGACCATGAAGCAGAATGTGGATAAGATCCTCGGGATAGAGCCGGGGGAGCAGGAAAAGCAGCGGACAGAACGATGACTTCAAAAATGCTCCCGTGCCCGAAGCGGCATGGGAGCATTTTTTACTGCTTTTCACAAGCCTTGGCGTATAATCGCAAAATTTGGGCAGCATCTTGCCGCTGGCGCGGGGACAATCTGTTGATGATCTCCGTAACCGGATCTTCAAGAGAGGCCACCGTACCAAACAGCAGGTAGTCAATGCTGATGGTCAAGGTCCTGCTCAACCGGATCAGTGTATCCAGTGATACGCTCTTTTCACCACGTTCGATCATCTGATAGAACCGCAGACTGATGCCAATCTTTTCCGCGACGTCTTCCTGAGTGAAGGAGAGCAGGTTTCGCCTGTTTCGGAGACGTTCACCGAATAAAAGCAATTCCTCATGTGTCAAACAGCACCACCTCACCTGGTTCGTAGTCTACAACTGCTGGTTCATCTATGTAACGAAATATCAGTGGCTATTACGAACTATTAGGTGTATAATACGAACTGTCAATATTTGACAGCAGCCACGGGAGTGCAAGGTTGAAGGAGGCCGGTCATGTCAGATCAAGTTGAGCGCGAAGGATCGAACAGCATACAGTTCCACAACATTTTAGCGGCGGCGCTTCCGGTCATAAAATCCAAGCTGTTCATGAATATTGACTACGGCGAGTTGGATTCCTACGCCGAATTTGTGCAGTACAGGGTGCAGCGGGACCTTTATGAGCTGAGTGAAGAGAGAGCCCCGGGCAATATCTCGTGGGAAGATTTTGTACTGCTCATGCGCAGTGCGGAGGAATTACGGGATGTCAGCCGGGCTGTTATCTGCCGGAGGATGAAAGAGGCGTTCTTTGATTTTGACTTTACAGAGAAAGAGATCGGCCTCTTTAGAGAAAGCGATGCCTCTGCTGGTGACCAGCCGGGTGGCGCCCTCCTTTTTTCTAAAGCTGAAGGGATCATACTCATGGGGCTGCTCCTATATTTTGCAGAATGCGCACACTTTAACCGGTTGCAGGATACTGTGCGGCCCGGCTGCAGATGGGAAGATTATTTTCATGATCTTGGACATGACTCTGCGCTGTGGCATACCGTTCTGACAGGGTTTCGTGACGCGATACAACGATTGGATTTCAAGACTGACTGGTTGGAGGTTGGGAGCGATCATGGACTATAAAAATGCCGCCGCGTTCACGGGCCACCGCCCGCAGAAATTCCCATGGCGGTATCACGAGGCCGATCCCAGGTGCGTTGCCCTGAAAGCAGTACTGGCGGAGCAGATTGCGGCGCTGGCTAACGCCGGTGTTACACAATTTCTGTCCGGGATGGCGGAAGGGACTGATGTCTGGTCCGCTCTTTCGGTCCTTACGTTGCAAGAGAAAAACCCCAAGGTGAAACTCCACTGCATTCTCCCCTGCCGGGAGCAGGCGGACAAATGGACAGCTTCCTCCCAGACCCTCTACCGCTCCATACTGGAACGGGCCGATTCTGTTGTCTATGTCAGCAGGGTTTATCACAGAAATTGTATGCTGGAGCGCAACCGTTTTTTGGTGGACCACGCTTCCATACTGCTGGCTGTCTACAACGGGGAATGGCGCGGCGGAACGGCGGCGACCATGCGTTACGCACAGAAACTGGGCCGGGAGATCATCGTGATCGACCCTCTTACCCGGCTGATCTCCCATGGCGATACTGTGCCGGAACCGGCACACTCCTGACGGGGCGCGGCTGCGCCCTGTTTTTCCTGCGCGGATGTGCAGGAATGAGCGACCGCAGGGAGCGGAAAAGCCACGCCGTCAGGCGTGTTCGACTGGACGCGGAGCGGACAGTCCGGGGCTTGGGGGGACCCCAACAAGCGACCGGCGGTATCCGAAAAGGATATCGCCGGTCATTGCTTGCACGCAAGACTGTTATCAGTGCTCTCTATTTGCTAAATTTTGAAAGCTAAAAATTCTAAGATTATCCTTCACTATGTAAAATAGTATGCAAAAGCTGTAAAAATTTACGACAACTTATCTTAGGCCGAACTCAATTTGTGAAATTTTACAATTCACTTTCAGAGCAATTGACAATTATGGATTAATGTGTTAAGATAATTTCATTCAGTTTATTTGATAAATGGTGCTATCGAATCCATAATGATAAATTACAACGGCGTTTATGGTCCAACACAAGAGGCATCTGGTTGACAGATTGGATGGACTGTTAACTTCTTGCCACGTACACCAAAGGGAGAAATAGGTGATTTATTTGAAAAAGCCTTTTATTCAACTGTTTAAGACACCTCGTAGCCAGTATGTTTTTGATGTCAATAAAAACGAAATGCTGCCAGTTTCCGTAGAGTCGTTTGACTTTGGGAAATGTCTGCGGTTGCAGTAGCGCATGTGTCTCTAGTTGTAGTTGCCGTTGCAATTGCTATGCTAGGTATGACCTGAATGCTACCTCTGAAGATGGTAGCTATAACAGCGGCTACGGCTGGGGCGGTGCGGACTTCGATACTCTTACGAATGCCTTGACCATTTCCTAGCATATCCAAAGCGGACTGAGTTTTGACAATGAAAAGCGTCCCTTATTTGGGCGTTGTTTCAGAAAATCATGTAGGGACATGCTATTAGTCGCCCATCTGTGCATAATGTGCTTTCCCAAAATGTTTTCTATAGCAACACCCTTATAAGGGATCTTTTCACCTTTTTAGGCGGAACGAAAACGATAAAATTATGCATCTACCAATGTGGGCATATTCACAAAGCCAAGGGTGCGGATTTCTTTTTAGGAGAGAAAGTATATGCAAACCAACGTATTCCTGCGCTCCACCCGCCGTCAGCCGGTACGGACGGCATTTTTAGCGCTGGTGCTTGCCCTGGTGAGCTTCACCTTCGTGGGCCGGGGATCGGAGTACCTGCTCATCTCCCAGGAGGTGGACCGGCTGGGGAGCTGGTACCGGACCATCGGCACCGTGGAGCCCCGGACCCGGGGCCGGAGTGCCCAAACCGTAACGGACGAGGCGGCGGAACTCCTGGCCCAGAGCGGGGTGGTGGACCTGGTGGAGCGGCGGCAGTATGTCTCCGCCCTCATTGAGGACGGCTTCTGCAACGCCGACACGGACCTGGACACTATCTACGGCAGTCAGAACATCTACTTCTACGGCATCCTGGACGCCGCTGCGGCCAACCTGATCTTCACCGTGGACCAGGTGGTGACGGGGCTTCCGGAGTACATCACCCCGGGTCCCCGCATCACTCTCAACGGTTCCCAGGCTGTGATAGAGGAGCTTGGCGGTGAGCTGGAGGTGGGGGGACGCTACCTTGTACGGGCAGAGGCCCGCGCCTTGAACCGGGAGCAGACCATCTTCGAGATCCAGAAGCTGGTCCCCGGCGGGAAGCTCTGGTACTGGAGCGTACCGGAGGGAGAGGCGGACTTCTCCGACCCGGCGCTGGAGGGCCTCGGGGAGGAGATCGGCCGGGTCCGGGACAACCAGCGGGCTCTGAGCGCCATTCCTGTGACGGACATGCTCTCCCTGCCGGAGGTCCGCTCGGAGAACCCCAGCATCTACCTCGCCGGGGGGCGGTGGCTCACGGAGGAGGACAATACCGCCGGGAACCGGGTCTGTGTGCTCCACGCGGGCCTTGCGGATGCCCGGGGCCTCGCCGTGGGGGACAGCGTTACGCTGAATCTCCGGGACGTGGAGGCAAGCTTCGGCTGTACGAAAAAACCTGTGGACTATGACACGGCGCAGACCGTCCGGGAGACCTATGAGATCGTGGGGCTCTACGACTTCCAGTTCAAATTCCCCTACACCTGTGTGCGCAATCAGTTCTATGTCCCCGCATCCACGGTGCCGGAGACCTTTGAAAACGGCATGGGGGCCACCGGCACCCAGCGCTGGATCAACTCCGTCATCTCCAGCAGCAGCGGCGGGTCCATCCCCGTGGCCGGGGACGTGAACTTCGTCCTGACCAGCCCCGAGGAGGCGGGCCGCTTCCTGACCTACACCGCCCCGGCTCTGGAGGCTCTGGGCTGCCGGGTGGAGCTCCTGCCCAACAACTACCGGAGCTTCCGGGACACGGCGGGGCCCATGGAGCGCTCCTCCCTCTACAACTTCGGCATCTACGCCGGGATCCTGCTGGTGACGTTCCTGCTGGGGGTGTTCCTCTACTTCCGCTCCCGGGGGAAGGAGCTGGCCATCGTGCGGGCCATGGGCCTGCCCATAAAGCGGTGCGTCCGGGAGAGCGCCCTGCCCATGGCGCTGATCGGGGCGCTGGCGGTGCCTCTGGGGGGCGCTTTGGGGTGGATGAGCACCCTGCGCAGCGCCTCCGAGACCCTGGAGGCACTGGAGGAATTCGCCGTGGAGGGCATCCCCCAGGCGCGGCTGAGCCCTCTGTGGCTGGCACCCCTGGCGGCGGGAGCGCTCCTGCTCCTGACGGCCATGGTCCTCACCGCCGCCCGCATCCTGGCCGAGAGGCCGGTGCTGGAACAGCTCCAGGGCGGCGCGCAGGTCCGGCTTAAGAAGAGGAGCCGCCAGGCCCTCCCCGAGACGCCTCCGCCGGACGCGGCGGGCCTCTCTCTGGAGGCGGTGCGGGCTGTACGGGAGGCCATCCCGCCGGAGCGGTCCCTGGGGAGACGGGCGGCGGTGGCATGGCGGTTCGTCCGGCGGCAGATTTTACGTGCGCCGGTGAAATCAGCCCTGGCAGCGCTGACGGCAGGGGCCTTCGCAATCGGCCTGGGGGCCATCCACCTGGCCATCGTCAGCGGGGAGCGGGAGATCGACCATCTCTACACCACCACCCGTGTGGCCATGGAGATCACCGCCAAGGACAGCACCGACCTGGGGGAGGACGGCGGCTTCCTCTACCGCTCCACCGTGGACGCGGTGATGGACACTGGCTATCTGGAGGACTGCTATCTGGAGGGAGCCAGCAGCGGCGTACTCATCCCCAATGCCGATGCCCTGAACATCGTGGAGGTGGATGGCGCGCGGTTCATCGGCGCGGACCAGATGAACGCCGGCCTCCGGTTCCTCTTCCGCTCCACCAGCGACGGGGAGGTGTTTTTCTCCGAGGCGGGCACCGGGGGCAACTACACAGTCCGCTATGCTGACGGCTGGGACCAGAGCCTCTTTTCCAAGGACTGGGCCGCAGAGAACGAGGGGAAGGACATTCTCGATTCCGTCATCCCCATCGTAGTGCCCGCCAAGTACACCGAGGGCGGGGAGGATGCGGGCCCGCCCATCACCCCGGGACAGCGGGTGCTGGTCCTCTTCCGGGGCAGGCTCCAGCTCTGCGAGGTGGCGGGCGTGTACTCCCGGGGCGCGGCCAGCAAGGCGGGGGATACGGTGCTCCTGCCCACCTCCGCGCTGGAAGCCGCGGCGGGACGCCGGGTAGTCTACAGCAAGGTCCGCTTCACCGTGGACCCGGGGCAGAACCGGGACCTGGAGGGCTTCCGCCTGGAGATGGATGAGCTGGTCAACAGCACCCGCCTGGGCGGCGTGGCAAGCAGTGTGCTCCTCTGGGACGAGGAGCTGACCGAGGCCGTGGAGCCCCTGGAGGGCAGTCTGGAGCTGATGCGGGTGCTCTATCCGGTGGTCCTGGCGCTGAGTCTGCTGACAGCGGCGGGAACGGCGGTGCTGTTCGTGATGATTTCCGCCAAGGACGCGGCCACCCTCCGGGTGCTGGGCACGCCCAGAGGCCGGACGCAGGTTATCCTAGTCTTGCAGCAAGCCGTCACCTGCTTTGCGGGTCTGGCAATCGGGGTGATCGGAGTTCTGCTCTACATCCACCAAGCCCGACCGGAGCTACTGGAAGCCCTGGCTGGAGCCGTGCTCTGGCGTGCGGCGGCGTACTTGGGTGCCGCAGTCCTGGGAGCGGCTGCCAGCTCCGCCGCTGTCACAGGGAAGAACCCGCTTGAAATGTTACAAGTCAAAGAATAGGGGGTAACGAAAATGAGTGAACTGGTGATCGAGAATGTGAGTTACCGCTACAAAAACGCGGACCGTTTGGCGCTCAACGGCGTCAGCTGTGCTTTCAAGCCCGGCCAGGTGACGGCGGTGGTAGGCCCCTCCGGGAGCGGTAAGACAACGCTTCTCTCCATCATGGCGGGCCTGGATCGCCCGGAGGAGGGCCAGGTGCTGCTCAACGGCGCGGACCTTTCAGGCATGGACCTGGACGCCTACCGGCGGCAGGATGTGTCGGTCATCTTCCAGGCGTTCCAGCTCTTTCCACTTTTGACGGTGATAGAGAACGTGTGTTACCCTATGGAGCTGAACGAAGTAGCCCTGAAGGACGCCAAGGAGCGGGCGAGAACATTGCTGTCCAGCGTCGGCATCCAGGAGGAGAAATTACGCCGGTTTCCGGCCAACCTCTCTGGTGGTGAACAGCAACGGGTGGCCATTGCCCGGTCTCTAGCTACGGGCGCGGGTATCCTCCTGGCGGATGAGCCGACAGGGAACTTAGACGGCGAGAACAGCCGCAACGTGGTGGAGATTCTGACCCGCCTGGCCCACGAGGAGGGCTACTGCGTCATCATCGTCACCCACGACCCGGCTATCGCCGAAGCGTCGGACGTGGTCTATCACATGACGGATGGAATCTTGTTACAGCAGGTGATTTAATCTGATATGGAGCAAAAGAGAGAAAATTTGAGTCCCAAGAGCCTTCGAGAAAACATCTCCGCATTTTTCTCTGCCATTGCGGACTGTATGGCGTTGTCGTGGCGGACCTCCAGGTTTTACACCGTTCTGCGATTGCTCTGCTGTTTGACCCCACCATTGCTGACGCTGGCGGCAGCGCTGCTGGGAAAGTACATTCTGGACCTGTTGGCAGGGGGCTTCACCGCTCCCTCGCCAACGGCGTATCTGCTGATTTTTGCCGGAGGGCTCCTAGCCGTCAACATCATCCGTTCTTTACTGCAAAAAGCACAGCTCTATGCCCAGACGGTGCATGGTGATATCATCAACAAAGAGCTGGCGCTGTACATGATGGACAAAGCCGGAAAAGCGGACCTGGAGTACTTTGACAACGCAGACTACTATGACAAACTCTCCTCCTGCACCCGGGACGCCTCTGTCATCGCCCATCTCCTATGGAATACCATTTCTGCCATTAGCGCAGCTTTTTCCACGCTCATCTCCTTCGTAGTTCTGGGAAGACTAAACGTGTTCTACGGCATCATCACCCTCTGCGCCTGCGTCCCTTCATCGGCAGTTGCGGTCAAGTATACCAAAGCCATCTACTCCCTGAGCCTGGAGCAGATCAACGGCGAGCGCCAGAAGAACTATCTGCAACATCTCCTTCTGGACCGGCGCTTCTCCCAAGATTTGCGGCTTTTTGATGTCTGTGAGCGAATCAAAGAAAAGTACCAACGGCTCTGGACCACACTCTTTCAGCAACGCAGGTCCGTCAACAGACGAAGAAGCATCCTGACCGGCCTCCTGGAGTGTCTGCCGGAGCTGGTGGTGACAGCCATCGGTATCGATATCGCGCTCCGGGTGCTGGGCGGGACCTCCACGGTGGGGGACTACTCCCTCTATACCGGGCTGGTATCCCAACTATGGTCCGGGGTATATGGGCTCTCCAGCGCAGTGATGCAGATCTATGACAATCAACTGAAGATCAAAAACCTCAAGTCGCTGGAGCAGTACCAGAACCGCGTAGTGGACACGGGGACCACGGTGCTGAAACAGGTAGAAACCATTGAGTTTGACCATGTAGGCTTTGCTTACCCTGGTACAGGAAAACAGATTCTGCGGGATGTTTCCTTCCGTGTGGATAAGCACGAAAGGGTGGCACTGGTTGGCTTGAATGGGTCTGGCAAGTCCACCCTTATCAAGCTCCTTCTCCGTCTCTACGATGTGGATGAGGGCGTGGTGAAGATCAACGGCATGGATATCCGAAATTATACCATCCGCAGTCTGCGCCAGAGCTTCAGCGTATATTTTCAAGATGACCCCAGCTACTCCTTTGATTTACGGGAAAATGTCTCCATTGCGGACGCAGAGCGGATGGAGGGTGACGCCGCCATCACCCGCGCTATCGTGGACAGCGGAGCCGGTGACATCCTGGATAAAGCCCCGGCAGGGCTGGATACGTTCCTGACCCGGCTTTTTGACAGGGAGGGGATGGAACTCTCCGGGGGACAGTATCAAAAACTTGCCTTGGCCCGGACCTTTTACCGCCGGCACTCTGCGCTGATCTTGGACGAACCCTCCTCCAACTTGGACCCGAGAGCGGAATATCAGCTTTTTGAGCGCCTGCGGAGCTTTGCCCAAGGTAAGACTGTCCTCTTCACGTCCCACCGCCTGACCAACGTAGCACTGGCGAATCGAATAGTAGTCCTGGAGCATGGGGAGATATTGGAGGACGGCACTCAACAGGAGCTCCTGGCAAAAAATGGCCGGTATGCGGAGCTGTTCCGCTACCAGCAGGAGCGGTACCAAGTGGGATAGGAGAGAGGACGTCATGCTGATCGCATTACTGGATGACGGCATCGATTTGCGCCGGTGCCCGGATATCCGACTGCGGGAGGACCTGTCCGTCCAGCCGGATGGGACGATCCGCCCCCGCAGGGCCGAGGAGATTATCCGCACCAGCCATGGAACGACCTGTGCGCAGATTATCCACAAGTACGCGCCAGAGGCTGAATTTTGTTCCCAGGCAATCTTTCTCCAGCCAAAACTGCGGACCAGCCCAGCCCAGCTTCTGGCAGCGTTAGACTGGTGCCTGGAAAAGAAGATTTCTCTGGTCCACATGAGCGCAGGAACGACCCAACTGTGTGACCAGGAGCCTATCCGCCGACAGATTGCGAAGATGATCCAGCAGGGGCAGACCATCGTTGCCGCTCGCAGCAATGATGCGGGACGGTACACTGTACCTGCCTGCTGTGGTGGAGTGCTGGGTGTGGCGGCGGCCCCAGAGTTGACTGGAGACCAGTTCTATGTGCTGGACGCCATACCCGATGATGTGCAGATATTTGCATCTTCCCGTCACGACCTCTCCACCTATCCTTTGGGGAAGGCGGAAACAGTCGTCTCCAACAGCTATGCGGCCCCGACCATCACGGCTAAGGTCCATGAATTACTCTCTGCTGGTTGGAAATCGATACCAGAGTTGTATCGAGCGCTCGCAAAAGAAACAGTTTCCATAGCGCGGATGAGGCCGGACTTTCTCTCGTCGGCGCTTGTGTTTGACCCGGAATATTCCATCAAAACACCAGAGCTTTTAGATTTTCAGGCTTTAGGGATGTTTGACAATGAGGCAGACTTTCTTGCAGCAACAGAGCGGGATCAGCGGGCATCCGCTGTGTTGGCACCTCCGTTACCTAGCAATCGGATTTGGCAGGAACTCTTTTCTCAATCGGAGAATCGGTGTGGCATTGTTTATGCGGGGGAAGCCGCCGGAGAGTCGAGGGCTGCCGCTCCGTGCCTCTTCTGGGATGAGACGGCGAGACGGTCCCTGACTTCGCTGGTAACGAGATTCCCGCTGGACCCAGAAATCCCTTTTGTACAGGTGGAGTCCTGCGGTGAATCATCATTACGGTTGCTGTGTGGATTACGTGAGCGGCTAGTCAGAGAGGGATACGGCTGTGTTGCAATCACTGACCAGCCGATGGCGTATCTGTATGGATTAGAATGTTTGTCGAGAGACTGCCAACCGGAGGTGCTGGCAGCGCATCTCTGCCGGACCCATAGACCAGATATCGTATTGTGTTCGTTAGGCACCCCCGACGCGGCTCTTCCTTGTGATCAGAGGATTTTCTTTGGACCGTGCCGTGATTCGAAAGGTAGCGGAGATGTGATGGCGCTGCCGGAGGGATTTGGCGAGGCGGATATCGAAGCAGTATTTCAGGCCCTGCTGGAATAGATTGTCAAAAATATCTCAAAGTTGCTACAAAGTTCAAAATTATATAAATAACTGAAATCTTTAAGCTCGTTTTTTGAATCATCATTTGAAGAAAATGCAGGCAGCCAAGAGGTTGTCTGCATCTCTTTTTTCTCTCGACAGTTTTCGACTGTTATCCCTATCGAATGATGGGGAAGATGGTCGAAAGCTGTCGAAATTTTTTAGCCCTTTCTGCGAAAGTAAGGGAAGTTTATCAAAAAACATAAATTCTAACAATTTGATTCCCACTCGCCGCAAGCCACACAGCCCTATCCGCGCCCCACCTCCAGAAATCTGGACCTGAACCCAATCACTTTCAGATTTTTGGAGGTACACGATGCGCAAGGCAAAAACTCTTTGTTTTCTCAGAAAAACTTTTTTAACCCGTTCATGGACTGCGCGGGTTACCTGTTACGATCATTCCAGAGCATGATGGAAGGGGAGATCAGCACATGACCCCCACCGAGCGCCGTCAGAGGATCTTAGAAGTTCTCTGCGTCAGGCGGCATGACACCTGCGACAACTTGGCACACGAGTTCCATGTTTCCAACGCGACCATCCGCAGAGATATCGGTGTGCTCATGTGCGACTACCCCGTTGAAACTGTCTGCGGCCGCTATGGCAGAGGCGTCCGGATCAAGGATACATATTATCCCTATCGCAGGACCCTCAACGCAAAGCAGATCGAGCTGCTCACCAGACTGAGCACACAGCTCGAAGGTGAAGACCAGGCCACTATCAGCAGTATCCTCTTCCAGCTTGCTCGCTAGGCTCCGGCCTCCCGGTGGATGATCTCCCTAACCTGTTCGCCTGTGCTGCCGG
>CAJUOA010000100.1 GCA_910587785.1 uncultured Oscillospiraceae bacterium | reverse complement strand
TTTTCAAACTTTTTCTGCCCTGCCGCCCTTTTGCACTCCCGTGCCGGACAGCTCAGTTAATATAGCACGCCCTCCTGCATTTGTCAACCCTTTTTTTCATCTTTTTCCAAGATTTTTCAAAATTCCCTATGTACGGCAAAAGAGGGGCGGGAGACTCTCTCCCGCCCCTCTTCTCTCAGCCGCAGGCACTGCGGAACTGGTTCCAGATCTCCGCGTGGAGGTCCTCCGCCTCCTGGGAGATGTTCTGCACGATCTCCCCGGCGGCGGCATCCTCCGGCAGGACCAGCAGGTTCCGCATCTCCCCGGAGATATGCTCCTCCGCGGCCTTGTTGGTACAGTAGTAGCCCAAAAACTCAAAGCACTTGGCGGCGTTCTCCGGCTGGTTGATATAGTCCAGGAACGCGTAAGCGGCCTCCGCGTTGGGGGCCTGGGACGGGATGAACCCCGCCATAATGCCAAAGCCCAGCCCCTCCTTGGGCAGTACGGTCTTCAGGTCCGGCCGCGCCGTCAGCGCCATATAGACCTGGGACGTATAAAGGAAAGCCACCGCAGCCTCCCCGCTGATGAGGGCGTCCTGGGTGTTGCTGTCATTGATAAGGCGCACGTTGGGGGCCAGCTCCAGCATCTTTTCCCCGGCCGCACGGATGACATCCAGGTCGGTGGTGTTATAGGACTCCCCCATCACCTTCAGCGCAATGCCGTTGATGACCCGGTAATTCGCTGTCAGGGCAATATTGTCCTTCAAAGACGCATCCCACAGGTCTGCATACCCGGTGATCTCCAGGTCCGTCAAGGCCGGGTCGTACACCAGCATCGGGATGCCCGCGCCGTAGGGGACGGTATACTCGTTCTGGGGGTCGAAGAACTGGGACATGAACACCGGGTTCAGGTTGCCGTAGTTCTCCATTTTAGAGGTGTCCAGCTTCTGGACCAGCCCCTCGGCGACAGCCAATTCGATAATATAGTCGTCGGCGATCACCAGGTCGTAGTCCGCGCCCTTGGTCTCCTCCAGCTTGGCCAGCATGTCCTCGTCGTAGTCAAAGTTGGAGTAGCGCACGCGGATCCCCGTCTCCTTCTCGAAGCCGTCCAGAATCTCCTGGGGAAACATGCCGTCCCAGGTGTAGAGGTTGAGCTCCCCGCCCAGCTGCGCGCCGCCGGAGGGCGTCTCCCCCTGCTGCTCCCCGCCCCCGGAGGGCTGTGCGGAGGGCTTCTCCCCTTCCCCGCCGCCGCACCCGGCCAGCAGGGAGGCCGCCAGCGCCAGGCTCATCGCCAGGGCGGCCAGTCGTTTCCACGGATATCTTTTCATCGTTGTCCTCACTTATATATAGTATTTAGAACCGCCGGTCTCCCGGCAGGCGTTCCCGGTCAGCGGTCCGCGCCCGGTCTCTCCGCCGGATGCCTCCATCTTCCTATAACAGCGGAGAGCGCCAGCAGCAGGACTGTCACCGCCAAAATCACGGTGGCCAGGGCATTGATCTCCGGCGTGACGCCGGTCTTGAGCTTTGTATAGATTTTCACCGGCAGTGTATTGACCGCCGGCCCGGTGACGAAGATGCTGATGACCACGTCGTCGAAGCTCATGGCAAAGGCCAGCATCACCCCCGAAAGGATCCCCGGCAGGATGGCCGGGAACGTCACGTCCCAGAACACCCGGAAGGGCGGCGCCCCCAGGTCCAGCGCGGCCTCCTCCAGGGATCTGTCCATGCCCACCAGCCGGGTGCTCACCATGGAGTAGACATAGGGGATGGAGAAAGCGGTGTGGGCGATGACCAGCGTCAGCATCCCGAAGGGCAGGTCCATCAGGGAGAAGACGGATAAAAATACCATTCCCAGGATGATCTCCGGGATCATGATGGGGAGCATGGAGGCCGTGGCCATCGCATCCCCCAGCCGGGTCTTCTTCCGGTGCATCCCCACCGCGCCCATAGTGCCGATGACCACGGCGCACAGGCACGTAAGCCCCGCCAAGATGAGGCTGTTGACCAGCGCCTCCCGCAGGTCCCGGTCCCGGAAGAGCTCCCCGTACCATTTCAGCGAGAACCCGCCCCACACGGAGGAGATCTTCGATTCATTGAAGGAGTACACCACCGTCAGCAGGATGGGGATATAGGTGACGGCGGTCACCAGGCCCACGTAGACGAAGGGCCATTTTTTCTGTTTCATCCGCGCCCTCCTACATCAGTCCTTCCAGCTTGTTGGTACCGGTGACAGACCGGTACAGCCGGATCATCAGCGTGGTCAGGATCATCAGCACCGCCGAGAGGGCGGCGGCAAAGGGCTGGTTGCGCCCCTTGGTCAGCTGCTCCTGGATGACGCTGCCCACCAGCACGATCTTGTTCCCGCCCAGCAGGTCCGCCACGAAGAAGAGGCCCATGGAGGGGATGAAGGTCAACACCACCCCCGAGAGCAGTCCCGGCAGGGTCAGGGGAAAGCTCACCGTCCAGAAGGCCTTCCAGGACGAGGCCCCCAGGTCCCGGGACGCCTCCACCAGGGACCAGTCCAGCTTCTCCGCGCTGGAGTACACGGCGAGGATCATGAACGGCAGAAGGGCGTAGATCATCCCCACCACCACGGCGGGGTAGGTATAGAGGAGCTTCAGCGGCCCGCCGGTGATGTGCAGGCCCATGAGCACCTGGTCCAGGGTCCCGTTGCTGCGGAAGACGATGATCCACCCGTAGAGCCGGATCAGGGCGCTGGTCCAGAAGGGGACCATAATAAGAAGCATCATCCGCTTCTTCCACGCCGCGCTCATCCGGGCCATGAAATATCCGTAGGGGTAGCCGATCAGGATCACCAGCGCCGTCGAGAGGAACGCCAGCTGGAAGGATTCCTTGAAGGTCTTCAAGTACAGCGGTTCCAGGATACGCTTATAGTTGTCCAGGGTGAAGCTGAAGTCCACCCCCCACACCTCCGCCCGCTGGAGGAAGCTCAAAAGGAACATATAGAGGATGGGTCCTATCACAAAGAGGACCGTAAACACATACATCGGGGCCAAGAGAAGCCACCGGGACCGGTCTTTTTTTCCGCCTTGCAGTTTCATCGCCACCCCGCCTCACTGCCCGTCGTCGGCCACGGCCACGGCGTGCTCCGGGCGCCACCCGATGCGGCAGGCGCTGCCCTCGCGGATGTCGGCGTCGATGCCGTAGCGGCTCGCGGTGATCTGCTGGCCGTCCGGGAGGCGGAAGAGGATGCGCAGCTGACCGCCCGCGAAGGACTTCTCCAGCACCGCCGCCTCCCGGGTGCACTCCCGCTCCCCGTTCATGAGCACGTTCTCCGTGCGGATGGCGAAGGTGCTCTGCCCCTCCCGGAGGATGTTGGCGCTTCCGACGAAGCTGGCCACATAGCTGGTGCGGGGGTGGTAGTAGACCTCGTTAGGGGTGCCCACCTGCTCCAGCAGCCCCCGGTTCATCACGGCGATGCGGTCGGACATATTGATGGCCTCCTCCTGGTCGTGGGTGATATAGATAAAGGTCATGCCCAGCTGTTTTTGCAGGCGCTTGAGCTCCAGCTGCATCTGCCGCCGGAGCTTCAGGTCCAGGGCCCCCAGGGGCTCATCCAGCAGCAGCACTTTGGGCTCCCCCGCCACGGCCCGGGCGATGGCCACTCTCTGCCGCTGTCCGCCGGAGAGCTGTCCCGGCATCCTGGGGCCGAAGCCCTCCAGCTGTACCAGGGAGAGCAGCTCCTCCACCTTCCTGGCGATGACGTCCTTGGGCGTCTTGCGGATTTTCAGGCCATAGCCGATGTTGCCGGCCACAGTCATATGGGGGAAGAGGGCGTAGTTCTGAAAGACGGTGTTCACCGAGCGCCTGTTAGGCTCCAGCTCGGTGATGTCCTCCCCCTCCAGGAGCACCTGCCCGCTGTCCGGGGACTCCAGCCCGGCGATGATGCGCAAAGTGGTGGTCTTGCCGCACCCGGAGGACCCCAGCAGGGTGATGAACTCCCCCCGCTGAATCTCCAGGTCGATGCCGCTGAGGACCCGGGTCTCCCCGAAGCTCTTTTTGATATTCCTGAGATGCAGGATCGTATCGTTTCCCATGTCTTTGCTCCTGACGGTTCTCTCGCGCCCGGCCGGGGCGCCAGTAGATTTGTTGTTTTTATTTTACCACATTCCATAGACCCATTGCAACGCCCCGGCGGAAATTTTTCCATGTTTCCTGTTTTCGGACCATTTCCTCCCCGGAAGCCCGGAGGCTTCTATGCACTTTAACCATACGCCCCCGGCGGACCGGTGCAGCGGCCCGCCTGTTACCGCTGGTTTTTCTCCGCCGCAGCGCCAAGAAGATTGACACTGCCCGGAAATTCGCATACAATACCTACATCACCCCGGGAAAGGAGGCCGTCCCATGTTCCGTCCCATCTGTGTTCTCATCGGCTTTGCGCTGAGCTGTGTGCCCCTGCCAAGCCTCCCGTCCCAGGAGGGCTCTCCGCCCGCCGGACGGATGGCCCTGTACCTGAAATACCGCCCGCTCCTGCTGGAGGCGGCCCTCACCGCCGCGGCCTGCGCCCTGACCCGCCTGCTGTTTCGGAACGGCGGGGAGCTGACGGCCCTCTGGGCGGGGCTGGGGGTGCTGTT
Organism: uncultured Oscillospiraceae bacterium; assembly: GCA_910587785.1. GTDB lineage: Bacteria > Bacillota > Clostridia > Oscillospirales > Oscillospiraceae > Pelethomonas. The sequence goes on along the minus strand of CAJUOA010000100.1, from coordinate 6,941 downwards.
GGGCCGTCTAAGCCCTCTGCGGAAGGACCCCCGGCCGGAGGACGGCACGGCGGCAGTCTGGACGTGTGAAATTTTTTTCTCCCCGGTCTGGGGGGTCCTGTGCTGTGCCGCCGGAGCGGGGGCCGCGTTCCTGACGGGGTATGAGCTTTTGGCGGCGCTCCTGCCTGCGGCTCTTTTTGCCTTCCCCGCCGACCTGTTTTCCGGTGCGGAGGCGGGGGTGGTGACTTTGGTTCTTGCGGGGCTTCTCGCGTACCACCGCCGCGCCGATCTGGCGGGTATGATCGAGGGGGAAGACAATGAAGATTCCACAGATGATAGTGTATAGCAAGAAATAACGCAAAAAACCGGCATATCTGCCTCTCCAGGGCAGATATGCCGTCCTTTTAATGACTAGATTTGACCGTGTAGGCCTCCACATAAGACTTCCTGCGGCTGTCCAGGAGGAACTGTTCCGTCTCCTTACAGAAGTCCGGGTCATCGAAGAGGGCCACCACTGCCGGGGCATAGCGGGTCCCGCTCCACTGCCGGAGCTCGCCCACCAGATCGGTGAAGGTCTTCGCGGCGGCGTAGCTGCGGCCGATGTTGTCGGTCCCGGCGTCCAGGGAGTCCACTACGGTGATGATGTCCACCATCACCCGCACGGAGGGCGGACACTCGGCCTCGTGGCGGGGGTAGCCGCCGGAGCGGTCGTAGGCCCGGTGGTGATAATAGGCCACACTCGCCATATCCCCCATTCCCACCGACATCAGAAGGCCGTAGCCGAAAAGGGGGTGGAGCTTGATGCACGCGAACTCCTCGTCCAAGAGCCTGCGGCTGTAGAGCCCCACATAGCTCAGGAGCATACACTTGCCCAGGTCGTGGTAGAGCCCGCTGCGGTAGGCGAGGTCCAGGAGCTCCTCCAGGTCCTCCCCCGGGGCGTCCTCCAGGCCAAAGAGGCCCTCCAGGTTTTCCGGGGCCACCCGGGCCATGCGGCGGCAGAGGTGCTGTGCAAGCCGGGCCACCACATGGGAGTGGACCACCGTGGGCGCGTGGCAGGCGAGGACGTAATCGAGCAGCCGGCTGTAGAGCCCCCCGTCCGCATCGGAGATGGTGGCGGTGATGGCCCGCATGGTCCGGGAGACCTGGATGGCATACTCGTTGCGGGGCAGGAGGAAGATAAACTCCCTCTGCTTATCCAGCGCCTGCTGGAGGCGGGGCTGCACCTCCCTGCGGGCGTCCTCCGGGAGGTGCCCGCAGTATTCCAGCAGATAGCTGGGCACGTACAGCAGGGCCCAGATGTTGTCATTGGAGAAGTCGTGGAGGTCCGCCGCCTCGCACATGGTAAAAAGGGTCTCCACCAGGTCCTCGATGCCCAGCCGTCCGCTGTGGAAGCGGGCGGCGTCGTAGGCGTACTGGGTGCGCACGCCGATGGCCCGGCCTTTGACCTTGGCGATCTGCTCCTGGTGGTTGTATACGTACTCCGCCGAGTCCATGACCCCGGCGGCGATCTCCGCGTCATATTGACTGCGCAGTCCGGAGAGGAACTGGGTCCGGTCGTAGTGCATGGTATATACAAAGGAGTCCCAGGGGATGGCGGGGTCCATCTCCCGGTAGCGGGGGGACTGGACGATCTCCATGGTCCGGCGGAAGCAGTCCATGTACTCCTTCCAGCATCCGTTTATGTTGACATCCATGTTGCCGCTCAGGTCCCGGATGCCGTATTTCATGTTGCCCAGGCACCGGATGATGAACCCCCGGGTCTGGGGATCGGTGATCTCCTCGTACCGGTCCAGGTAGGACGCGCCCTCCCGGAAGTAGGCCCCCATCTGGTCCACGAAGAGGTTGACCCCCTGTCCGCCGTCTTTGACGTTGAGGTACATGATGGTGATGCCCTGGTAGTAGAGCTCCCGGATGGTGAGGTCCACGTCCCCCTTGTACCGGGCGTACTCATACAGCAGGCGGTGGATATAGTAGGCGATGCCCACGTCGGGACTGCGGTCGTAGTCGAAGAGGGCGGCGGCAAGCTCGCTGAGGTCCCGGGCCTCCTCTTCAGTGAGTGACTCCGGCGTTTTGGAGAACAGGACCTCCCGCAAAATGCCGTCGTTTTCCTGGTGGAGCCGGAAGAGCTCCTCCGCGCAGCGGTGGACGGCGCGCAGGATCTGCCCGTCTGTCATCCCCTCCTCCAGCTGGGGCTTGACCAGTGCGCAGGCGGCGGTGAGGTTATCCACGTACCTCTGACAAAGTTCTTTCATGATGTCCTCCATGGTCCGGCTTGTTATCACATGTATATATTTCTTTTCCATCATACCATAGTATTGCCGCCTCTGCAAGGGGATTGTGCGCGAGATACGGATAAATTGGGAGAGAAAGTTTTTTCTCCCCCATGGAAATCTCCTCCGGTTTGTGGTATGCTGTGTACAAGCAGATCCCGCTATTCCGGCCAACACCCGATCAACAAAGGAGGCACATCATGCGCATCAAAAACGGGAACGTATTCACAGCGGGGAGCTTCCAGAAAATGGACCTGGAGTTCTCCCGGACCATCACCGCCCTTGGAACCCTCTCCGGCCCCGGGGACCTGGACGCCGCCGGGTGCTATGTGATCCCCGGCCTTGTGGACATCCACACCCACGGCGCGGTGGGAGAGGACTTCTCCGACGGGAAGCCCCAGGGGCTCCGCCCCCTTGCGGACTACTACGCCGCCCACGGCGTGACCAGCTTCCTCGCCACCACCATGACCCTCAAGGAGCACCAGCTCACCCCGGCCATGGAGGCCATCCGGGACTTCCGCGCCGAGGGGACCGCCCGGTGCGCGGGCATCCACCTGGAGGGCCCCTTCCTCAGCTACGCCAAGCGGGGGGCCCAGGCGGCGGAGAACCTCCACAAGCCGGACGCCGCCCTTCTGCACCGGCTGGACGGCGCCTCCGGGGGCCTGGTGCGGCTGGTCACCGTGGCCCCGGAGGAGGAGGGGGCCATGGACTTCATCCGGGAGGCGTCAGAGCTCTGCACCGTCTCCCTGGGCCACACCACCGCGGACTACGACACCGCCATGGCGGCCTTCGCCGCCGGGGCCACCCACGCCACCCATCTCTTCAACGCCATGCCCTCCTTCCTCCACCGGGCCCCGGGGGTCATCGGCGCGGCCTTCGACGCCGGGGCCAGCGTGGAGCTCATCTGCGACGGCCTCCACGTCCACCCCTCGGTCATCCGGGCGGTGTCCCGGCTCTTTGGGGACAAGCTCAACCTCATCAGCGACTCCCTCCGCTGCGCCGGGATGCCCGACGGCGGCTATGAGCTGGGCGGACAGCCCATCGTGGTCAAGGACCACAAGGCCACCCTCTTGGACGGTACTATCGCCGGGAGCTCCATCTCCCTGATGGACGCGGTGCGCAACGTGGTGAAGTTCGGCCTGCCTCTGGAGGCCGCTGTCTACGCCGCCTCCACCGCCCCCGCCCAGGCGGCGAAGCTCCAGGGCATCGGCTCCATCGAGGCGGGGAATTTGGCCGATTTGGTGGTCCTGGACCAGGAGCTGAACATCAAGGCGGTGTTCATTGACGGGCAGAAGATCGCATAAACGCCGCTCCGCCCCGAGGTCCGGGGCGCCGCTCCGGGACTTTCTGCGCAAAAAGAGAGGAGCTGGCCTTCCGGTCAGCTCTTCTCCATAATCTTGTTCTCTTTTCTCCACTCCCTGGGGGGCAGGCCGTAGCGCTTTTTGAAGGCCTGGGAGAAGTGGAGCTGGTTGGGGTAGCCGCAGTGGAGGGAGATATCTCCAATGGAGGCGTTGGTGGTCTTCATCATCTCCGCCGCCTTGGTCAGGCGCAGGCGGATGATGAACTCCTGGGGCGTACAGCCCATCGTCTCCTTGAAGAGCTTGCTGAAGTAGCTCCGGTTGAGCTTGCAGACATCCGCCACCTCCTCCACGGTGATGGGGTTCTGGAAGTTCTGCTGGATGAAGCTGACCGCCTCCTGGATGTAGAAGTCCTGGTGCTGTCCGGCCCGGCGCTCCCGCCGGGTAGCGGAGGCGCGGATGAGCTCGTCCAGGAACAGGCATAGATGCCCCACCAGATGGAGCGGCGAGGCGTCGGCGTGGTCGGCGATATAGAGCATCTGCTCACTGACGGCCGCGCCCATGGCGGCGCTCTGGGGACGGAAGATGGGCTGGGACAGCCCCAGGCCCGCGCAGTCCAGGAACCCCGCCGCCCGCAGGCCGTCGAACTCCAGCCATGTGTACTTCCAGGGCTGTTTCTCGTCGGCGCAGTAGGTGTTCACCTGCCCGGGAGAGATGAGGAAGCCCTGGTTGGGGCCCAGGTTATAGCGGTGGGTGACGCCGTCGGCGTCATTGGAGTCCAGCATCCCCCGGCCCGAGATCACATAGTGGAAGAGGTAGTGGTTGCGCACAAAGGGACCGAAGGAGTGGAGGGGCGCACACTGCTCCCAGCCGTACTGATAGAGCCTGAGATCGAGGAAATTGTCGTTGGGGAAGATCGAGAATGATAATGTATCCATCGTTTACCGCCTCCCGGTTCCGTCTGCCGTGACTGGCATCCGGCGATGCTGTCCGGCACTTTGTATAGTTCACGGGGAGTTTTACTGTACAAGTATAACATACAAAAGCCAGGAAAGCAACGGGGTATAGAAAATTTTCTACAAATTTTTGCCGAAAGTCTTTTGTAAATTCAACAAACCCGCCTCCTTGACGTCCAGCCCCGGGAGGCGTATGCTCTATTCCATCACGACTGACAGCCTCCGGGCTGAGGAAGCGAGGACGCCATGACGAAAAGCGAGTTTCAGAAACTGACCGAACAGCCCCTGCTCCTGGACGGAGCCACCGGGTCGAACCTCCTCGCCGCCGGGATGCCCAGGGGGGTATCCCCGGAGCGGTGGGTCCTGGCCCGCCCGGAGGCCCTTCTCCGCCTCCAGCGGGCCTATGTGGACGCGGGCAGTCAGGTGCTCTACGCCCCCACCTTCGGGGCCAACCGGGCCATGATGGCCTCCCGGGGCGACGGGGGGGACCTGACTGCCCTCAACCGGGCCCTGGCGGCCCTCTCCCGGGAGGCCGCCGGGGGCCGGGCCCTGGTGGCCGGGGACGTGACCACCAGCGGCAAGGTCCCCGACGCCGCCCCGGACTACACCTACGCCGACGCCCTGGCCCTCTACCGGGAGCAGATCGCCGCCCTGGATGCGGCGGGGGTGGACCTCATCGTGGTGGAGACCATGTTCTCCGCCGCGGAGGCCATGGCGGCGGTGGAGGCGGCGGGGGAGGTGTGCGCCCTCCCGGTCCTCTGCACCCTCACCGTGGAGGCGGACGGGAGCCTCTTCTCCGGCGGTACCGCCGCCGAGGCCGCCGCCGCTCTTGAGGCCCTGGGGGCCGATGCCGTAGGCATCAACTGCTCGGTGGGCCCGGACCAACTGGAGGCGGTCATCTCCTCCATTCGGGGGGCGGTAGGGGTTCCCGTGGCGGCGAAGCCCAACGCGGGGATGCCCTCCATCCTCCCCGACGGCCAAGTGGCCTACAGCATGGGGCCGGAGGACTTCGCCCGGCACATGGGGGCCCTCCGGCGGGCCGGGGCGTCGGTGCTGGGGGGGTGCTGCGGCACCACGCCGGAGCACATCCGGGCCCTTCGGGCGCTGTTGGACCGGTAAAAGTCCCCCCGCCGCGGGGCAGGGGGACCGGGCTGTCAGCGCTCCAGGTCCTTGGGGCCGAAGCCGTAGGGGAGGAGCTCCGGCAGGGTCAGCTCCAGGGTCTTGCCCTCCCGGTTGACCAGGATGACCTCGATCTCCGGTGCGAACTCCTCCAGCACCTGACGGCACACGCCGCAGGGGGCGCAGAACTTCTCCGTATCCGCCGCGATGGCGATGCGCCGGAAGGCGCGGCGTCCCTCGCTGACGGCCTTGAATACGGCGGTGCGCTCGGCGCAGACGGTGGGGGTGTAGGCGGCGTTCTCAATGTTGCAGCCGGTGAAGACCGTGCCGTCGGCGCACTCCAGGGCCGCGCCCACAGGGAAGCGGGAGTAGGGCACGTAGGCCATTTTCAGCATCTCCACAGCCTTTTGGCACAGGGCCGTTTTCTCATCCATAGGGGGTGCCTCCTTTATAAAAGCTGCCCCCATTGTAGCACATTCACAGAAAGTTTACAAGCCGTCCGGCGCTGTTCTCTTGACATCGGATGAAAAATGAAGTATCCTTATCTAGGATTCAATCTCATTTAGGAGCAAGACCGATGGCTGACAGAAATACCGTGCAAAAGGACATCATCTACCGGACGCTGTGCGCCATGACCAGCCACCCCACGGCGGCGGTGGTCTATGACCGGGTCCATGGGGAGCACCCCTCTGTCAGCCGCTCCACCGTCTACCGGGTCCTCGCCCGCATGGCGGAGGAGGGGAAGATTCTGCGATTGGACCTGGCCGGGAGCGACATCCGCTACGACGGCTGTACCGCCCCCCATGCCCACGCCCGATGCCGCCTGTGCGGCGCGGTGGCGGACCTCCCCCCGGTAGAGGCCGGGATGCCGGAGGACACCGGCGGCTTCCTCCTGGAGCGCTACGCGGTGGTTTACCAGGGCCTCTGTCCCGCCTGCCGTGCGGAAAAAAGCAGTTAGCTACGCCGTTTCGGCGTCTAAGATTATTCGTAATACGAAAAGGAGATTTTTACTATGAAGAAGTGGATCTGCCCTGTCTGCGGCTATGTGCACGAGGGTGACACCCCTCCCGAGAAGTGCCCCCAGTGCGGCGTCCCCGGCTCCAAGTTCACCGAGCAGAAGGCCGAGATGAGCTGGGCCGCTGAGCATGTGGTCGGCGTGGCCGCCGGTGTGGACGCCGAGATCCTGGAGGGCCTGCGCGCCAACTTCCAGGGCGAGTGCACCGAGGTCGGCATGTATCTCGCCATGGCCCGTGTCGCCCACCGCGAGGGCTATCCCGAGATCGGCCTGTACTGGGAGAAGGCCGCCTATGAGGAGGCCG
>CAJUOA010000099.1 GCA_910587785.1 uncultured Oscillospiraceae bacterium | reverse complement strand
GTATGCCGCTTTTTCTTCCCGGAATATTATTTCCGAGCTTAAAGCTCGGAAATAAAAACCGGCGGGCGGGGCACATTTCCCCGTCCGCTGGCGTCTATAGGGACAAAGCGAGGAAATTTGGAGGTGACGCGCTGTGCGAAGATCCCGTCTGGCCCTCTACGGCCTGGCCCACTTCTGGGTGGACCTGAGCTGTGCGGCCCTGCTCCTGGGCACCCTGTCCGGGGAGGGGGACTTCCAGCGGCAACTGCTGGTGTATAATTTCTGCGCCTTCGCCCTCCAGATGCCCCTGGGGGTGCTGGCGGACTGGTGGGGGCGTCCGGCGGCGCTGGGGGCGGCGGGCTGTGTGCTCACGGCGGCGGCGTACCTGGTCCCCCTGCCCCTGCGGGCCGTCACGGCGGGGGTGGGCAACGCCCTCTTTCACCTGGGCGGCGGCGTGGAGGCCCTGTCGTCGGAGAGGGCCGGGGACTTGGGGGTGTTCGTCTCCCCGGGGGCGCTGGGGATCTTCCTGGGGACCCTCTGGGGAAAGGGGGCGGCCCCGGGCCTCCGGGTCCTCCCCCTGGGACTGCTGGTCCTGGCGTTCGCACTGGTCTGGCGGGCGGGGGACGCCCTCTCCGCCCCGCCGGAGGCGGAAGAAGCGGCCCCGGCACGCTGGGAGGCGCTGGTCCCCCTCTTCCTGGTGGTGGTCCTGCGGTCCTATATGGGGATGAACCAGGCGTTCCCGTGGAAGGCGGACTGGGCCCCGGCCCTCGCGGCGGCGCTGGTCCTGGGCAAGGCGGCGGGGGGCTTCGCCATGGACGCCCTGGGGCCCCGGAAAGCCTCGGCGGCGTCCCTGGGACTGGCGGCGGCGCTGTATCCGGCCTCGGCCCTGCCCCTGCCGGGGGTGCTGGCGGTGTTCCTCTTCAACATGACCATGCCCGTTACCCTCTGGGCGGCGGCGCGGGCCCTCCCGGGACAGAAGGGCTTCGCGTTTGGACTTCTGACCTTCGCGCTGTTCATGGGGTTCCTGCCGTCCTTCCTGGGATGGCCGGGACTTCCGGGAGGCGGGGCGGGTTACGCGGCGGTGTCCGTGGCCAGTCTGGCGCTCCTGTGGCTCCCGCTGGGGAAGGAGGCGGTCCGGTGCTGACGAATCTTGCAATCTCCCTCCTGCTGACCCTGCTCCTGGAGGAGCTCTTCGCCCTGGCCTGGGGCCTCCGGGGCCGGTGGGAGCTGACCATGGTGGCCCTTATGAACTGCCTGACCAACCCCGTGGTGGTCCTGCTGCACTACACCGCCGTGACGCTCTGGCGCTGGAGCGCCCTGCCCGTCACCGCCGCGCTGGAGGCCGCAGCAGTTCTGGTGGAGTGGCGCTGCTGCCGGGCCCTCTCCCGCCAGCTTCGGCACCCCTTCCGGTTTGCCCTGCTAGTGAATCTGTTCTCCTATTCCGTTGGATGTCTTCTGAACTTTCTATGGAGGATATTATGATGGCAAAGAAAATCCTTGCGCTTTTTATGGCCGTGCTGATGGCTCTGTCCCTCACCGCTACCGCCCTGGCGGACGTGGTCTGGGAACCTCGCAACAGCTTCTACGAGACGCACCATAGCCAATGCACCTATCTCGGCCGGAGCTACTACGCCAACGGCCCCGACGGCTTTGTCACCCTCTGGGACGCCCCGGGCGGGAGCACTGTCGCCGCCCAGTACGAAAACGGGACTGCGCTGAGCGTGTACTGGACCTACAAGAACTGGGGCTGCATCACCGTCTGGGAGGGTAAGAACCGCGAGGAGGTCTCCGGGTGGGTCCCGATGGAGCAGCTCTACTTGATCTATGACCACATCTCCTTTGAGGAGGAGTACGGGGCGTATTTCAAGCCCTATGACGGTCAGTTTGACGGTTCCGGGCTGAAAGACGGCGATGAAATCTGGATTTGGGAACACCCTTTATCCTATGGTCCCAAGGACACATTGAAGATCAGCCCAGATTGGGATTTCCTTGAGCAGCTCCAGGGCTCGACCGGCAGTCCAAGCGTGTTCTCCCAAACCTACACGGACCAAAATGGCCGTATTTGGGGCTATGTGGGCTATCTCTACGGCTACCGCAGCTTCTGGGTCCTGCTGGAAAACCCCACCTGTGACGGCATCATGACCTCCTGCATCCCGGAGGTGGACGGCCTCATCACCTCCGGCGAGATCGTTCCGCCCCGGACGCCGGTCCTGCCCACGGTCAGCTATCTGCCCTGCTTCCTGGTGGCGGGGGTAGTGGCGGTGACGGCGGTGCTGCTGGTGATGATGAAGCGGCGGAGGAAGAGTTCCTAAGCAAAACGTGAGGGCCCCCGAAAAGGGCCCTCACGCTTTTTATGCCTGTTCCCGGTCCTGTTCGATGAGGAGCTTGAGCGCCTCCACCCCCACCCGCACGGCGGCGGAGGTGTCCTCGCTCATCTGCTGGTCCAGGCCCGCGGCCTCCCGCTCCTGGTTCCAGACCACGTGGAAGCAGCTGCCGCAGCGGACCTTCAGCGCCGAGGCCACGACGAACAGCGCCGCCGACTCCATCTCGCTGGCTTTGACGCCCAGGCGCTTCCAGGCCTCCCACTTGTTCAGGAGCTCGAAGCTCACCGGCATACGCCCCGGAGAGTGCTGTCCGTAGAAGCTGTCCTTGCACTGGACGATGCCGGTGTGGCAGGTCTTGCCCATGGCCCGTGCCGCCTGGGCCAGGGCGGCGGCGATGGTGAAGTCCGCCACCGCCGGGAACTCGATGGGCGCGTATTCCCGGCTGGTGCCCTCGAAGCGGACGGCCCCGGTGGCCACCACGATGTCCCCGGAGCGCACGTCCAGGTCGATGCCCCCGCAGGTGCCCACCCGCACGAAGGTGTCCGCGCCGATGGCGGTCAGCTCCTCCATGGCGATGGCGGCGGAGGGGCCGCCGATGCCCGTGGAGCACACGGAGACCTTCTCCCCCAGAAGGGTGCCGGTGTAGACGGCGTACTCCCGGTTGAGGCTGACGAACCTGGCGTCATCGAAGAGGGCGGCGATGGCCTCGCACCGCCCCGGGTCCCCGGGCAGGATGCAGTAGCGCCCCACGTCCCCGGGGACACAGTTGATATGGTATTGCCGCTCTAGCTGTTGCATAGCGGGACCTCCTTTTATCATAAGGTATCGGTATTATAGCATAATCCGGGGGATGTTGCAATCGGTCAGTAAAGGTTTCTCCCGTCTGACTCACAAATTAGACAGGATGGACAACTCCACGCCCCGATTTCCGGGAATTTCCATCCCCCTGTCTGTGGACAATTTCCCGGGATTGTGTTATAGTAGGATAAATTTCTGTCCACATTTGCATACCTGAGAAAGAGGCAAACCATGAAGAAAACATTGTCCCTGATCCTGATTCTGTCCCTGGTGCTGAGCCTGGTCCCCGGCGCGTCCATGGCCGCGCCCTCCGCCTACGGCAGTGAGGTCCAGAGCTGGGCCGCCTCCCTCCACGACAACGCCTCCCTCCACGACGGCACCTTCTGGAGCGAGGAGTACGACCGTCCCCGCCACGAGTACTATTTTACATACACTCCCGGCGGTCCCGTCACCCCGGCGGTGACCTATGGCGAATCCGTCTGCGGCCGCGAGACCGTAGGCGACGCCGCCGCCGCTTACGAGGCCCAGGGCTACCGGGTCGTGGGCGGCATCAACGGCGACTTCTACGACACCAGCTCCGGCTGTCCCCTGGGCATCGTCATCTCCGGGGGGGAGCTCCTCTCCGGCTCGGACGACGCCCTCATCCAGACCGACGAGTATGACAAGTACTACGCCGTGGGCTTCCGGGCGGACGGAACCGCCGTCATGGGGGCCCCCTCCCTCCAGATCACCGCCCAGAGCGGGGGGCAGATCATCCCCATGGCGGGCATCAACAAGATGCTCTGGAACGCCCAGGGGGCAGTGATGCTGACCAGCGACTACCGGACGGACCACACCATGGGCTCCGAGGGTGCCGGGGCCAGCGTCCTGGCCAGCCTGGTGGCGGGAACGCCGGCCATCGGCTCCACTGTGACCCTCCAGGTGTCCCAGGTGGTGGAGGGGGCCTATGCCGAGCCCCTTCAGGAGGGACAGGTGGTCCTCACCGCCGTGGACGACTATGCCCATGAGCAGGTCCTCGCCTCCCTGCGGGCCATGGTGCCGGGGCAGGAGGTGACGGTCTCCTTCTCCACCCCGGACCCCGCCTGGAGTGAGGTCACGGAGGCCATCGGCGCGCTCCACCTTCTGGTGGAGAACGGCGCGGCCCGCAAGGACCTGGAGGAGAAGCCCACCGCCGCGCCCCGCACCGCCGTTGGCCTGCGGCCGGACGGCTCGCTGGTCCTCTACACCGTGGACGGGCGTCAGAACAGCCACAGCATGGGGGCGGGGCTGGATGTCCTCGCCCAGCGCATGGCGGAATTGGGGTGTGTGACGGCCATCTGTCTGGACGGCGGCGGCTCCACCACGGCGGTGAGCTCCCGGCAGGGCGGCTCCCCGGCCTCCCTGGTCAACTCCCCCAGCGACGGAAAACAGCGCAGGGTCACCAACCATCTGCTTCTTCTCGCTCCGGGCTACGCCACAGGCGTACCCCACCGCCTGACCCTGTCTGCGGACACCTTAGCGGTCCTCCCGGGCCACGAGGTCCATCTGACCAGCAAGCTCATTGACTCCAACTACTTCCCCATGAGCGGCGAGGTGCAGTACTCCGCTACCGCCGGTGAGATCGTGGGCGACACCCTGATCGCGCCCCAGGAGCGGGGCATCGTCATCATCACCGCCCGCTACGGCGACCTGACGGCGGAGCTGGAGATCGAGGTGGTGGATGAGCCGGAGGAGCTGACCATCCTCCGGGACGGCAAGAAGATCGAGAGCCTGTCCCTGGCCGGGGGCGAGTCCGCCCGGCTGACCGTCACCGCCGAGCACCAGGGCAAGAAACTGAACCTGAACTACAGCGACGTCATCTGGACCGTGGACCCGAGCCTGGGCTCCTTTGACGAGGAGGGGCTGTTCCACGCCGCCGCCTATGGCAACGGGTCCGGGGAGCTCACGGTCTCCCGTGGGAATGTGAGTGCGTCGATCCCCATTACCGTCACCACGGACTGTCCCTTTGTGGACCTGGAGGGCCACTGGGCAAGGCCCTATATGCTCTCCCTCTATCAGCAGGGGGTGCTCAACGGTGTGACCATTGACGAGCAACTCTACGCCCTGCCGGACCAGGGGGTCACGAGGGCGCAGTTTGCGGCGCTGCTGAGCCGGTATCTGAAAATCAATGCCGCCGATTATGCGGATACCCAGGCGCCCTTTGCGGATATGGACAGCGTGCCCGACTGGGCCGCCAATGAGGCCAAGGCCATGTATGCCCTGGGCATCATCAACGGCGCGGAGGTGAACGGGCGGACGGTCTTTGACCCGGACGGCATTCTCACCCGGGCCCAGGGGGTGACGATGATCGGCCGGCTCCTGGCCCTCCAGAACGAGCAGGGCGAGCAGGAACTGCCCGCGATCCCGGACGGCGGCTCCCTCTTCATCGGGCTTGTTCAGAATCCCTACGGTACGCCCGGCGAGGGCAGTCCCGCCGCCCCGGAGGAACCGGGTCCGTCCCAGGAGGAGCTGCAGGCCCTGGCGCTGGAGGCGCTGATGGAGCTCTTCCCGGACGCCCAGGACGCGCCCGCCTATTCTCTGCCCCACTTCCAGACGCTGGTGGAGATGGGGGCCTTCCCGGCGGAGAACGGGCTTCTCGCGCCCAACGCGCCGATGACCCGGGCGGTGATCTGCCGGGTGCTGGCGACGCTGCATTGACCTAAAACAGGACCCCGGCCTTGGGATTTTTCCCTGGGCCGGGGCTTTTTGTCAGATGGGGGAGGCGGTCATGGCCGTGAGGCTGATTTTTTGCATAGTCTTTAGGTGCTCCACACCCTTCCGGGCGGCATCAAGAATGGACTGCTTCTTTTCTGCGGGGAGGTCCATCTCATCCAGCCACTTTTGGCGGTACCGGAAGTTCGCCTCTCCGCTGCGCACCAGGTCGTAGCCCGCAGGGAGGACGTAGAGGGCCTCGCATCTGTCGCCGAAGCCGTTCCAGCGCTCCACGGTGAAATAGAACGAGTTTTTGCAGATGTAGGTGTGAACGTACTGGCGGTCACAATCTTTCATATCCTTCTCATCTTCTAGTGCGGGGACGAAGGATGCTGTTTTGCGGCCGGCGAAGCGCTCGCGAATTTCGGGCGGCGAGAGGGGGATGCCGTCCTCATCCACGAAATAGCCTCCGGAGGTGGGGTCCAGCATGATCCATTTTTTCATCTGGCGGTCGTAAATCTCGGTGATGACGTGGCAGTCGCTGTCATAGGGGGAAAAGGGCATGAGCCAGACACGCCGGGCGTATATGCCCAGGGCCAAGCAGCACTCCGCCAAGATCTTGGACTTGTTGCGGCAGTTGATGCCGTGGTCCGGCTGTTCGTAGGAGAACTCCAGGAGGTGGAGGGCGTCGCAGGGGATGTGGTTGTCATACATGGAGTCGTGCCTGAGGCGGGAAGCGAGGTGGTGGAGGAGGCGGCGGGCGCGTTCAAAGTCGCCGCCCTCCCCGGCGATCTGGGCGACGGGATATTTTTCCAGGAGGGTCTTGTACTCCGGGCAGTGGAGGCCGTAGGTGAGGTCCGCCGGTTCTCCGGGGACAAAGGCGGAGAAGTTGAAGAGGATGCCGCTGTAGATGTCGAAGAGGGTCTTTGCCTGGTCCATATATTCCTGATCGGTCATGAAGGGATCTCCTTTCAAATTCTATAGATTCGATAAATCCGGATCAGCCGCGAAGACGGAGAAGCCGCAGGAAGCAGGCTCCGGACCGTTCTTTGCCTTCTCCAGCTGTTTACGGCCGGAGGCGATATACTGGCGTGTCAGGTCATTCTGCTCCGCCTGGGCATGTCTCTCCAGCAGGTAGGTATACCGGGCGATCTTCTGCCGCCGGAGGGAGAAACCCGACGGGAGGAAGCAGAGACTGCCGTCCCGTTTACCGAAGCCATTGTAGGGCTCAAGGGTGAAGTAGAACATATTTTTGCAGATGTATGCGTTGCGCTCCGCATACTCCTCCAACAGGGGGACAGGGTCCGTACCGAACCTATCGGAGGGGATATAGGTGGCAAAGCGCCGCTCCGCCATGCGCTCCCGAATTTCCGGGACGGAGAGGGCGGCGCCCGCCTCGTCCACAAACAGGCCGTCCGTGGTGGGGTCCAGCATGATCCACTTGCTCAAGTCCCGGTCGTAGAGCTCCACCACCACATGGTTGTCCATGTCATAGGGGGAGAAGGGCATGAGCCATACACGCCGGGCGTACATTCCCAAGGCCAAACAGCACTCGGAGAGGATCTTTGACTTTGTTAGGCAGTTGATACCGTGGTCCGGCTGTTCGTAGGCGTACTCCAAAAGGTGGAGGGCGTCGCAGGGAATGTGGTTGTCGTACATGGGGGCGTGTTTGAGGCGGGGGGCGAGGTGGTGGAGGAGGCGGCGGGCGCGTTCAAAGTCGCCGCCCTCCCCGGCGATCTGGGCGACGGGATATTTTTCCAGGAGGGTCTTGTACTCCGGGCAGTGGAAGTCGTAGGTGAGGTCCGCTGGTTCTCCGGGGGCAAAGGCGGGGAAGTTGAAGAGGATGCCGCTGTAGATGTTGAAGAGGTTCTGCTGCAGGTCCAGCTGTTCCTGATCGGTCATGGGGAAAGCTCCTTTCGATTTTGGTATCCATCTATATAACGAATGAAGTCCCGCAAGTGTTGACCGCACCGGAAAGATTTTTCAAACGCACCGGAAACCAGCACCGCAGTCCGGCAGGGAGTTCTACATGGAGGGCCGGCAGGCGGAGAATAACATTCTGCCAGTCTTGCCAGGGGAGCGCGCAAAAATTCAGGGGCTTCGCCTGACAGAGCGAGCCGCCGCAGAGGACAAAAAAGGGAGTCCGAACCGTAGGTTCGGCGGCGTTTTGGGCCCTTTGTCGCCGGGGACAAAGGGCCTCGCGCCCGGAGGCGCGAAACTCCCCCAGCAGACTAACAGATAGATAAAGGCACTAATTGAGGTGAAGCGCCGCCCCGATCGAGGTAGCATAGGCGGCATCCTCAGGGATAATAAATCTCAACCCATGAAGCCTGGTAAAAAGGTCAAAGCACTCCTTGGCCTGGGGAAGCTTGGACATAAACCCGGTGAGCACCACGGTGTCCCCGCCGCAGGCGCGGCAGGCCATAACGGCGGTGGTCCCAATGGACTGCAAGACCATATTCACCACCCCGGCGGCAAAATCAGAGGGAGACGCGGTGTCGGAGACATTGCCGAAGTTGGCGGCAGTGATGTCCAAAGGCAAAGAGGGGTGGCTGTTCCGGGTAATGTCCCCCACGGTGAGGTCCACATTGGTCACGTCACCCTCCGCCGCCAATTTGATGATCTGCTGGTACTTCCTCGTTCCGCAGAGCCGGGAGCAGAGCCCGGCCAGGGTCCCGCCCCCCACGCCGGACCCGCACAGATGCCGCACTTCGCCGCCCCGCTGGGCCCAGACAAAGGCCGTGCCGGTGCCCATGCTGACCACCACCGCCTTCTCTACGCCGCTGAGGGCCAGGCCCCCTACCCCTACCGCAGTGAACTCCTCCACCTGCTCGGTGGGGATGCCGTAGATGTCCCCCTCCACATAGGAGGCCCCCACGCCCGTGAGGGCAATGCGGGACACATCCCCCAGCTCCAGGCCGTTGGTGAAAAGAAAACTCCCCAGGGCCCCGTAGAGAGACGTGATGGGGTCCTGCGCCTGGACCCTGTGCATGGCAATGGGCTCCCCGCTGGGCCGGAGCCCGACGATCTTCGTGGTGGAGCCGCCGATATCGATGCCTAATACGACTGACATAGGTAAAAATCCTCCAATCAATGGTGCACCGGCCGGGACCGGCCCTCCCATCTTAGAAGATTGCGGGGGAATTGTCAATTCCATCCTTGCAAAATCCGAAAAAAAGCTTATACTATAACCAAGCCGGGGAGATTCCCCCGGAAGAAATTGTAAGAAACCGAGGATCACGACTTATGGAGCGCAAAGAGAAGCTCAACCTCTCCATGCTTTTCGACTTCTACGAAATGACCATGGCAAACGGCTACTTCCGCAGCGGGATGCAGGACCGCATCACCTACTTCGACGTCTTCTTCCGCCGGGTGCCCGACGGAGGCGGCTTCGCCATCGCCGCCGGACTGGAACAGCTGGTAGACTACATCCGGGACCTCCACTTCGATGAGGACGACATCGCCTTCCTGCGGAGCAAGAATCTCTTCCAGGAGGACTTCCTGGACTACCTGCGGGCGTTCCGCTTCACCGGCGACATGTGGGCCGTGCCCGAGGGCACCCCGGTCTTCCCCGGCGAGCCCCTGGTCACCGTCCGCGCCAGCGCCTCCCAGGCCCAGCTCATCGAGACCTTCGCCCTCCTCGCCATCAACCACCAGTCCCTCATCGCCACCAAGGCCAACCGGGTGGTCCGGGCCGCCAAGGGCCGCGCGGTCATGGAGTTCGGCTCCCGCCGGGCCCAGGGCGTGGACGGCGCGGTGGTGGGGGCCCGGGCGGCCTACATTGGCGGCGTCCACGGCACCGCCTGCGCCGTCAGCGACCAGCTCTACGGCGTCCCCGCCGTGGGCACCATGGCCCACTCCTGGGTCCAGATGTTCCCCACCCAGTACGACGCCTTCAAGACCTACTGCGAAATCTACCCCACCAACGCCGTGCTCCTGGTGGACACCTATAACACCCTCAAAAGCGGCGTGCCCGACGCCATCCGGGCCTTCAACGAGGTCTTAAAGCCCCAGGGCATCACCAAGTGCGGCATCCGCCTGGACTCCGGCGACATCGCCTACCTCACCAAGGAGGCCCGCAAGATGCTGGACGAGGCCGGGTGGGAGACCTGCACCATCTCCGCCTCCAACTCCCTGGACGAGATCCTCATCCGGGACCTGCTCCTCCAGGGGGCCAAGATCGATTCCTTCGGCGTGGGCGAGCGGCTCATCACCGCCCGTAGCGAGCCGGTCTTCGGCGGCGTCTACAAGCTCACCGCCGTGGAGGAGGCCGACGGCTCCATCACTCCCAAGATCAAGATCAGCGAGAACGTGGCCAAGATCACCACCCCCCACTTCAAGAAGCTCTTCCGCTTCTACGGCAACGACACCGGCAAGGCCATCGCCGACTACCTCACCATCCACGACGAGACCGTGGACGACTCCGGCTCCCTCACCATCTTCGACCCCGAGGCCACCTGGAAGCGCAAGGAGGTCTACGACTTCACCGCCAAGGAGCTCCAAGTGCCCGTCTTCCAGGCCGGAGAGCTGGTCTACGACCTGCCCAGCCTCCCCGCCATCCGGGACTACTGCCGGGAGCAGGTGGACACCCTCTGGGACGAGGTCAAGCGCTTCGACAACCCCCACAAGTACTACGTGGACCTCTCCCAGAAGCTCTGGGATGTCAAGCATAATCTCCTGGAGGACATGAGCCGCTGACGCGGCGGAAGGAGGCTCCTATGGAATTTCGCGTGATCTCCCTGCCGCCCTTCCAGGCGGCGTCCTCGGGGCTGGTCCGGGACTTCGACTTCTCCCCGGAGAGCCCCCTGGGGAAGTTCAACGACTACTTCTCCGCCATCACCCCCTCCCCCAGGGACAGCTTCATGCCCCGGGACTTCCTGTGCCATGCGGCGGAGGAGAACGCCATGATCTGGCTCTTGGCCCTCAGCGAGGGGATGGACTCCGGCGGATATGAAGTCGTAGACTGCGAGGGCGGCTTCTATCTCACCTACACCTACTGGGACGGCGACGAGGAGACCAACTACAGGCTGTATGTGGAGGCCTTGGCATATATCGAGGACTCCGGCGTCTTTGCCCTGGACATCCGCCCGGGGCACTACCCCATGGGCCACATCATCACCCCGCCGGAGGTCATCTCCGTCTGGGGCCGGGCCCAGATGGAGACCTTCATCCCCATCAAATTGAAGGAGGGAGCGGCACCGTGTCAGGCTTGATCCACATCTACTGCGGCGACGGCAAGGGCAAGACCACCGCCGCCATGGGCCTCGCCATCCGTGCCGCCGGGAGCGGCAGGCGGGTGCTGATCCTCCAGTTCCTCAAGGACGGCAGAAGCTCCGAGTTCGCCTCCCTCGCCCATGTTCCCAATATCGAGGTGATCCCCCAGACCAGGCGCTTCGGCTTCACCTGGACCCTCTCGGAGGAGGAGAAGGCCCAGGCCCGGGACTACAACTCCGCCCTCCTGGAGGACGCCTTTGCCCGGGCCGGGGACTTCGACCTTCTGGTGCTGGACGAGGCGGTGGGGGCCTGCACCAGCGGCATGATCGGCGAGGTGCGCCTGCTGGCGCTCCTGGAGGCGAGACCGGCGGAGCTGGAGGTGGTCCTCACCGGCCGGGGACCCTCCCAGGCCCTCCTGGACGCCGCCGGCTATGTCACCGAGATGGTCAAGCGCAAGCACCCCTTTGACCAAGGCACCCCCGCCCGGGAGGGTATCGAATTCTGAGGCCGCAGGGGCTGACGAAAAAAATCTAAAATTTTTCTCGTCAGCCCCTTGACAAATCCGAAAAAATGGGTATAATAGTCACTGTTGTTGCGGTACCGGCACAACGCTATAGCGGGATTGTGTAAAGGTAGCACAGCGGACTCTGACTCCGTATGTGAGGGTTC
>CAJUOA010000098.1 GCA_910587785.1 uncultured Oscillospiraceae bacterium | reverse complement strand
TATCGCTATAGATCCGCATCCCCGGCCTGAAGCCCGGAAAGAGCGTGGTGGTCACCGAGGTACGCGCCCCTGCCGGTTTTATCTTGGACACCCAGAGCCAGACCATCCAGATCCAGGCAGGAAAAACGGTATCCCTCACGTTCAAAAATCAGCCAAAAGGCAGCCTGATCATCCAAAAACGTGACAGCCAGACCAACGAGGTACTGCCCGGTGCGGAGTTCCGGATCACCACTGCCGCTGGCTGCGAGGTGGGCCTGGACGGTGTGATCGGCACATCTACCCTGACGCAGAACGGAATCTTCACTACAGACAGCCAGGGTGAGATCCGAATCACCAACCTCGCCCCTGGTGCGTATGTCATCAACGAGATCAAGGCCCCGGACGGCGGGTACGTCATCGACACCCCCTCCACCAACGTGGTCATCGGGCAGGGCGGCGACACCCAGACGGTGGTGATCAAGAACACCCGCAAGGGCGGCCTGATCATTGAGAAGTACGACAGCGTCACCAAGCAGCCCCTCTCCGGCGCGCAGTTCAAGGTGATGAACGCCAACGGGGAGCTGACCCCGGACAACGAGGGTCTGACCAGCTCCAACGGACTCTACACCACCGACCAGAATGGCCAAATTGTGCTGTCCAAGCTGCTCCCCGGCACCTATGTAGTGTCTGAGGAACGAGCGCCGGACAATTACCGTAAGGACCTCACCCCGCAGACCGTGGTAGTCAACGCCGGGGACACACAGACCATCCGGTTTTACGATGATCCCCTCTGTACCCTCACCATTCTCAAGCGGGATGCGGTGACGCAGAAACCCCTGAAGGGCGCGGAGTTCACCGTAAAGAGCAGCGATGGGCGTATCATCGGACGGTACACAACCGGAACGGACGGTACAGTGACCGTCTCCGGGCTGGCCCCCAACTCCACTGTCGTGGTGTCGGAGACCAAAGCGCCCACAGGCTACATCAAGGACGAGACTCCCAAGAATATCGTGGTGCGCTCCGGTGTGGCTAACACTCTCATTTTCGATGACGAGCCTGCCACAACTCTGATTATCCGCAAATTCATTGAGGGTACCGAGAATGAGCCTCTGAGCGGTGTGTGCTTTAAGGTGGTGGACGGCAGCGGCGCGGCTGTCGGCCCGGACGATGGTGTGTATTACACCGACAAGGCCGGAGAGATCGTGCTGGAGGGCATCGAACCCGGCACGACTGTCATCGCCAGAGAGATCAAGACGGTCGAGGGCTATGTTTTGGATGGCACTCCGCAGGATATTCTCATCAAGGCCGGTTCCGCACAGCAGCTCACTTTCTGGAACAAAAAGGCCGGAACGCTTGTCATTCAAAAGAAAGACAGTGTGAGCGGAGCCATGATCGCGGGCGCGCAGTTCCAGCTCACCTACGCCAACGGCGGCTATGTGGACAATGACAATGGTCACCTGTCCTCCAATGGCCTTTATACCACCGATGACAAGGGTGAGATCCGCATCAATGGCATCACCGGAACGGTGGTAGCCAAGGAGGTCAAGCCCGCTCCCGGCTATGTGATCAACCAGAGTACCCAGACCCAGACAGTCACGGTGAACCCTCTGGACACCCAAACCTTAACCTTCCTCAATGAACCTCTGTGTTCGTTGACGATCACCAAGCTGGACTCTGTAACCGGAAAGCCTGTTCCCGGCACCAGCTTTGCGGTGAAGGACGGCAACGGCAACATCCTCGCCACCTGCACCACCGGGAAGGATGGCACAGCCACCGTCACCGGCCTCGTTCCCGGCAGCACCGTGGTCGTGGTGGAAACGAAGGTCCCCAACGGCTATGTTCTGGATACGACTCCCAAGACCATCATTGTCCGCAATGGGGCCAACACCCTGACCGGTAGCTCTGGCGGCACGAACGGCACAACCACCACTCCGGGTGGGGCGACCACCCCCGGAACCTCTGGCGGAGGAAATAATCTGGATTTTGAAAATGATCCGAAGCAAACTCTGACGATCCACAAGTATATTGAGGGAACGCAGAACGAGCCTCTGGCTGGCGTGGCCTTCAAGGTGGTGGACGGCAGCGGCGCGCCTGTCGGCCCCAGCAACGGCGTATTCTACACCGATCACAAAGGCGAGATCGTAATCGAGGGCCTGGAACCCGGAACCACCATCACCGCCCAGGAGATCAAGACGGTGGACGGTTTTGTGCTGGATGGTACGCCCCAGAGCGTGAAGATCAAGGCGGGTGAGGGCGCGCCCCAGCTTACCTTCTGGAACAAGCGGGCTGGCGAGTTGGTGATTCGCAAATTGGACTCTGTGACCAAGCAGCCTTTGGCCGGGGTAGAATTTGAGCTGACCTACGCTGGCGGCGGCTACGTTGACAACGCGGACGGCCATCTCTCCTCCACTGGCCTCTACACCACCGATGCCCACGGCGAGATCCATATCTCCGGCGTGACCGGCACCATCGTGGTGAAGGAGACCCGAACCATTGATGGCTACACCATCGACCCTGCCACGCAGACCCAGACGGTGAAGGTCAACCCCCAAGACACACAGACTCTCACTTTTTACAACGCACCTAAGCAGACCCTGACCATCCAGAAGTATGTGGACGGTACCACAGACCCCATTCAGGGCGTGGCCTTTTTGATCACCGACTCCAGCGGCGCTGTGGTCGGCCCGAATAACGGCGAATATGTTACGGACAAGAATGGCCGGATCGTACTGACTGACCTTGTTCCCGGCACGACCATTACCGCAAAGGAAACCAGGACCGCCAGCGGTTATGTCCTCGACACCACGCCCCAGAGCATTCTCATCAAGAGCGGTGTTGCGCAGACCCTCACCTTCTTCAACAAGAGCGAGGGTGGCCTGGAGCTGATTAAGGTTTCCGAGAGCGACCGCACCCAGCGCATCCCCAACACCACCTTCGAGATCCGAAAGATGGACGGCGGTCTGGTGGAGACTGTGACCACCGACAAGACCGGGCGTGTCCATGTTGATCTGGACGCTGGAAACTACTACGCCGTGGAGATCGAGGCGGCCCAGGGCTTCAAGCTGGACGCCACCCCCACCTATTTCACGGTGGAGGATGGGAAAACCACTACGGTCACCATCACCAACAAGGCTTTCAGCGGAATATTGATTCATAAGACGGACAGCGTTACTGGCAAGGGCATCCAGGGCGTGACCTTTCTGCTGTACGACAGCACCAACACTCCCATCGGGCAGTACACCAGTGATAATTCCGGGTATGTCTACATCGAGAACCTGACCAAATCGGGCCGTTACTACCTGCGGGAGCTGGAGAACGAGGGCTATGTCCCCGACACCCAGATGAAAACGGTCTACGTCACCGCTGGCGAAACCACCCTGATCGAGTGGAAGAACATCCCCATCACCGCTCAGATCCAGATCACGAAGAAGTCCGCCGACTACAACTCCACCAACGGCCTGCCTGCCGGTACGCTGCTGGAGGGGGCTGTGTTCGAGATCTACGACAAGGCGGGCAATCTGGTGGACACCATCAAGAGCGACCAGCGCGGTCTGGCCTCCTCCAAGCCCCTGCCTCTGGGCCGCTACACCATCCGGGAGACAAAAGCCCCGGCCAACTACGGCGTGAGCGGCCAGGAGCTGACCGCCTACCTGGAGCATGAGGGCCAGATCCTCCGCTTCGAGGTGACCAACAAGAGCCTGACCACCGGCGTGTCCATCACCAAGACCGGACCCAAGGAGGCCACGGCGGGCCAGCCGGTGAACTATGTCCTGTCCGGCATCGCCAACAATTCCAACGTCATGCTCCAGTCCTTCTATTGGCGGGACACCCTCCCCGCCCAGGTGCGGCTGAACACCATTGTCACCGGGACCTACAATTTCCCCGGCGTGTATAAGATCACCTATCGGGTGAACGGGGGCGAGTACCGGACGCTGGCGGATAATCTGAGTACGCAGAAGAACTATACCTTGCAGGCATCCCCCGCCGCCCTGGGCCTCGCGGCCAATGAGCGGGTGACGGAAGTGATGTTCGTGTTCGGGCAGGCCCCCGCTGGCTTCGCCCAGGTGGAGAAACCCCAGATCAAGTGTACCGCTGTGGCTGGCCTGACGGCTGGCAGCAGCTTCGTCAACATCGCGGATGTGGGCGGCGTGTACAACGGGGTCTGGGTGCAGGCCATCAGCCGCTGGGTGACCACCGTCTACGGCAAGCCCACCCCGTTGCCCAAGACGGGCTACTAATCGCACCACGGAGGCTCTCTCTTCGGGGAGGGCCTCCGCCATTCCCTATACATTATAAATATACCCTCAAACCATCTATCTGAAAAGGAGAAACTTATGCTGAAAATTACCGCAATCGGAAACCTGACCAACGATGTGGAGCTGCGTTCCCATGAGGACGGCAAGCCCTACGCCATCCTGCGCATCGCCTCTGACCGCCGCTATCGGGACCGGGACGGCAACAAGCTCACCGACTTTATCTCCATCAAGGTGCGCGGCCCCCTGGCCGAGCGGTGCGCCGCCTTTGCCTACAAGGGCTGCAAGCTGGCCGCCTCCGGGGACTTCGAGACCATCTGCTTCGCGGAGGACCCCACCCGCCAGCCCGGTTTTCTCATCAAGGCCAACGAGGTGGAGTTCCTGTCCCCCAAGAAGGTGGAGGAGGCCGCTGGCGTGGCCGATGCTGACGGTAGCGCCGCGGACGCCGCCTGATGCGGAATACTGGAACCATATACAACAGCGCCGACCACACCCCTGTGGTGCTGCCGGAGATGGCCGAACTGCTTCCCCCTCTGACGGGGGAGCAGCTCGCCACGCTGGAGACGGATCTGCTGAAAAACGGCTGCTATTCGCCTATCATCGTCAACGAGGATATGGTCATCATTGACGGACACAACCGGCAGAGGCTGTGCGAACAGCATGGTCTGCCCTACCAGATGGCCGTGTTCTCGTTTGAGGATCTGCTGGAGGCTAAGCAGTGGGCGCTGGATACCCAGAAAGGCCGCCGCAATCTGGACAAGTGGGAGCTGGGCAAAATCGCGCTCAGATTAAAGCCTGACATCGAGGCCAGGGCCAAGGAGAATATGTCCGCAGGCGGCGGCGACCAGAGGAGTGACGATGCAAGATCGGGTTTTGCGAATTCGCAAAACCCGGTTTCTGCTGTTAATACCACAAAAGAGTTGGCAGACGCTGTTGGAATCGGTCAGCAGACTATGAGCAGAGTCATCCAGATTGATGAACACGCCCCCGCCGCTGTGAAGGAGGCGCTGGACAGCG
Source organism: uncultured Oscillospiraceae bacterium (assembly GCA_910587785.1). Taxonomy (GTDB): domain Bacteria; phylum Bacillota; class Clostridia; order Oscillospirales; family Oscillospiraceae; genus Pelethomonas. Next base: position 7,005 of record CAJUOA010000098.1, on the reverse strand, counting down.
GCGATTTGTCTATTAACCAGGGCTACAACATCACCCGGCAGGTGCAGGAACTGCCGGAGGAGCAGCGGGACGAGGCCGCCGCCATGGCGGTGGAGCTGGAGAAAGCAAAAAAGGAAATACGGCAAATTGACGCCGAGGCCGACCGCAGGGGCAAGATCTCTGGGACCTTCTGCAAAGCCTTTGAACGGGCCTTGGCCCTCACCCCCACCGAGGAAAATGTGCGCATTTGGGTGGAATGCACCCGAATGCGCCCGGATGAGATCGAATACTCCGCCCAGGAGGCCCAGGAGCTGGCGGAGGTGTTCTCCACCATCGCCGGTATCCTGAAAACGCTGGTTCCGGGAGGTGACGCCGGTGCCGGATGAGCTGTCTGTCCGTCAGTGGCAGGAGAAGTTCCGGGCCGGGGCTTTCAGCGCCCAGGATCGGTACACTCAATGTGAGGCGGGCTGGTACGATTGGTTCTGTCAGGATCATGCTCTCGCCGGACGGCTGAAGAAGATCGGCAGAGTGGTCATGGGCATCACCGATCCGTTTATTTTGGACAATTACTACGTCTGGTTCAAGAACAACTGCCCTGCAAGTGGCCCACTGTATGATGATGTCCGCTTCGAGCCGCTGTCTGGAGAGCGCAGCGGGCAATATTTTGTGGTCACATTGGACAGCCCTCATGAGCGCGCCAAGTGGGTACTGACTACGGAACGGTATGGTTATGAGGCCCCGGAATTTGAATGCGGCAACATCCGGGAAATGGTTCGCTATGTAAATGCCCTTGGGCCGGAACTGGCGAAAGGTATCGTTCCTGATTTTGTGCAGGAAAAGGATGCGCTGGCAGAGCATATCGCGCAGCGCCTTGGAATCAAAAATATTCCGATTTTCCGGGACGGCAGCCACCAGTTTGAATACAGGTTGCCAAGAGAACGTGGGTTCAAACGGGCTGTGGTCGTCTCCAGCCCGGACGATCTGCCCTCTGACCTCTCAGCGGAACAGATGACAGTAGCAGGCAAATTTCTCATTCATGCCCCAGACATCAGCGGTACAGCCCCGGCTGTGCAGCAAAATAAGGAGCAGCGGAAGGAGATGGCACGATGAAGCCGGAAGGAATCTCTGTCCGCCGGTGGCAGAAAATGTTCCGGGCTGGCATTTTCGAGAAGGATGACTGGACTGCCCAGGAATTGGCTGGCTGGGGTGATTTTGGCGATCCGCTCAACAGTAAAATCGTGCAAAATCTCGCCAAGGTGGTCATGGGTATCAGCGATTCGTTTATTTTGGACAATTACTGTGTCTTGTTTAAGGAGAACTGTCCGGCGATTGGCCCGCTGTATGGCGATGTTCGTTTTCACCCGCTGTCCGGGGAGAGCGGCGGGAAATATTTTCTGGCCACACTGGACAGCCCTCATGAGCGCACAAAGTGGTCGCTGACCACAGAGCGGTTCGGCTATGGTACCCCGGAATTTGAATGTAAAGATGTCCAGGAGCTGATCCAATATATCAATCAAATAGGCCCGGAGCTTGAACAGGGCTTCCAGCCACCCTTTGTGGCGGAGAAACGCGCCGTTGAAATATACGCCAAAATCTACGGGGAGCCGTCCGGCATCCATGTCTATCGTGAGGGGGACCATCGTTACAGCTATACATCTTTTCTGGACGAAAAACAACGCAATGTGATAGCGGTTGCCAGCTTGGAGGATGCGCCCGCTGATTTTGTGGCGGAACACGCGGAAGAAATAACGGGAATCCATGTATACTGCCCGGAAAATACGGGGAATCCGCCGCCTGATTTTATCCCACGGCACGAATCACCCGCAAAGCATTCCAAGAGAAAAGAGGTGGAGCGGTGACGCCGGAAGAAATCTCTGTCCGCCAGTGGCAGGAGAAGTTCCGAGCCGGAGTCTTTGACAGTAAAAACCTGGACACCCAGCGACAAGCTGGCTGGTGGGACTGGCACTGCCATTGGGACGCCCTGGCTGGGCGGTTAAAAAGGATCGCTCCGGTGGTCACAGGCATCAGGGAGCCAATCATCCTGGACAATTATTCGCTCTGGTTCGCTAACGTCCAGTCCCCCGGCAGAAAGGCTGTATATGACCGTGTCCAGTTTGAGCCGCTGGGGCCTGACCGCGGCGGGCGGATTTTTCGGATTGACTATAAGAATCCTGACGAGCCAGAGAAGTGGACGCTGTACACGGAACGGTTCGGTTTCCATGCGGCGGAGTATGGCTGCGCCCATGTTCGGGATATGGTGCAGTACATCAGCGCCATGGCCTGTGAACTGGAGCAGGGCATACAGCCTCCGTTTTTGGATGAGAAACGAGCGGCGGTGGACTACATCCTGCGCCGGCCTGTTCTTTATCCATCCGGGGCCTTGCGGCGGGAGGGCGAACACAGCTACAGCTTTTTAGATCGGGACGATGGCCGCAGGAAAACTGTCCATGTGGCGCATTGCCTGAAGGATGTTCCGCCTGACTTTCAGGCATCCAGGACCATGCAGATCCGGGGGCTGTATGTGTACTGCCCGGAGGATGCGGAAAGGCCCCTGTCCACGCCTGAAAAAACAGCAAATAAATCTCAGAAAAGAAAGGAGATGCCGGAAAGATGAGCAAAGAATACCCTGCGCGGGCGGCTGGGCCTCCCGGCAGGCCCGCCCTGCCCCCGGAAGCGGAGGCGGAGATCATGGAGCGTCTGTCCGCCAATATGAAGATCAGCTCTGAGGAGATCGCCGCCATTCTGGCCAAACACGGCGTGTCCGGCGATGTGGAGGCCCTCCAAAACACCTACCGCAAGCGGGTGGGCCAGCGGCTCATGGCCAGCATCCGGGACGAGAACGGCAGGCGCGAGGTGCTGGCCCACGGCAGCGAGTATGTCGTGGTGGAATGCTGCAACGACCAGCAGGCCCTCAAGATCATCCACCGCCGCATCAATGGGCAAATCAGCGGACTGAACACCTCCGCCGACAAGGTGCAGGGACGCATCAGTGTGCTGGGCCGGTTCCTCGCTCGGTTTAGAAAGGCGGGGTGAGCATGGGCCTGAGAGATATGCTCCTGGCCATACGGGAATACCCCGCCGCCCACGCCGAGCTTGAGACAGCCCGCTTCGAGCTGCGGCAGGCACAGCAGGCGCTGGAGCGGAGTGAACAGGACTGCGAGTCGCTATCGATCAAAATGAACGAACAAGACAGTTACATCGATTTTCTCGTCCATAAATCAAATGCGTTTCGGGATGCCCTGGCAGAGTTTTGCATCAAGCTGTCCACGCCAGAGGAACTGAAACGGTTTTACGATACGATTTCCCCCAGCATGGATGCCCAGGGCTTCACACTGTACCGCATGGCGCAGGATCTGACGGGAATTGATGTACCTTCGTTTTTTCCTTACGAGGACAACCGTGGGCTGTTCGAGGTGATGGACGGGCATCAGCTTATGGGGTGGCTCACCGCCGTCCATTTTCAAGCGGTGGATTGGGAGATCATCCCCGGCACCTGCTACGAGGCCGCCGCGCTGCGGGAGGTGGATACTACCACGCCGGAGTACCAGGCGTTTGAGAAACAGCTCTATACAAAAGTGCTGGAGCGGATTGGGTTCCAAGATGTTTTAGCCCCCAATCAAGATGTGAGTGTAATAGGTGACAAAACAACGGAGCTAAAACTGTACAGCCGTCTGTGCGGGGAATTGAGAAAACAGGAACATGATGACCCACGCCCTTTGGACGGCGGCGATCTGGTGGAATTTCAAGCTGAGATTCTGCGAAAAATTGGGGGCGACCCGACTCTGAAAGACGAAAGCCGGGGCCTTATGGCCTGGTTTGACGGCTCAGATGCTGTGAACAAAAAGGTTGTTTCTCTCTTCCCCTCTGTGGAAGTGATAAACGGTGAATTGTACGGGGTCGCTGTCTGCAAAATCAGCGGGACGCTTTCCCCCGGTGAACTGAAGGAACTGAAAGAGTATTGCCAGTCTCAGTATAACGATGCTTGGGGTGAAGATTTCGTACAGCGCCCTCAGAACACAGAGCGTGGTAATTTATATGTCAGTTTCTATGCCGATAACAGCACTTCCATTCTGACGAAAGAAGAAATGGAACTGTCGAGAACACCTAACCGTTCTCAACACCAGCTCAAGCGAGGAGGAGATGCAAGATGAGCAGCAGCACCGAGATCAACAAAGATACCTTCTGGGATTTGCTTGCACAGGCCAAGGCCCGCTGCGGTCAGGACCTGGAAGCCTCCGCCCTGTGGCTGGAGGGGGAACTCCTGCGGATGGGGCCGGAGCAGGCCCGGAACTTTGACAATGTCATGCACGGATATTCGTCCCTGGCGTATAAATTCGGCCTCTGGACTGCCGCCTCCGTTATGCTGGACGGCTGCACCGATGACGGGTTCATCGACTTCCGCAACTGGCTGATTGCCCAAGGCAAAGATGTCTATCTGGCCGCGCTGAAAGACCCGGATACCCTGGCGGATGTTCCTCTCTACGGAGGCGGCTGTTTCGAGTCCCTGGCCTACATCGGGGACAAGGTTTATGAGAAGCTGACCGGCAAAAACGCCTATGACAGCATCGACCGGGCTGCATATGAGAAGCTGGAACAGGAGTTGGCCAGGGACATCCAGTACGGCGAGGGGATCAATTACCCCTACAAATGGAACGAGACTGCCGAATACCTCCCCCGGCTGTGCGCGAAATATGTGCCGCCGCAGGCTCTTGCGTGGCTGATCCAGCACCACAACGACACCTGGAACCCCACCAGCCGGGAAGTGCAGCAAGCGAGAAAGACGGCTGTCAAAGAAAAAAAGAGAACGCATCGGGGAGGTGACGCCAGATGAGCGAGACTAGGCATCTGCCACGTCTTGCAGGGCCTTACGGAAAACACGCTCCCGCGCCGCCTCATATTCGTCATAGGCGGCAAACAGTCCGTTCAGCGCCCTCTTGAAATGCTTTTTCCTGATCCTCTTGCTCATTATGGCTGGTCGCCCTCCCTTACACGAACAGCCAACCCTTTCAAGGGAAGATCGGCGTAATTGGCAAGATAATAGTCCTTGCCATCATACCGCAGGAATGTCCGCTCCCAATGGGAACTGTCCAGACGGTAGTTATCCGGCACAAGAACTTCAATGGGACTTCCCTCACGAAAGAGGAACCCCGCCGTTGTCTCATACTGCCCGCTGCCGTTTTTCCACAGGCGGCTGGTTTCCTTGATGGGCCGGGACAGGTACGACGCCATCTCCTGCACAGTCCGCAGGTTATCAATCACAATTTCTAAGTGTGCGGACAGGAGGTTTGCGTCATAGCCGTCAATGGTATACGTGTCCATCTTGGCGGCAAGGGCCTGGATTCTTGTGATCCGGCTGCTGGCCTCTTTTACCAGCCGGAGAAGTTCTTCTGATTTCGGCATCTGTGCCTCCTTTCCCCCGTATGCCCGATAGGTCAGGCTGTTTTATGAAACTGACTTCTCTGACAACGCAAAAAAGCCGCCCCCGCAACCGAAATAGTCGGTTGCGGGGGCGGCTTTTTTCCTTATGCCTGTTGCAATTTCCATGTTTCCAGCAGGGACACGATCACGTCCTCCATCTGCTGTGCGGTGTAGGACTGCGGAAAATATTGATGCAGCCGCGTTTGCTTGAGAACCACCTGCACAGCAGCAGGACGTTCCGTTGATAAAAGTGCTTCAATAACAGTGATAGTCAGCATTCCGGCCTTGCTGCTTTCTTTGATTTTTGCAAGCTGACCTTTAACTGGAATCACATCCAGCTTGTCCATTACCGATACAAGGTCTATCTGTTCCTGTTCCGTCAAGACGGAAATGTAATCAGCGGCGGTACTGAACGACAGCTTATCTTCGTCTACCAAGGATAGTAGAGGGGGAATCAGCTTTGTAAGGGCGATATACCTCGCCACAGCAGTTCCGGACGTTTCTCCGGCATCTTGGGCAACTCGTTCCCGTGCTGTCAACTTCTGACCGCCGTGGTCAGAAGTGAGGTCATTCCGCTGGCCCTGGTGCTTCAAAGCCTCCAGCTTCATTTTATAAGCAAAGGCTTTTTCGCTAGGCAGGATTTTCTCCCGCTGGAGGTTGCTGTCCACCATGATAATAGTCGCTTCGTCATCATCCAGTGTCCGAACGAGTACCGGCATGGTGGCCTTACCCGCCAGCTCACTCCCCCGCTTGCGCCGGTGGCCCGCTATGATCTCATAGCCGCCCTCTTGCCGGGGGCGGACGATACCGGGAGAGAGAACGCCGCTTCGTGCGATACTCTCCACTGTTTTCTGCATCGCTTCATCATCCCGTACCTGGAAGGGATGATTTTTGAAAGGGAACAGCTCTGACAGAGGGACCTCCTGCACCAGATTATCGTTGACCTCTGCCGGTCCACTTGTCTGAAACAAAGCGTCATAACCGGTCAACTGTATCTTGCTGGCGCTGCTTTTCATGCCAGAACCTCCCGCGTCAACGCGGCATACGCAGCGGAGACTTTACCGGCAGGGTCATGAAGGTAGATGCTCCGACCCTCCGCGCTGGTTTCTGCCGCCCGGATGGACAAGGGGATAATGCTGTCAAAAATGCGTACACCGTTACCATAGGCATCTCTCAACAGTTCCACGATCTCGCGGGAGTAGTTGGTTCTCATATCCGCCATGGTTATGAGAATACCCGCAATGTCCAGGTGGGGGTTGATTTTCAGCTTCACTTTTGATATGGTATGGATAAGCTGTTCGAGGCCCTTGATGGAGAGGTAATGCGCCTGCATGGGAATCACTACTTCGTCAGCAGCGGCCAGGGCATTGATGGTCAGCATACCCAGGGATGGGCAGCAGTCCAGCAGAATCACATCGTACTGTTCGCGGACACTGTTCAGGTATTCGCGCAAGATTGTCTCGCGGCTCATGGTGTTCACCAGCGTGACCTCCAGGCCAGATAATTCGATGTTGGCGGGAAGGAGATCAACGCCCTCCGCCTGATGAATGATGCCCATTCCGGGAAGTACAGGCTTGTCCGTAATGATAAATCCCAGCACATCGGCAA
>CAJUOA010000097.1 GCA_910587785.1 uncultured Oscillospiraceae bacterium | reverse complement strand
CAGTCCCGGCTGCTGCTGGACCGGATCAACGATGCCCTGACGGTACTGCGGCAGAAGCCGGGGAACGGCGAGATGATGTATAATATCATTTTCCAGACCTTTGTCACCCCGGACAAGCTCACGCACCAGGAGATCCTGTACCGGCTGGACATCTCGGACCGGCACTACTACCGGCTCCGGCAGCAGGCGGTCAACATCCTCTCCATCCGGCTCTGGACGGCCCCGGCGGGGTGCCTGGACGCATGGCTGGAGATCCTGACCTTGCTGGAGGGAAACTGATGGCAGAAAAATGGCAGGAAAATTGGCAGCGCTGCCGCTGATGACATGGGGAGTGTAAATGTGGTATGATGGTAGCGTCCAAAAGTGGGCACGGGCAGTGCGCCGGTCCCGCAGAGAGCCTTTGGCTTCCCTGCGGCCCGGCGCTTTTTGCTGTCCAGATTATCAGGAAGGAGGAACCTGTATGGCGAAAAAAGAGCACGAGAAGCACACCATCAGCCCCAGATCGGCAAGGCTGCAGCGCCGGGTACAAGCGGCAGTGTCTGCCTGCTACATGATGCTGCTGACCGCACAGCCTGCCGCAGCAGCCGACACCATGTGGACCCGCTTTTCCACGATCATTGCGGACGTCTACGGCCAGCTGGTGGGCATCTCCACTATCGTGGGTGTGACAGCCGCGGCTGTGGCGCTGCTGGTGCGCATGATCTCCCGCAACGAGCGGGCGGTTGCCGAGGCCACCAGCTGGCTCAAACGGATCGTGGTGACGTGGATCGTCCTCAACACGCTGGGATTCGCGGTGGCATACCTGCAGCCGCTGATCCAGGGCGGACAGTACACCCCCTGAGCAACCGCAAATGAACCACACAACCAAAAAAGGAGGAAACGCCCAGTGAAAAAAAGGTTCATTTCCCTGTTGGTATCGCTTCTGGTGCTGACGGCGCTGGTGCTGCCCGCCGGGGCAGCGTCTGTGGATCTGGCGGATCCGGAGGCCCTGCTGCCTGTGGACATCATCATCGACCAGGATTCCAGGGAAATCCGCAAGGTCTATGACCTCTCGCCCAACACGGACCCTGCTACGCTTCCCATGGAGGCGTTTGAGCGGGACGGGTCCAGATATGAATGCACCGACATTCTGCGGGAGGTGGTCATCGGCTCCGAGACCCAGACCATCACCCAGACGGAAACTGTGGACAGTGCCAAGAAGGACATGGAAACCGTCCTTGAACTGCTGCCCCAGGAGAAGGAGACCACTACGGAGGACGGTTTTACCGGCACACTCCATTTGGTGCTGGACAGCATCAAGACCGAGCCTGCCGGGTATGGCAGTTCCACCAAGCCTGTCACAGCCACCCGCAGCTATCCCAACCTGGCCAGCGCCGATGCCAACCATCTGCCCAAGACCATTACAGAGGGGGGCCGGACGCTGAAACTCCAGGACATCCAGTGGCAGACCGATAATACCTATAATGCCGATGACTACGAGATCGGAGACCGGTTTAGCTATCTCCGGCATAGGCAAAAGCTCCAAAGACGGGAGAAGCTATATATACCTGGACTACGAACCGTCGCCCGATGGAAGCATCCAGTACAAGTACAAGGCCAAATACCCGGAAATCAGGGAATGGATATCCCAGGAATACGGCCTGGCCGTGCTCGACTGGCAAATCGCGCAGGTGAAGCGGAACCATGGACTTCGTACAAAAAGCCGTTACAGTACCGCGCCCAAAGACAGGGTGGTCCAACCCGATAAAGAATCGGCCATCGAGGCAGCGCTGCGGCGCTTCGGAATCATACCCTAACGTGGGCAATCCCCCTTGATTTATCTCAGAAAAAGAGTAGAATGGGAAACGAAAAGGAGGTACATCCCATGCAATATGCCGTCAGTGACATCCACGGCTGCTACGACAAGTATGTCGAGCTCCTGCGCCGCCTCGGCCTCAAAGACTCCGATACGCTATATGTCCTGGGCGATATGATCGACCGGGGCCCGGACGGGCTGAAAATCCTGCTGGATATGTCCATGCGCCCCAATATCGTCCCCTTCCTGGGTAATCACGAGTACGCCGCGCTGACTTGTCTGCCGTGGCTCATGGAGGAGCTGACAGAGGAGAACACGGAGCCGGACAAGCTGCTCTGGCGGCTGAAGAGCGTCCAGGGCTGGATGTCCGACGGCGGGGACAAGACGGTCACGGAGTTCCGCAGGCTCTCCCGGTCAGCCCGGCAGGACGTGCTGGACATCCTGGAGGACCTGACGGTCTATGAGGAGGCAGAGGCGGGCGGCAGGGAGTTCGTCCTGGTCCATGCAGGGCTGGGCGGCTTCTCGCCGGATAAAGCCCTGGACGACTACCAGTTGGACGAGCTGATTCTGTCGCGCCCCGAGCCAGGGCAGGATTATTTCCCGGATAAATACCTGGTCTTCGGCCACACGCCCACGCCGTACTACACGGGAGCGCGGCTGGAGGACGCGAGGATTTACCGCAAGGACATGATGATCGCCATTGACTGCGGCTGCGCGTCCGGCGGTCCGCTGGGCTGCATCTGCCTGGACACGCTGGAGGAAATCTATGTCTGAAACCCGGCGGCACGGGAACCTCCAAAATTTCGATTCCGTGGGGCAGTCTGGTTTCGTTAAGCACGTCTAGCACGTACTTAACGAAGATCGAAGCCCCTCTAATGTTATATATAGTACCGACGGGGGCGGGGGCTTGCTAAAAGCCGCCCTCGCCTCCGGTAAGGCTGATATAGCTGCTGACATTTGGACGGAAATGGAAGAAAATAGATAGACGCCCTGAGCAAGGCCCGGATAGCTGCCCGGCAACTGACTGGGCAGCTATCCCCTTTCTTTCCATTTCCGTCCCATATCCGCCTGATACCCATTTATATAAACGGAGTCCCCGATGAATCGACACTGGATTCATCGGGGCTCACGTTTGTACCGAAACCGCCTGCGGGGCCTGCTCCGGCTTACTTCAGGCGGGCCGTGCCTTTCCGCTGCTCTTTGGAAGTTTTGGGGGAGGGCCGGGATTACATGTGACAGAAAAACCATTCCAAAACATCATAAGGAGGAACCGAAATCATGTTGAATCACATTGCCCTTATGGGCCGCCTCGCCCGCGACCCCGAGCTGCGCCACACCCAGTCCGGCCTCCCCGTCACGTCCTTCTCCATCGCCTGCGAACGCGACTTCAAGGACGCCAACGGCGAGAAGGTCACCGACTTCATCGACATCGTGGCCTGGCGCAGCACAGCCGAGTTCGTCAGCAAGTATTTCACCAAGGGCCGCATGGCCGTGGTCGATGGACGGCTCCAGCTCCGCGACTGGACGGACCGCGACGGCAATAAGCGCCGCAGCGCCGAGATAGTGGCAAACAGCGTGAACTTCGGCGACAGCAAGCCCCAGACTCAGGCGGCTCCTGCGGCCAGCTACGCCGCTGCTGGCACCCCGGCTGGCGGTGACTACGGCTATGGGGGTCTGGAGGACGACGGCGATCTGCCGTTCTGATTGCATACACGGCCACTTTTCAGGCGGGAGGACACCCCTCCCGCTTTTTTCGCGCCCAAAATCAAAATCTGAAAGGCAGGTAATCCATCCATGACTGACAGAATCCTTTTCCGCGCCCGTGCCTGGGAGAACACCATCAGCATCCAGACCTACACCCCGCGCATGAAGTCCCCGCAGCGGTTCTACATCACCTACAGCGAGCTGGACCGTCTCCAGAGCGAGGGCAGCATCATCAGCAACGACATCCATTCTTTCGCAGTACTCCGCCTGGACGAGCGGCGCGACCGGATCACGTTCGAGTTCACCTGGCTGTCCGGGCGCAGTTTCGACTGCGTGGAGGGCCATGAGTAGACCGTCCATCTCCGCTGGTCAAAGTTCCGTGACTATCTGGACACTGTGCGCCAGCCCGACTGCCCGGAGGAAGATAAAATTTTCCGGGCCATCTCACTGGACACGCGCAGGGGCCGTCCCCGGCTGGTGTTCGACGGCAACCGGGCTAATCTGAGAGCCGCCATCGGAAACCCGCGTGTCCGGCGCAAGCTGGGAAAGGCCCTCATGACTAACTTTAACTGGCCTGACGCGGACGAGGTCCATCTCACCAATGACTTCGTCCCCTACATCATCTTGGACGACCAGAACTCCTCATTGGAATTTCTGTCGTCCCTTTTCTTCGCGTTCCTGTTCATCAAGCTGGTCCGCTAGTACAACTGCTGCAAGGAAGATAACAATCAGCGGCCAGAGGGTATGTCCGGTAAACGTGCTTTCAAGCATCAATCGGTACCCCCATACTGCAGGAAACGGTTTTATGTCCACACTACATATCCAATTTATGGCGGTAGACATATAAACTGCCCTCAATTCAGTGACCAAGGTTGAGGTTATAGGGCATTCAGGTTGATGTTTCCTTTGCATACTGCAAAAACTCAGGTGTCCTGGACCAGTATTTTATGCCCCAGTGTTCAAAATCCCATTGCTCCATGTAATCGTTGCACTCATAATCAATGTAGTACAACCGGCCATCCTGAAGCACAAAGTTGGTTGGAAAGTAATCTATGTTTGTATTGGCTGGGTAAAGAATGGCACACATGGCCCGTACTTGATCCAGACAGGTTTCTGGTAAGGCATCCTGCAGAAGCAGAGAATAGACCGTCTCACCGTCAATGAATTCCTTCAAAATGCGCTCCTGCGCTCTATCGCAGGCAATCAGCTCCGGCAGAGGAATGCCGATTGCCTGCAATCGGGCATAGTCCCGTATTTCTGAGTCCAATTTGTCTCCAAACTGGTAGTAATCGCAGGGTTCATGGTGAATCTGCTTCAATACATACTGACGCTCCCCATTGGTCACCAGATAGGAGTAGCCGCCCTTTCCTTTGCCAAGCAGTTTATGTACGGTATATTCCACACCATTAACTGTCATCGTCGTGTCCATGGCATTTCTCCTTTTGAGCAGCCCCCCTCCAAGGCTTGGATCCAGCAGATGTGCCGTCTCAAATTTACCCTTGTAGAATATACCCCAATTATTAAAAACGCAGGGCCATTACTGTAATGTGATGCTGGGAAAAGCGATTATTTATTTCCAGACCACATATCCAAACGGCCCAACTCTGCCGCGTTCATATGCGTGGCAGAGAATGGGGGAATGACTCGGTGCGATGGATGGCGGCAGTTGGACAGGGGCGGGGCCTGCATTCAGCGCCACAATTACCGCAATATCTCCAAATTTACGGCAGTAGATATAGAAACTGCCCTCCATCCAAAGGGAACGGAACGCACCCGAAACCAGCGCTTCATTCTCCTGCCGCAGAGAGGTGAGGCTGCGGAAAAACTCCTGCTGGGCGCAAGGCGGATCGCCCCAAGGCATTGCGCTGCGGTAATCTGTTTCCGTGATACCGGCTATCCCTAATTCATCCCCATAGAACACGCAGGGGGCGCCAGGTGAGGTGAACAGGAACACCTCCGCCAGCCGTAGCCGACGGACGTCCCCGCCGCACAGGGACAAAAACCGGCTGACATCATGGCTGTCCAGCAGATTGAGCTGGCCCTGTACGATTCCGGCGGGGTAGCGGTGAAGCATCTGGGCAACCCGGGCGCTGAACTGGGCGGCGTCAATCGTTCCCAGGGCAAAGAAATCCCGGCAGTGTTTCCGGAAGTCGTAGTTCATAGCGGAGTCGAACATATCGCCCCGCAGCCAGCTCTCGGCATTCTCCCAGATCTCGCCGATCATCACGATGTTTGGGTCGATGGCCCGGGCTGTGTGCTTGAACGTGCGCCAGAACTCCCGGTCCACCTCGTTGGCCACATCCAGCCGCCAGCCATCCACATGGTATTCCCGGATCCAGTGGGCACAGACCTCCATGAAGTAGTTCCGCACCTCCGGATTGGAGGTGTTGAGCTTGGGCATCTTGGGCTCGTAGGCGAAGCTGGCGTAGCCGGGTGCGGTCCCCTCGGGTGGACGGACCACCGGGAAGGTCAGGTCGTAGAACCAGTCCTTATAGCGGGATGACTCCCCGTTGCGCACCACGTTGTCGAAAGCAAAGAAATACCAGCTGCAATGGTTAAATACCCCGTCAATCACCACCCGCAGCCCCAGGCTGTGGGCCTGCCCCACCAGCGCTCTGAAGTCATCGTCAGAGCCCAGACTGGGGGAGATGTGGAGGTAGTCCAGCGTGTCATAGTGGTGATATTCCCCGGCAGTAAAGATAGGGTTGAGATAAATGCAGTTGAAGCCAAGCTCTGCTATGTAGTCCAAGTTCTCCGTAATCCCGCGGATGGTGCCGCCCAGCCGGGATTTTAAGGTAAGCCCGTTCTCCCACACTGTCTCGGCGGCGGCGCCCTGGATACTCCGCCGCCCGGCGGCGAAGCTGTCCGGGAAGATATTATAAACAACCGCGTGCTTCAGCCAGGCGGGCACCGTGGCGATCTCCTCCCGGCGGATAAACGGGTATTGGTAAAACTCGCTGCGCTCTGATGGGATTTGAGTAGAGAAAATGTCTGCGTACAGATACAGAAGGTCGCTCCCGCCGGCAAGCTCGAAGTAATAGCACACCCGGGTGTAGGGACTGTCGAAGGTGGCCTCATAGTAGTCAAAATCCAGCTCGTGGGCGGTACGTTCCATCGCCAGAGGAGTAAAACGGATGGGATCGCCCGGCTGGACCCGGTCGCCATACCAGAGGATGCAGTGCTCCAGTTCCCCTGCGGCGCAGCGCAGGCGGATGGTGAGGGACCGCTCGCTGTTTGCGAAGGCGTACTGGGACAGCGGGATATGGGTCACCGCCTGATGTGTGATCATAAGCATTTCCTTTCCATAATAAAGCGGTCATTCCTTCACACCGCCGGCGGTGAGGCCGGATACCATGTATTTTTGGATCTTGAAGAAAACCAGCAGCAGGGGCAGGGAGGCTAGCATGGACGCAGCGGTAAACACCGACCAGTTCCGGCTGTAGTCATTAGACTGGAGTTGGTATAACCCGCCCGCCAGGGAGTAGGACTGGCTATCCAGCAGGAAGGTGGTGGCGAACAGATACTCGTTCCACACGGTAATCAGCACCATGACGCAGGTGACGATGATGGCGGGCCGGGCCAGGGGCAGGACGATGCGGACGATCATCTGCAGATCGCTGGCGCCGTCGATCCTGGACGCCTCCTCGATTTCCCTGGGTATGGTGTCAAAGTAGCCCTTCATGTTCCAGATGGCGAACACGCACATGGACCCGGCGTAGATGATCACCAGCCCGCTGTGGGTGTTGAGGGTATTGGTCAGCCGCAGCACCCGGAACAGGGCGAACATGGACAGCACCTGGGGGAAGGCGTTGAGGACCAGCAGCACCCGCAGCATCCCGCGCCGGCCGGCAAACCGCCAGCGGGAGGCGGCGTAGGCGGCAGGCACCGCACACAGCATGGACAGCGCGATGGTCCCGATGCTGAGGAACAGGGAGTTCTTCAGCCACAGCAGGAACGGCTTGTCAAACAGGATGGCCCGGTAGTTTTCCAGGGTGGGGTCTTTCGGCAGGAAGGAGAGGTCTCCGGACAGCGCCGCACCCTGGCCGCTGAAGGAGATGGACAGGGCGTACAGTACCGGCACCAGGGTCACCAGGCACAGCAGGATAAAGGCCGCGTTCAAGAGTGCCAGTCTGGCGGTATTCTTTCCTTTTCTCGTCATGGCTCAATCCTCCCGAAGGCTGCGGTTGGTCAGGATGGAGAACAGGATGATGACCACAAACAGCAGCATACTCACTGCGCTGGACAGCCCGTAGTTGTTGGATGCGAAGGCGTTTTGGTGTGCGTAGGTGATGACCGTATTCAGCGTGGCGCCGGTCATGTAGCCACGCTGCTGGGTGAGCAGGTAGATGATGTCAAACTGTTTGAAGGTGATGAAGGTGGTCATCACCGCCGCCGGAGCGATGATGGGGCGGATAGCGGGGACGGTGATGGACCACGTCCGCACCCAGAACCCCGCGCCGTCCAGGGTGGCGCTCTCATAGAGGCTGCCATCCACGCTCTGGAGCGCCCCGTCGATGGTGGAGATCATAAACGGCAGGGCCATCCACAGGTTCAGCGCCATACACGACAGGAAGGCGATCCCGTTGCTGGCCAGGAAGTCCACCTTGCCCAGGCCCAGCATGGCAAGGAACTTATTGAGGATGCCGAACTCGGTATTGAACATCCCCACCCGCCACAGCAGGATGGAGATATAGGCGGGCACCGCCCAGGGTACCATGAGCAGGGTCTTATAGACCCGCTTCAGCCGCAGCCCGGGCGCGTTCAGCCCCAGGGCGATGAAGAACCCCAGCCCGATCTGGATGGCCATATTCAGCACGGTCCAGACCAGGGTGGTGCCCAGAGCGGCCAGGAACCCGGAATCGAACTTGAACAGTGCCCGGGCATAGTTGTCAAATCCGATGAACCCATAGTCCGTCCAGTGGTACAGGTTCATATTGGTCAGGGAGATGTAGCCGGTATAGGCGATGGGGAAGACGATGACGATGAAGATCAGCAGCAGAGCAGGGACACAGTAGAACCAGGGTTTCCATCTCAGTTTCTGTCTCATAAGCACCACCTATGATAAATGGGCAGGGGCGGCGGAAACCGCCGCCCCCCGGTTGTGATCCCAGCGCGGTGGTGCGCCGGGAAAGGAATTTACTGCATATCCGCGATAGCCTGCTCCGCAGCTGCTTGGGCATCCACAGCCGCCTGAGCCGGGTCGGTGCCGTTCTTGTTGATCGCGGTGAGCATAGTCTCCACCGGGCCCCACATAGACCCCATCTCGGGAATGTTGGGCATGGGTTGGGCAGTGGATGCGGTCTTCTGAATGATGGTGATCATCTCCTTGGCGGCCACCTGCGGGTCGTCATAGGACTTGTTGTTGGCAGGGGCGCAGCCGGACTTGTTGGCCAGATCCACCCCCACCTCCGGGGAGGCCATGGCGGTGAGCACCTTGGCCAGGGCGTCCTTCTTTTCCGCCAGCGCCACCTTCAGCACGCCAGCACCCTGGATGCCGGAGAAGGGTGCCAGGCCGTTGCCGTTAGGCAGCTTGATGTCGGACAGGGAGGCGATGCCATAGTCGATGCCTGCAGCCTCAATGCCGGACACCAGCCAGGGCCCGCCGATAATGGCCGCAGCCTTGCCCTCATTGAACAGGGTGGTGACGGTATTATAATCGCCGTCCGCCTGGAGCGCACCGAACTTCTGGTTATAGGTAGCCGCCTCAATGGTCTTCGGATCGTTCAGGCCGGGCTTGGCGGTCTCGTCAATGATATACCCGCCAAAGCCGTTGATGAAGGGGGACACGTTGTAGGCGTTGGTGTGCTGGTTGACCACGGCATAGGTCCCGGCAGCGGTGTCGGTATGGGCCACCATGTAGTCGTACAGCGCCTCGGTGGTGTCGGGGATATCCCCCTCCCACAGGGCCTTGTTATAAAGGAATACCAGCGTCTCAAAGTACACCGGGAGGAGATACTGCGTGCCGCCAATTTGCCCGGCCTCCACCGTCATGGACAGGTGATCGGCAAGGATGCCGGTATCCACCACATCGGACAGGGGTGCCAGAATGTCCATGGCCACGAAGCTGCCAAGCACATCGTGGGCGTAGAAGTACATATCCGGGGCGTTGACAGCATCGCTGCCGTACAGCTTGAGCTGGTTGGGCATATCGGTCTTTTTCTCGAAGACCACCGTAATCTGGTCGGCCGCCAGCTGGGCGTTGACCTGGTCGGCGATGGTCTGCATGATCCCCTCGTCCCCGTCATGCCAGATGGTGATTGTGACAGGCGCGGTCGGAGGATTGTTGCTTTGCGAGGGATTGGAGGAGGGGGCGCCGGAATCCTGGGGATCGGACTGGGAGCACCCGGCCAGCACAGCAAAGCACAGTGCCAAGGCAAGCAAGAGAGCAGTAACCTTTTTCATTGCAGATCTCCTTTCTAATAAAACGCTTTCTCATTTCCTCCTGCCCATAGGGAGAAGGCAGTTTTCACAGATCAAACAATATACTTGCAATTTTCGGCAAGTTCTTGTAAAATCTAAGGTGAGTATAGCATTATATAAATCAAAGTGTCAATGGAATACCCTTCGTCTATCTCAACAAATGCCGAAAGCGTTTTACTAAGAACGGAGGCGTGCTATGGCAGCTACCATCCATGATATCGCCCGGGAAGCGGGCGTGTCCATCGCCACGGTCAGCAAGGTGATCAACAACAAGGCCCATGTGTCCCCCGAAACCCGGAAGAAAGTGCTGCAGGTGATGGAGCAGCTCCATTATACCCCTAACGCCTCGGCGGCCAACCTGGCCCGACGCACCAGTAAGAATGTGTTGTACGCAGACCGGTTTTACAAGGGCCTGCCCTATGAAAACCCGCATATGTTTGATATCATCTGCGGTGTCAGCCACGAACTGAGCCGAAAGGGTTACCGGCTGTCCCTGCTGAACCTGGACTCGTGCGGGAAAAAGCCGGAGGCCGCTCTGGAAGAAGCCATCCTCAGCCGGGTGGCGGACGGGATCATTGTCAGCAGCGCCTTTGTCACGGCCCGGATGGAACGGCTGCTGCTGAAGCATGACTTTCCGCAGATCTGTATTGGGGAACCTCAATTTGATACCATCCTGTCCTGGATCGACGCCAACAACACCCTCTCCGCCAACCTCGCTGTGGAGCATCTGGTATCCACCGGCTGCCGTACCCTGGCATTTATGGGCGGCAGGGAGGAGGACCGCATCTTCATGGACCGGCTGCGGGGGTTCCGAACAGCCATGGAGCGGCGGGGTCTGGAGGCAAAGGAAGAGTATATCACCTACAATCCGCCTGACGTGGAGGCGATATTCCAGTCAGCGGCGACCCTTCTGGAACTGCCGGTCCCGCCGGACGGTATCATCTGCACCAACAGCCTGATGGCGGTGGGCACCATGCGGGCCATACAGTCCAGGGGCCTGGACATCCCAGGGCAGGTGTCGATGATCGCCTTTGACGATCATCCATACTCGCTTATGGTGTCTCCCCAGCCCACGATCATAGACATCGACCTGTTCAGTCTGGGGGTCCACGCCGGGAACCTGCTGCTGAAGAAGATCCGGGACCCGGCTATGCTGGTACAGACCTATACCGCGCTGCCGCGGCTGCTGCTCAGGGGCACGACGCGGGTACGCTAAAATTATACAACCGTGCCTGTACACTCGTAATAAGTGGAGCGTATAGGCACGGTTGTTTTTCCCTTGGACAATTGGTTACACAGGTGCAGCATTGTCTGTAGCAGACATGGGTATAGGCATGACCCACAATTCCATATAAGCTGCGCCTTCCGCATCCCGATAATACTTTTCAGCCGAGAACGGCGCCGTTATGAGATTGTGCTGGGGCAGCCATGTTCCAAAGAGGTACCGGCTGGCCTGGTTCAATACAACGGTCACCAATGCCTCGAAGTTTTCTGCCTCCACTTTGCAGACGACATACTCGCCGACGGGCAGCTCCCGCTTAATCATACCGTCTGTGAATGAGGACGGATCACTTTCCAACAGTCCGCCCGCAAAGTACTGGAAGGTTCCCAGTTTGGGATCCGCGGAATGAGACATCCCCAGTTCCGCGCCGGTATGGACGCCCGAAGCGATGGAGGCCCGCTCGGCATGGTAGCGGCGCCAGAGCTGGCCGGGGATGTCCACGCCGGTGCTCTCGCCGACGGGCGTCTGCGCGGCAATGCTGACTGCGGTCTCAAAACCGATATAGGCTTCCGGAGCAGTCAGGGTCTTCCGTTCAATCTCCAGGACGATATCGCCCACCACCAGTGGGACACCCTCACCGATCAGCACATAGTTCGCAGAGACCTCTGGACGGTCAAACGTGTTGAGCATAGGGAGCGTCCTGCGATACTCTTCCGGGGTAATTGCGTAGGCGTCTTTGAAGGCCCGTGTAAAATTGGCGTGGCTGGAAAAGCCGTAGTCTATGGCCACATCGAGGATCCTTCGCTCAGTATCCCGCAATGCGTCAGACGCTCTGGCCAGCCGACGGAGCTTGATATACTCCTGAATCGGCTTGTGTACCAGGCGTTTGAACAGACGCTGAAAGTAGAACGGCGATAGGGCGGCTGTATCGGCCAGCGCCTCTATCTTGATCTCTTCCTCCAGATGCTCCTCAATAAAGTCTAAAGAGCGTTCGATTGTTTCCCATGCGTGCATATGGCACCTCCTGTGTTTGATGGCACTATCATAGCATGTGCTATTCTGGTCCGCTTCTCACACGGTGCCCTTTTATTAGACATCTTGCGAAAATAAGGTGCAGTGGTAAAATAGGGGCATGAAAT
>CAJUOA010000096.1 GCA_910587785.1 uncultured Oscillospiraceae bacterium | reverse complement strand
TGCGCATCGAGGACGCCCTCAACGCCACCAAGGCGGCTGTCGAGGAGGGCATCGTTTCCGGCGGCGGCACCGTGTTCGTCAACGCCATCCCCGCTGTGGAGGCCCTGCTGAACACCGTCGAGGGCGACGAGAAGACCGGCGTGCGCATCATCGCCAAGGCTCTGGAGGCCCCCACCCGTCAGATCGCCGCCAACGCCGGCCTGGACGGCTCCGTGGTCCTGGAGAACGTGAAGAAGGCCGGCAAGGGCATGGGCTTCGACGCCTACAACGAGACCTACGTGGACATGATCGCTACCGGCATCGTGGACCCCGCCAAGGTCACCCGCTCCGCCCTGGAGAACGCCGCCTCCGTGGCCGCCATGGTCCTGACCACCGAGTCCCTTGTGGCCGACAAGCCCGAGCCTCCCGCGCCTGCGGCTCCCGCCGGCGGGGATATGGGCGGTATGTATTAAGAGATACCCCGTTTGCCAGCATAAAAGGGCCTGCGCTCACTTCATCGGTGAGCGCAGGCTCTTTTCTTTCGATGGTGCCGTGACGGCTGCGCACCTGTTTTCCGGCCCGCCAGATCTGCAAAAAGCAGCCCGGGGGCCGTCAGTCCTCCCAGAAGCACAGGGGCGTGCCTACGCCCCGCTCCTTTGCCAGGCGGTAGATGCGGGAGGCCACAGCCACGTCCTCCACGCCCATCCCAGCAGAAATATATGGATTTGCTGGAACGGCAGTAATAGCGAAAACGCCACGGACTATTATTGTCCCCAGCGTTTTCTGCTGCGCTAACTCCGCTGCTGGGGCTTCGGGGGGCTGTGCGGCTTTCTGTTTCCTCCGCCCGCTGCCCTCATGGACAACGCTTTTCTCAGTAAACTCATTGAGCATGGGTGTAGTCACACCATTGGCGGCATCCTGACGATTCCCCCAATCCCCTTGGAAAATCAGAACTCTACTGTCAGTCGGTTGACAAAGCGGAGGCAGCATAGTACCCTGACGGGCAAGGAGGTGCCTGCTATGTACGAGATCGACAAGGAACAATTCGGCACGTTTCTGTCCCAGCTGCGGCGGGAGCGGGGCATGACCCAGAAGGACTTGGCCGAGCGGTTATACATATCCGACAAGGCGGTGAGCAAGTGGGAGCGGGGACTGAGCCTGCCGGACATCGCCCTGCTCCAGCCCCTGGCGGAGCTCTTCGGCGTGTCCATCACCGAGCTCCTCAGCGGACGGCGCATCCAGCCGGAGGAGCCCATGGCCGTCCGGGACGTGGACGCCCTCCTCTCCAGCGCCCTCCATCTGACGGAGGAGGAGCGCACCATCCAGCGGGAGCACCGCCGGACCTGGGGCAGGCGGTACGTCCTGGCCCTGCTGGCCTTTGCCCTGGAGGTGTTCCTGTTACGCAATGCGGTCCCCCTCTTCGCCGACGAGACGGTGATGCTGTGGCTGACGCCGTTTTTCGGCGCGGCTTTCGGGTCCTACTTCGTCTTCTTCTGCAAGGAGAAGCTTCCCCCCTTCTATGACCAGTACCGGGTGAACTTCTACTCCGACGGGGTGCTGCGGATGAACGTCCCCGGTGTATACTTCAACAACCGCAACTGGCCCCATATCGTGGACGCCGTGCGGACCTGGAGCTGTGCCGTCATGGCCGGGTGGGTGCCGCTTTTCGTCCTGGTGTGGCAGTTACAGCGCGCCGCGCCGGAGGCGGTGTTCGTCATTACCTTTATCACTGGGATGACCTCCATCCTGGGCGGACTGTTTGTTCCAATCTATGTTGTGGGGAGGAAGTATGAGTAAGAGATACCGTTTGGCGGCGTGGCTTCTCACCGCCGCGCTGGTTCTGTGCGCCTGCGCCGGGCCGGAGCCGGAGACTTCCCCCTCCGCGGGCAATATCCGCCTCTACGGTGAAACCCACGGACAGCAGGACCTTCTGGACCGGGAGCTGGAGCTGTGGCGGACCCATTACGGCGAGGGGGAGCGCCACCTCTTCGTTGAGCTGGCCTATTATGAGGCCCAGCTCCTCAACCGGTGGATGGAGGCGGAGGACGACGCCCTTCTGGACCACCTCTTCCAGGCCCTGGAGGGCACCGCCGCCGGGGCGCCCTGTGTACGGGAGTTTTACCGGCAGCTCAAGGCCCGGTGCCCGGAGACGGTTTTCCACGGCTTTGACGTGGGCCACCAGTACGAAACGCTGGGCGCGGAGTACCAGGCCGCGCTGGAGGCGGAGGGGGCGCAGAAGTCCGAGGACTACCGTCTGACTGTCCAGAACATCCGGCAGGGGAAGGACTACTACGCCGGACGGGGGGACGCCTACCGGGAGGAGCGGATGTATGAGAACTTCGTCCGCGCCTTTGACGCCCTGGACGGGGAGAGCGTCATGGCCGTCTGCGGCACGGCCCACATCGCCGGGGGGGATACTTTGACAGAAAAGCTTCGGGCGCGGTACGGCGGGCAGGTTTCTGCGGAAAACCTCACCCTCCTGCAAGGTCCCCTGGAGACCGGAGAGCTGGAGGTGAACGGCAAGACCTACCCGGCGGACTATTATGGAGAGTATGACCTCTCCGCCCTGCTCCCGGCATACAAGTCCCGGGCGTTCTGGCGTCTGGAGGGGGCCTGTGAGGACCTCTCGTCCTGGACCGCTACAGGGAACGTCCTGCCCTACAGCAACTACCCCATGACCCCTCAGGAGGGGGAGGTCTACGCCATCCACTACATCTTAGCCGACGGCTCGGAGCGCTGGGAGTACCATTTGTGCAGTGGACGCCTCTGGAACGGTCAGCCCGCCACGGAGGAAGTGACGCCCTGAGCCCTGAAGGACATAGAACGGCCCGCTGTCAGACGACGGCGGGCCTTTTTGCGTCACTCGATGATATACGCCTTGACGATCTCCCCATAGTAGGCGATGTGGTAGTCCCGGTTGGCCCCGGGGGCGGAGCTGTCCGCGTCCTCGGGGTAGTTCCGGACCCGGATGTCCTCGGGGATGGCGCTGCGGTCCTGGAGCTGGCGGTAGATGACCTTGCACTCCAGGGTCAGCGGGAGCTCCCTGATGCCCGGGGCCCCCACCAGCTCGGACGCCTCCAGGGTGAGGCCCAGGTCCTTGACCTTGTCCGTGTCCCTGCCCGACTTGGTGCCGCAGCAGCCCAGGATGTTCCGGTCCACCTTCCCCAGGGGGACGTTGACGGTGAACTCCATGCTCTCGTCCAGCATCTGGCGGGTGAACCGGCCCTCCCGGACGAAGGCGATGAAGATGGGTTTACCCCACTCTACCCCCAGAGTGCCCCAGCCGATGGTCATGGTGTTGACCTTCTCTCCGCTTTTGGTGGTCAGCAGGATGCCCTTTCCAATGGAGCTTACGATCTCCTTGGCGTAGTCGAAGGCGTTAATCTCTTTTTTCATAGTGTGCTCCTCCTGTCGCGGCAGAGCGCCGCTTGTTAATTTTATTATATCATTCGGACGGCCAAAATGCAACCCCAATCTTACACCTATGTAAGGTTCCCGCCCATTTTGTAAGCCAAAGCGATGGAACGGCGGGGGAAAACGCGGTATAATAGCCCTGCAAACAAAGCCAAGGAGGAAAAAACAATGGCGGTCCTGCAAGTCAGCGATCTGAAAAAAGTATATACCACCCGCTTCGGCGGACAGCAGGTCCAGGCTCTGACCAGCGTGAACTTCGCGGTGGAGCCCGGCGAGTACGTGGCCATCATGGGCGAGAGCGGAAGCGGCAAGACCACCCTGCTGAACATCCTCGCGGCCCTGGACAAACCCACCAGCGGCGAGGTGCTCTTAGACGGCAAGAACATCGTCACCATCCGGGAGCGGGAGATTGCCGCCTTCCGCCGGGACCATCTGGGGTTCGTGTTTCAGGACTTCAACCTCCTGGACACCTTCTCCGTCCAGGACAACATCCTATTGCCCCTGGTGCTGGCGGGGCGGAAATACCCGGAGATGGTCAAGCGGCTCAAGCCCCTGGCGGCGCGGCTGGGCATTGAGGCGCTTTTGAAGAAGTACCCCTATGAGATCTCCGGCGGGCAGAAGCAGCGGGTGGCCGTGGCCCGGGCCCTCATCACCGAGCCCCGGATCGTCCTGGCCGACGAGCCCACCGGCGCTCTGGACAGCAAGGCTACCGACAGCCTCCTCTCCCTCTTCGACCAGGTGAACGCCGAGGGGCAGACCATCCTCATGGTCACCCACTCCACCAAGACCGCAAGCCACGCCAAGCGGGTATTGTTCATCCGGGACGGCGAGGTGTTCCACCAGATCTACAGGGGCGTGAGCTCCGCAGAGGAGATGTACCAGAAGATCTCCGACACCCTGACCCTGCTGGCCGCGGGAGGTGAGGAGGATGCGTAACGCAAGTCTGTACCCCGCCCTCGCCATGCAGAGCGTCCGCAATAACCGGAAGTTCTACCTCCCCTATATCCTGGCGCTTCTGGGGGACGTGGCGGCGCTCTATATCATGACCGCCCTGGTCAAGGATCCGGGCACGGAAAACCTCACCCCCGGCCGCCCCAACGGGTATATGTACGTGAAGACCTTCATGGACATCGGCATGTTCATCGCGTTCCTCTTCTCCGCCATCTTCGTGTTCTACATTAACGGCTTCCTCATGAAGCAGCGGAAAAAGGAGCTGGGCCTCTACAACATCCTGGGCATGGGCAAGAGCCACATCGCCCTGGTGCTGGCGGTGGAGACGGTGTATATCGGCGTGCTGGGCATCGGCGGCGGCATTGCCGTGGGACTGCTCCTGCACAAGCTGGTGACGCTGGTGATCCACCAGATGCTGGGGATGCCGGTGCCGCTGGGGTTCTACATCTCCTGGGACGGCATGGCTCAGACGGCCCTTCTCTTTGCGCTCCTGCTGGGGGCGGCCCTGCTGGTGAACCTGAACCGGGTGCGGGTGGCCAACCCTATCGAGCTCCTGCGGAGCGGGAACGTGGGCGAACGGGAGCCCAGGACCCGGTGGCTCCTCACCCTCCTGGGTGTGGGCACCCTGGGGGCGGGGTACTATATCGCCGTGAAGACCAAGACCGGCGTGGAGGCCATCATGTGGTATTTCGTGGCCGTGTTTCTGGTCATCATCGGCACCTACTGCCTCTTCACCGCGGTGAGCGTCTTTATCCTGAAGGCCCTGCGGGCAAACAAGAGCTTCTACTACAAGACCAGCCACTTCATCGGCGTGAGCGGGATGCTCTACCGGATGAAGCAGAACGCGGTGGGCCTGGCCAACATCTGCATTTTGTGTACCATGGTGATGGTGATGCTCTCCGGCACCCTCTCGCTGTACCTGGGGACAGAGGACATTATCCGCCAGCAGTACCCCGGGGACATCAACGTCAAGGTCTATTACGTCCCGGACCCCGAGGACCCCGAGGACCCCTTTGACCCGGAGGCCATGCTCTCGCTCCAGAAGGGGTTTGTGGAGAGCCAGGGGGTCACGGTCACAAAGGCGTGGACCAACCGGGAGCTGGGCTTCGGCGCGGGACTGCGCGCGGACGGCACCTACACCACGGACCGCTTCTCCGACGGCACGGTGGGGAGCGTCGTGTCCATGACCGTGCTCTCCGAGGCGGACTACACCGCCCTGACCGGCGAGGCCCTGGGCCTCAAACCGGGCGAGGCCGCCGTCTACGGCGCGGCAGGGGACACGCTGACCATCCGCTGGACGGTGGCGCACGAGGGCCGGGAGCTGGGGCAGAGCACCTTCTCCGTGGTCAAAAAACTGCGGGAGGACCCCACCTCCAGCCCCATGATCGCCCAGATGGTGACGGTGGTGGTGCCGGACGAGGAGACGGTCAGTGAGCTCTGGGAGCTCCAGGCGGAGGCGTACGGGGTCAGCAGGAGCAATATGCTCTGGTACGCCCACCTGGACGTGGACTGCGACGAAGCGATGCTGGAGACCCTGGAGGCGCGCTACGAGGAGGCCGTGGAAGACGACAGCTTCTACGACGGCACGGGGAGCTGGTACTCCAGCCGCTGGGATCTGCGCAGCGAGGGCGCGGCGGAGACCTACGGCCTGGCGGGGGGCTTCCTGTTCCTGGGGATCTTCCTGGGCTTCATCTTCATCCTTGCCACGGTGCTCATCATCTACTACAAGCAGATTTCCGAGGGCTACGAGGACAAGGAGCGCTTTGAGATCATGCAGAAGGTGGGCCTGAGCCGGGGCGAGGTGAAGCGGAGCATCCACAGCCAGATTTTGATGGTGTTCTTCCTGCCCATCGCGGTGGCGAGCGTGCATATCGTGTTCGACTTCAACATGGTAGAGAAGCTCCTGACCCTGTTCTCCCTCAACAATACCCGCCTCACGGCTCTCTGCACGGCGGGGACGGTGCTGGTGTTCTTCCTGGCCTACGGCGTGGTGTATTTACTCACCGCCCGGACGTACTATAAGATCGTGGAGCGGTCCTGAGGCCGCTTTGCAGAAAAAAGGAGTGTGGACCTTATGAAACTGAAGCCCTGGATGGCCGCTGTGCTGGCCGTCACCCTGGCGGCGTGCTGGTGCCTGAACCGGGTGCGCCGCAGGGAGGAAAATCCGTAAGCGAAGCGGAGCTTCGCGGACAAAAAGTTTTTCTTCTTTTGCTTCTTTTCTTCTTTGTACACAAAGAAGAAAAGAAGGGACGCCTGAAACCATGTAACTGCCAAGAAAGGAGCGGCTTATGGACCGAATGGATTTGATTTTACTGCTGGGGATGCTCTGCCTGATCGGCGGCACGCTGCTGACGGGGTTCAGCCGTCCGCTGTGGTGGGCGCTGCACCAGCGGGGCCCCGACGGGCGGCGGGACGTGCCGGCCCACTACGAGTGGTATCTGCGGATACCGGGGATCGTGCTGCTCCTGGCGGCGGCGTTCGTCATCGTCATGAGCATCACAGAGCTGTACCTGTTCTAACGAAACCCTCTCTTCTCTTCATACAAGGAGCGCTCCCGCCCGGTGGATGGGCGGGGGCGCTCCGCGCTTGCGGCAGGACATTGACAGCGGGCGGCAAGTATCGTATAATAAGCAAAAACCGCCCCAGGGGCGGAAGGGAGGCCGTCATGGGTAAACGGGGACGAAAAGCGGGGTGGCCGGCGCTGTTTCTGGCGCTGGTGATGCTCCTGTCCTCCCGGCCGGGCCGGGCGGCGGGGGCGGACGTCTACTTCACCGCCGTCAACGACCGGGTGCTGGAGCTCAGGGACGAGACGATGCCCTTCCGGTCCGAGGGCGTGCTGTACGTGCCCAGCACCCTCTTCGAGGGCGGGGACCTGGGGGTCAGCTACGTGCGAAACGACCACATGGGCCTTGCGATGCTCTACACCACCAAGATCGACCTGCGCTTCGACCTGGAGAAGCAGACCGCCTCCGACAAGCAGGGGCGCATCTACAGCGGCCACGCCATTGAGCGGGGAGGCATCGTATTTTTCCCCCTGCCCCTGGTGTGCGGGTACTTCGGCCTGGACTGGAGCTACAACCAGACCAAGACCGTCCCCCTCGTCCGGGTCAAGAGCGAGAGCGCCATCCTGGACGACGTGGGCTTCATCGACGCTGCCTCCTGGCAGATGGCGGGGCTCTACGCCGATTACCTGCGCAGTACGGAGTCCCCTCCGGAGGGCCCCTCCGCTCCCCAGACCCCGGAGCCCCCGCCCCCGGTGCAGGCGGCGGAGGGGCAGAAGATCTATCTCCTCCTCTCCAGCCGGTCCGGGGTGGACACCCGCAGGGCCATGGAGCTGCTGGGGGACGCCCAGGGGACGTTCCTGCTGACGCTGGAGCAGATGGAGGACGCCGACCTTCTCCGGGGCCTCACGGCCCTGGGCCACGGCGTGGTCCTCCGGGCCCGGGGGGAGACGGAGGAGGACCTGGCCTGGGAACTGCGCCGGGCCGGGGAGCTCCTCTGGCAGGCCGCCTGCTGTCCCCTGGAGCTGGTGTGGTACGAGGGAGGTGTGGACATCGGCCCTCTGCTGGAGGACGCGGGGTGCGTCCCCGTCTCCGCCGGGCTGGACCGGCGGGAGCAGGCCCTCAGCTCCGCCGGCCGGGCGGAGAGCCTGCTGCGGACCATCGGACAGCACCGGGAGGACTTGGCGGTGTACCTGGGGGAGGACGGGGCCTGCCTTGGAGGGCTGGAGGCCCTGCTGGAGGGCCTGGAGGAGGGCCAATACCGGGTGTGCGCGTGGCGTCTCACGGCGTAATTTACAGAAAGTTCAAGCAATCTTCCCCCAGTGGGGTATAATTTTGTATCATTGACCGTCCCGCCCCGCGGGACGCAGACAGAGAGGAAGGTCCCCCGCAGCCGGGGGCGGAGGTGCATATGGCGAGAAAGATCTTAGTGGTGGAGGATGACCACAATATTTCAAACCTGATCCAGATGTACCTGGAAAAGGAGGGCTTCGAGATTCAGGCCGTCTTCGACGGCGGCGCGGCGGTGGAGACGTTCCGCTCCTGGCAGCCGGACATGGTCCTGCTGGACATCATGCTCCCGGTGATGGACGGCTGGGCGGTCTGCGGAAAAATCCGGGAGACCAGCCGCACCCCAATTATCATGATTACCGCTAAAAGCGAGGTCTTTGACCGCATCCAGGGCCTGGAGATGGGGGCGGATGACTACATTGTCAAGCCCTTTGAGATGAAGGAGCTCATCGCCCGCATCAACGCCGTCCTCCGGCGCACGGAGATCCCGGAGGACACCCGCAAGCGCCTGGTGTTCGACAAGCTGGAGATCAACCTGGACTCCTACGAGCTGACCGTGGACGGCAAAAAGGTGGATACGCCCCCCAAGGAGCTGGAGCTCCTGTACCACCTGGCCTCCACCCCCAACCGGGTCTACACCCGCAACCAGCTCCTGGACGAGGTGTGGGGCTTCGACTACTTCGGCGACAGCCGCACCGTGGACGTCCATATCAAGCGCCTGCGGGAGAAGGTGGAGGACGTCTCCGAGCAGTGGGCCCTCAAAACGGTGTGGGGCGTGGGATACAAGTTCGAGGTGACGGGGCCGGGGAAATAACGGCGGAGCCCCTGTGCAGCGTTACCGCTATCTAAAAAGGAGGCACCCCATTGAGCAGATTTAAAGGCATCTATTGGCGGCAGTTTACAGTGACAGCCGGAATGGTGGCCCTGACGCTGGTATTGCTGGGGGCCTCCTTCTTCTCGCTGACCTACAGCTATATCATGACCGAGAAGCGTGGGGACCTGAAGGACAAGGCGGAGATCATCGCCCAGATGGCGGTGAGCGCCTACAACAAGCCCGGGGTGATGCTGGGCCTCTGGAGCGAGGACCTGCGGGAAATCGTCAACGTGGCCAAGCAGATGAGCGACACGGATTTTCTCATCTGGATCCCCAGTCAAGGGGCGTTCATCAGCACCGACGTCAGCATCGGCGGCGCGGACCTGACGTTGCCCGGCGCCATGGGGGAGAAACTGGCGAAAGACGAGGTCTACGCCGGAACCAGCACCCTGGGGCTCTATGAGAAGCCCCGGTTCGTGGTGGCGGTGCCCGCCCGGAGCGCCCGGGACGGCACGGCGGTGGGCCCGGTCCTGGCCGTGGCGGAGCCCAACGCCATGACCGAGATGTGGCGCACCTTTATGGGCATCTTCGGCATGACGGCCATCACCGTGCTCCTCATCGCCTTCGTGGCCACGGCCACCACCACCATGCAGCAGACCAAGCCCCTCAAGGACATGGCCGACGCGGCCCGGAAGTTCGCCGAGGGCAACTTCGACGCCCGGGTCCACGACACCGGCCGGGACGACGAGGTGGGGGAGCTGACCGCCGCCTTCAACGCCATGGCCGACTCCCTGCAAAAGACCGAGCAGCAGCGCCGGGAGTTTATTGCCAACATCTCCCACGAGCTCAAGACCCCCATGACCTCCATCGCCGGGTACGCCGACGGCATCCTGGACGGGGTCATCTCCCCCGAGGAGGAGCGGCGGTACCTGTGCATCATCTCCGACGAGAGCCGCCGCCTGAGCCGCCTGGTCCGGCGGATGCTGGATGTCAGTCAGCTCCAGAGCATTGACCCTATGCGCATGGCCCGGCCCTTCGACCTCTCGGAATCCATGCGGCGGGTGCTGGTGAGCATGGAGAAAAAGATCACCAGCCGGGGCCTGGACGTGGACGTGGAGATCCCCGAGGACCCGGTGATGGTGCTGGGGGACAACGACCTTATTACACAGGTGGTCTACAACCTGCTGGAGAACGCGGCGAAATTCGCCTCCCGGGGGAGCACCCTCTTCCTGGGCCTCGCCCGGCAGGGGGAGAAGGCGGTGGTCACCGTGCGCAACGCCGGGGAGACCATCGCGGCGGAGGAGCTCCCCCTCCTCTTCGAGCGCTTCCACAAGAGCGACAAGTCCCGCAGTGAGGACAAGGACGGCGTAGGGCTGGGGCTCTACATCGTGCGCACCATCCTGGAGCAGCACCACGAGAAGATCACCGCCGCCAGTGAGGACGGCGTGACCACTTTTTCCTTCTCCATCAAATTGGCGGAGGAGCAGGGGCTGACCAAGACGGTGTGACCGGCAGGCAGCAGTGAAGTTTGTACGGGAAAATCGAGGAGAGCTGTGTTGGATAAGCTGGAAATCATCCATTTATTGAAGGAAGCGGCATTTGACAGCGGGGAATACTGGGTAACGTCAGGTGCGGCTATGGTTTTATATGGGATCAGGGACCGGACGCGGGACATCGATCTGGGATGTACCTCCCAAATGGCTGATAAGCTGGAAAAGGAGGGATATTCCGCAGAAATCCTCCATGACGGGAGCAGGAGAATCGTTTTTTCGGAGACGGTCGAGCTGTTTGAAAACTGGTTGGAGGATCGGGTCGTTTTGCTTGAGGGACTGCCGGTGGTCTCCCTGGATGGACTGATACGGATGAAGGAAACGCTTGGCCGGGAAAAGGACCGGCAGGATATCCTTCTTATCAATGAATATCGAACGCGCCGTTTCAGGCCGTGAAAACCGGCCTGGGTACCGCAAAAGCCGCAAAAAGGGAGGGAGCCTATGGACCAGCAAAAAGAGATCGTCTTCACCTACCGTCCGGAGGAACAGGCGGAGGAGGTGGTGCTGCGCCTTGCGCGGGACCTCCCGGCGCGCATGCGCGCCCCGGAGACCGTCCCGGCGGACCGCGCGGAGGACCCCTTCGACGGCGCGGACGGCTGCTCCGCCCCTTGGCGCAGCGCCATCGACCCGCCGGAGAGGCGGAAAAAGGGCGGCTGGGGCACCAAGCTCTTTGTGGGGGTGTCCCTGCTGGCGGCGCTGGTGTGCCTGGGGCTGGGCATCTGGTACGTGGGGGACTACGGCTGGGCCCTGCCGGGGAACGCCTCTCCGGACTCCGGCGGGGGGTACCTGCCCCCGTCGGAGGACTTCTTCTACTACGACCGGGAGGACCCCGGCGGGAAGCCCCTGCCGGAGACCACCATCGCCCGCTACCCGGTGGGGGGCGAGACCCGGCTCGCCCTGCACTCCGCAGGGGACCTCCAGGTCCTCTCCCCGGGGGAGGTGTTCGACAAGGTGAACCCCTCCGTGGTCACGGTGCTGGGGAAGCAGGGGCAGTACGCCAGCGTGGGCACCGGGGTGATCCTCAGCGCCGACGGCTACCTCCTCACCAACGCCCACGTCATCGCCGGATGCCGGTCCTGCGAGGTGTGGGTCAGCGGGGATTACGGCTCTGTGGACCGCTATCCCGCCCGGCTGGTGGGCTGTGACGAGGACACGGACCTTGCGGTGCTGAAGATCGAGGCGTGGGATCTGCCCGCGGCGGAGTTCGGCGTCAGCGACGACCTCTTGGTGGGGGACCCGGTGTACGCCATCGGCAACCCCCTGGGCACGGAGCTGCTCAACACCTTCACCAACGGCATCGTCTCCGCCATCAACCGGGACGTGAACGTAGACGGAGTGAACATGACCCTCATCCAGACCAACGTGGCCCTCAACTCCGGCAACTCCGGCGGCCCCCTCATCAACAAGTACGGACAGGTGGTGGGGGTAAACACCATCAAGATGATGAGCGAGGAGGACACCATCGAAGGCCTGGGCTTCGCCATCCCCTCCAGCCTCGCCGAGCGATGGGTCAACGAGCTCATTGAGCTGGGGGAGCTTCGCCCCCAGCCGGTGCTGGGGATCACCATCACCCGCAGGCCCCGGGATCTGCCGGACGGCACGGTGGGCGTGGTGCTGGTCGACGATGTCACGCCCGGCGGGAGCGGCGACCGGGCGGGCATCCTGCCCGAGGACTACATCGTCTCCTTCGCCGGGGAGCCCATCACCAGCGCCGAGCAGATCTATGTCATCCGCCGCAGCCTCTTCGTGGGCGACAAGGTGGAGGTCCGCGTCTACCGAAGCGGGGAGTATCTGGACCTGACCATGACCATGCGGGCGGCGAGCACCCAAAAATCATCCCAGAGTCCGGTCATAGAGTAGCAGGGCGGGCCTCCCGCAGGAACTTTTCCGCGCAACCCGGTGCAGGGGCGGATGATATCCGCCCCTGCACCGGGTTGCGCGATAGGACAGGCCCCGCCGTTGAAAATAGATTTTCAGAGAAAATTGCGAAAAGCGCTTGACAAACGGAGCTTGACGTGCTATGATTTCTTAGCTGAGATTTGCGGTGGCGGAGCGGGCTTTTGTGCTCCCACCATGCGGGTGTAGCACAATGGCCAGGGCACCAGCCTTCCAAGCTGGGGATGCGGGTTC
>CAJUOA010000095.1 GCA_910587785.1 uncultured Oscillospiraceae bacterium | reverse complement strand
GGCCCGGCATTTCCGGCAGATCGCCGACATCGAGAAGGTCCACGCCCAGCGCTTCGAGCGCTTCGCCAAGCTGATGGCGGAGGACAAGCTCTTCGTCAGCAGTGTGGAGACGGGGTGGATGTGCCTCAACTGCGGCCATGTGCTCTACGGCACCAAGGCTCCGGGCAAATGCCCCGTCTGCGACCATGACCAGGGGTATTTTATCCGGCTGGAGCTCTCGCCCTACGAGCGGTGAGGGCCGGGCGCACAGGGGTGCGCCCGCCTACATAGAAAGCCGGCCGCAAGAGAAAAAGAACTGTGGATTTTGGGCGGGCGCTGTGTTATAATGCGGCACAGAGGCCCCGGGGCCCCGCCGGAGACATCCCGGGAGACCCGAGGGGCCCATATACAAAAAGAATGAGGGGGCACACAAATTATGTACAATGAACGGCTCCTGCCGTGGTTCGGCGAGGGCGCCGCGGAGGCGATCTTTCTCAAGAAGGGGCCCAATGTCCGCTGGGCAAGCGGCTTCAAGGGCGCGGATTCCTACGTGCTCATGACCCGGGAGGGCGGCTTTTTGATCACGGACCCGCGCTATACCGAGCAGGCGGGGATCGAAGCGCCGGACTTCACCGTAGTCGACTGGCGCGCCGCCGGGGGCAGTGTGGCGAAGGCCGTGGCGCAGATCCTGAAGGAGCAGAAGCTCCACAGCGTAGCCTTCGAGGCGGACGCGCTGAGCTTCAACGAATACCGGGCCCTCCAGGCGGCGGCGGACGCGGAGCTGGTCCCCGCGGAGGGCGTGATCGAGGCGCTCCGCAGCGTGAAGACGCCCCAGGAGATCGAGTATCTGCGCGCCGCCTGTGAGATCTCCTGCCGGGCCTTCTACCGCATCCTGGAGGATATCCGGGTGGGCGTCACGGAGAAGGAGCTGGCGGCGAAGCTGTCCTCCTACATGGTCTTCGAGGGCGCGGACACCCAGCCCTACGGCAATATCCTCATCTCCGGGCCCAACACCAGCCTGCTCCACGGCATCCCCTCCGACCGGGCCATCCAGTACGGCGACTTCGTCCTCATGGACTACGGCTGTCAGTTCAACGGCTACATGAGCGACATGACCCGCACCGTGGTAGCCGGTAAGGCCAACAGCCGTCAGAAGGAGGTCTACGGCCTGGAGCAGCGGATGCTGGAGGACTCCCTGGCCGTGATGAAAGCAGGGGCGAAGTGCGGCGACGTCTACGAGGCGTCCATCCAGGCCATCAAGGACACCGAGTACTTCCCCTGCCATTACGGCGGCATCGGCCACGGCGTCGGGCTCTTCGTCCACGAGGTCCCCTTCATCCGCAAGGGCGCGGAGGATGTGTATACGGAGAACGTGGTCACCACCA
The DNA here is from genome assembly GCA_910587785.1 of uncultured Oscillospiraceae bacterium. Lineage (GTDB taxonomy): Bacteria > Bacillota > Clostridia > Oscillospirales > Oscillospiraceae > Pelethomonas. Next base: position 11,358 of record CAJUOA010000095.1, on the reverse strand, counting down.
TCGAGCCCGGCCTCTACATACCCGGCTGGGGCGGGGTGCGCATTGAGGACCAGGTCATCATCCGGGAGGGCGGCGTGGAGAACCTCATCCGCGTGACCCATGACCTCATCGAGCTGTAAGACCCCTTGCCCTCCCCCGAAAACTATGCTATACTGACTTGAAAAAACCAACACAGGGGGACGCACAGATGAAACTGATCTCATGGAACGTCAACGGCCTGCGGGCGTGCCTGCAAAAGGGCTTTTTGGACTTCTTCCAGGGCGAGGCGCCGGATATCCTCTGCCTCCAGGAGACGAAGGTCCAGGCCGGACAGGTGGAGCTGGACCTGCCCGGCTACCACCAGTACTGGAACTACGCCGACAAAAAGGGCTATTCCGGCACCGCCGTCTTCACGAGGGAGGAGCCCCTCTCCGTCACCTATCACTTCGGCGACGACCTCCACCGCCACGAGGGCCGGGTCATTACGGCGGAGTACCCCGGGTTCTACCTGGTCTGCTGTTACACCCCCAACGCCCAGCGGGATTTGGCCCGTCTGGACTACCGGATGCAGTGGGAAGACGATTTTCGATCCTACCTCCGGGAGCTGGACCAGGTCAAGCCGGTGGTCCTCTGCGGGGACCTGAACGTGGCCCACGAGGAGATCGACCTGAAAAACCCCAAGTCCAACCGGGGCAACGCCGGCTTCTCCGACGAGGAGCGGGGGAAGATGACGGAGCTCCTCGCCGCCGGGTTCGCCGACTCCTTCCGGCGTCTCTACCCGGACAGAACGGACGCCTACAGCTGGTGGAGCTACCAGTTCAAGGCCCGGGAGCGGAACATCGGGTGGCGCATCGACTATTTCATCGTCTCGGAGCGCCTGGTCCCCAGCGTCGCGGAGGCCGGCATCCTCAGCGGGGTCCTGGGCAGCGACCACTGCCCGGTGACGCTGGAGCTGTCTTTATAAAATCTTAAAACTTTCTTATAGGAGCCTCCCTTGCACTGCGAGGGGGGCTCCTGTATAGTAAGTGTACTACTTGCACTGGTACAGTTTCCAGAGGAGGTGTCCTATGAACATCATCATCCTGTTGACCGGCATCCTAGGGATGTTCGCGCTGATCTTCACCACTGCGCTGTTACTGCGAAAATAGGGAGGGAATACGCGTGCTGACGCTCAATTACCGGGATTCCGAGCCCATCTACGGGCAGATCAAAAATGGCCTGAAGAAGCTGATCGTCACCGGGGCCCTCGCTCCGGGGGAGAAGCTCCCCAGCGTGCGGTCCATGGCCGCCAGCCTCGCCATCAACCCCAACACCATCCAGCGGGCCTATACCGAGCTGGAATCCGACGGCTTCATCCACTCCATCCCCGGCAAGGGGAGCTTCGCCGGACGGCGGCAGGACGAGGCGGACCAGGACGCCCTGCGCCTTGAGGCCCTGCTGGAGAAGCTTCGGGAGCTGGTGGCGGAGCTCCGCTATCTCAACGTGACCACCGCTGAGCTCATGGCCGTGGTGGAGGGAGGACTGAATCAATGATCGAAGTGAAAAACGCTGTCAAGACCTTTGAGGGCTTCCGGGCCCTGGACGGCGCGGATATCACCGTCCCCGACGGCGGGGTCTACGGTCTGGTGGGCCCCAACGGCGCGGGCAAGTCCACCGTCATCCGCCACATCACCGGCATCTACCGTCCCGACAGCGGCGAGGTCCTGGTGGAGGGGGAGCCTGTCTACGAGAACCCCGCCCAAAAGGCCCTCCTCGCCGCCATCCCCGACGACTGGTACTACTTCCAGTCCGCCACCGTGGCGGACATGATGCGCTTCTACCGGGGCTTCTACCCCGCCTTCGACACCGCCCGGTATGAACGGTTCAAGGAGGTCTTCGCCATCCCCGAGAAGGCCGTCATCCGCCGTCTCAGCAAGGGGATGCAGAAGCAGGTGGCCTTTTGGCTGACCATGTGCTGCCGGCCCAGGTACCTCATCCTCGACGAGCCCGTGGACGGCCTGGACCCGGTGATGCGCCGCCAGGTCTGGTCCATCATGATGAGCGACGTCGCCGAGCACGGCACCACCGTGCTGGTCAGCTCCCACAACCTGCGGGAGCTGGAGGACGTGTGCGACCATGTGGGCATCATGAACAAGGGGAAGGTGCTCATCGAGCGGAGCCTCAACGACCTCCAGGAGAACATCGTCAAGCTTCAGGCGGTCTGGAAGCCGGGGGAGGCCCCGGTCCTGCCCAAGGAGCTGGAGGTGCTCCATATCTCCCATGTGGGGCGGGTCTACACATACATCGTCCGGGGGAAGGCGGCGGAGGTCACCGCCCGCCTGGAGCCCTGCGGGCCCCTGATGCTGGAGGCCCTGCCCTTGTCCCTGGAGGAGATTTTCATCTATGAACTGGGAGGTGAGCACTATGCAGTCAAAGAGATCATTCTTTAACCGGACCCTCTTCCGGAAAAACCTGACCCGCTTCTGGCCCCTGTGGGGCATCGTAAGTGCGGTGGGGAGCCTGATGCCCCTGTACGTTCTTCTGGAGCTCCTCAACGGCGGCGGCGCCCGCGTCACCAGCCTGGAGTTCACCCAACTGCTCTACACGGTGGCCGCGATGGCCGTGCCCGCCGTCTCCTGCGCCTACGCCATCCTCTGTGCCATGCTGGTGTGGAGCTATCTGTACAGCCCAAGGTCCGTGGAGCTCATGCACACCCTGCCCGTGGACCGGACCTGCCTCTTTGTGACCTCCGTCCTCTCGGGGCTGGCCATGATGCTGATCCCCTACGCGGTGGTGGGGGCCCTGACGTGCCTCATCGCCCTGGTCTTCGGGTTTTTCGACTTCACGGCGGCCTGCTTCACCGTTCTGGCGGTGGTGCTCATGACGGTGACCTTCTTTGGTCTGGCCACCTTCTGCGCCATGCTGACGGGCAATGTCTTCGCACTGCCGGTGCTGTACCTGCTGGTGAACTTCCTGGCCCCTCTGCTGGAGGCGCTGGTGGTCACCCTCTCCTCCCAGTTTCTCCTGGGCTTCTCTGGGAGCAGTCAGGGCATCTTCGACTTCCTCGCCCCCATCTTCGGCATCTATGAGAACATCTCCCTGGAGTACGTCCCAACGAGGGGCGCGGCCGAGGCGTGCTACCTGGTGGGCTTCGGGACGCTGTTCCTCTACTTCCTGGCGGGTCTGGCCCTGCTGGGACTGGGGTATCTGCTCTACCGCCGCCGCCCCAGCGAGAGCGCCGGGGACGTGGCGGCGTTCCGGGGCCTGCGCCCGGTGTTCCGGTGGGGCCTGGCCCTGCTGAGCGCCCTGACCCTGGGCTACTTGCTCTACGAGCTCTTCTGCACCCCCTTCCAGTGGGGCTGCTACGCCAACCCCGCCTTCATGGCCGTCTGCATGGCCATCACCGGCCTTCTGGGCTGGTACGCGGCCTCCATGTTCCTGGAGAAGAGCCTGCGGGTCTTCAAGGGGAGCCTGAAGAGCGCCGTTGTGGTGTGCGCGGTGATGGCGGCGCTGTGCTTCGCCATCTCCGCGGACCTCTTCGGCATCGAGGACCGGGTCCCCGCGCTGGAGGACATCCACGCCGTGTCCATCGCCGACATGGACCTGCGCGCCACCTACTTCACCGAAGATGACCGGGAGATGGTGGAGCGCATCGTGAGGCTCCACCGGGCCCTCCTGTCCGACAAGGAAGGCCTCCGCCGGGAGGCGTACGGCGATTACCACTGCCTGCTTCTGACGTACACGCTGAAAAACGGCACCGCCCTCTCCCGGGTGTACCGCTTCTCTGTCCAGGAGGACCGGCTGGACGACCCCGCCTCCTGGTCCGCCCAGGTGGCCGCCCTCTACCGGGACCCGGCGCTGGTGGTCAGCCAGGTCACCATCCCGGACAACGGCACCCTCACCAGCATCTTTGCATACGACTTCGCCAACGGCTACGGCGAGGAGCTCCTGGAGTCCAGCGAGGCCCAGTCCAGCTCCGCCAAGGTCCTCTACGACGCCATCCTCCAGGACGCCCGGGAGGGGAACATCCCCGGTCCGCCGGTCTTCCCCGGAGACGGGGAGTACCCCTATGACGTGCGCTTCGAGATCGAGTACCGCACCGTGGAGGAGCGGGGCGGCTACCAGCACCACTACGATGCCATCCAGCTCTACCCCTCCATGGAGCACACCATCGGCACCCTTCTGGACCTGGAGCTGGTCACGGAGGCCCGGGTGGAGCTCTGGAACCAGGCCCTCGTCGAGCAGTACGGCGAGGACGCCCTGGGGTAAGAACCAAATTCCCGAAAAAACGGACCTCTCCGGGGAGCGTCGAGCTCCCTGGAGAGGTCCTGTTCTTATCCCAAGTCCGGCTCACCGCAGAGGGTGATGTGGCCGGCGGTTTTGCCCTCGGTCTCAAAGAGGATGATCTCGTTTTCCCCCTTGTGGAGCAGGGGGGCGGGGAGGTACAGCCGTTTCTGGGGCCCAGCGTCCCAGAAGCGGCCCAGGCAGAAGCCGTTGACGAACGCACAGCCCTTCCCCCAGCCGGAGAAGTCCAGGAAGGTGTCCCCCGGCTCCTCCACCTGGAAGGGGAGGCGGTAGAACCCCGGGAGGCCCTCGGCCCAGGGCCTCCCGAAGTCCAGGCGGTCCAGGTTGTCCAGGGGCAGGGGGTACTGCCTCCAGCCGGTGTGCCAGTGGCCGTTGACGCTGACGCCCTGGTCGATGCCCTTGCGCTGTTCCTCCAGCCGGGAGGCGAAGTTTACCCGGCCCATGTTCTCCACCAGGATGTCCAGGTCCGCGCCCAGGGGGCAGGAGAGGCCCAGCTCAACGGTCTCTGAGAGCTCCTGGTCGTAGACCGTGGCGGCCTTTTTGCCGTCCAGGAAGACCTGGGCCCGGTCGGCGGCCTTCCACAGCCGCAGGCGGTCGACGCGCTCCTCCGTGCGCAGGGGGGAGCGGTAGAGGATATAGCCGTAGGGCTGCCCCAGCCGCTCCATGGACTGGGGATGGACGCTCTCCACCGGGGCGCTCAGGTCCTCCAGCACGGAGAAGAGGCCCGCCTTCTCCGCCACAGGCACCTGCCCATAGGCGGCGCGGCGGATGGGGGTGGTGAGGGGCACCTCCGGGATGGGGCGGTACTTGGAGATGACGGCCCGGAACAGGCGGTACTTCTCCGTCACCTGCCCGTCCTCGGTGAGGAGGGCGTCGTAGTCGTAGCTGGTCACGTCGGGCTCCAGGCCCGCGCCGTAGTTGGAGCCGTTCATAAAGCCGAAGCTGGTGCCGCCGTGGAACATGTAGAGGTTGACGCTGCCCTGGGAGAGGATGTCGTCCAGCGCGGCGGCGGCCTCCGCCGGGTCCCGGGTGACGTGCTGGGGGTTGCCCCAGTGGTCGAACCACCCCAGCCAGAACTCCATGCACATCAGGGGCCCCTCAGGCTGGAAGGCCCGGAGGGAGGCGAAGCGCTCCGCCGCCTGGGAGCCGAAGTTCACCGTGGCGTGGACGCCCTCCACCGTGCCGCCCCGCAGGCGCTCGTGCTCCGGGCCGTCGGAGGTAACCAGGGGGACCGTGACCCCCAGGTCCCGCATCAGGTCCCGGGTCCAGCGGAGGTAGGCGGGGTCGTTGGCGTAGGAGCCGTACTCGTTCTCCACCTGCATGAGGAGCACCGGTCCGCCGCGGTCGATCTGGAGGGGGACCAGCTTTTCCATCAGCACCCGGTAGTAGTCCGCCACATGGGCCTGGAACCGGGGGTCGGAGACCCGGAAGCGCAGGCCGTCCTCCGCCAGGAGCCACGCCGGGAGGCCCCCCAGCTCCCACTCCGCGCAGATGTAGGGGGAGGGGCGGAGGATCACGTACAGCCCCAGCTCCTGGGCGGTGCGGACGAAGCGCTCCACGTCCAGCATCCCGTCGAAGCGGAAGGAGCCCTTTACCGGCTCGTGGAGGTTCCAGGGGATGTAGGTCTCCACCGTGTTGCAGCCCATGGCCTTGAGCTTCTCCAGCCGGTCCCGCCAGTACTCCGGCACCACCCGGAAGTAGTGGATGGACCCGGAGATGATCTGGAAGGGCGCGCCGTCCAGGCGGAAGGTGTCTTTGATCTCAAATGTCATCATTTTTCCTCGCTTTCAAAAGTGAAGTGGGGGGGATGAGAGGGGGGATTGCAAAACTCTATAAGAAACTCTGATGAAACAACGTGGCACAGCCAATATGCTTTTCCGGATCGCGGACCGTGATATCGATACGCTCCCATTCCTTGACGCCTTCCGGGATGGACGTTCGGATCAGATAGGCGGATAAATACCTGCCCTCCTCCCCGGTATACTCCCGAACCCGGTCCGCGACATATACCCGGCTTTTTTTGCCGTTTACGGTGACGGTGATGTCATTTTCCGTAAGTACCGGCGCAATGTCCGCTTCACCGGCTTTGAATTTTTCAAGGCTCATGGGCCGGAAGTAGATACTCAGCGCCTTTGCGGCACCTTTTACAATAAATGCGTGGAGCCCATATACTTCCAGGGTGTCGATCCGTATATGGAGCTCCAGGTCCCCGCAGGCGGGAACATTTTGCGCCCAATACTCCAAATACCGTTGGCCGTAGTCACGGACAGCGGTCAAAAATGGGTACGATCCGTCAGGGACACACAGCTCAAATGTTCCGTTTTCATCGCTGAGGGTTTGATACATCGTTTCAAAGCGCTCATTTTTGAGCTCTATCAATACCGCGGAAAGGACGCCCTCTCTGCCTGCGGTGGTACCTTTGACTGTCGCCATTGAATGCTCCTCCGTCATAGTTTGTCCGCACAGTCCGAGGCGGCTGCTTCTGCCAAGTATCATATCATAGGATGAAGCCTGTTTCAAGACAAACATAGGCCCCGCACCAAGCGGCGCGGAGCCCAAAGGCGAAACAACGTTTCGCCGCAAAAAGTTTTTCTTCTTTTGCTTCTTTTCTTCTTTGTACACAAAGAAGAAAAGAAGGGTCACCGCTCCAGCATGGTCCCGATGCCGCGGTCGGAGAGGAGCTCGATGAGGATGGAGTGTGGGATGCGGCCGTCCAGGATGTGGACCTTCTCCACGCCGCCGTGGATGGCCTCCACGCACCCCTCCATCTTGGGGATCATGCCGCCGGAGATGACGCCCTGCTCCACCAGCTCCGGCACGTCGCCGGTGCGCAGGACGTGGATGAGGGTCCCCTCGTCCCCGGGATTCCGGAGGAGCCCCCGCACGTCGGTGAGGAGGATCAGCTTCTCCGCCTTCAGTGCCTCGGCCAGCTTGGCGGCGGCGGTGTCGGCGTTGATGTTGTAGGCGGTGTCCGCGTCCACGCCCTGGGCCACGGTGGACACCACGGGGATGTACCCGGAGAGGAGGGCGTTCTCCACAGGCTTTGGGTTCACGCCGGTGATGCGGCCCACGAGGCCGTACTTCTCGTCCAGGCGCTCCGCCTGAAACAGCCGCCCATCCATGCCGCACAGGCCCACCGCCTCGCCGCCCAGACGTCCCAACTGGCTGACCAGGTCCTTGTTCACCTTCCCGCACAGCACCGCCTGGACCACCTCCATGGTCACCTCGTCGGTGTAGCGCAGGCCGTCCACGAACCGGCTCTCGTGGCCCAGGCGTTTGAGCATGGCGGAAATTTCCGGTCCGCCGCCGTGGACCACCACCACGCGGATGCCCACGAGGCTTAAAAGGACGATGTCGCTCATCACCGCCCGGCGCAGGTCGTCGGAGAGCATGGCGCTCCCGCCGTATTTGACCACCAGGGTCTTGCCGGTAAATTTTTGGATGTAGGGCAGGGCCTCGACTAAGGTCTGGGCCTGCTGTTCGTGGGAGGACATATCGAAACGCTCCTTCTTTTTTAGGCTTTCCTTCCTTTTTCTTTTTGAAAAAAGAAAAAGGAAGCGAAAAAGAAAAACTTTTGTCCGCAAGGCTTACGCCTTGCTCCTGGGTCAGATATGGATTTGAAAATCGCCGAAGTCGAAGACACCAGAGCCCAGCCGAAGCTCCCCCCGCCGGGAGAGCTCCCGAAACCCCTCCGCAGTCCGCCCAATGAGGTCCGCCGGGACCTCCAGCCCATGGTGGCCCGGGAGGACGCGGCGGACCTCCAGCGCCTCCACCCGCTCCACGGACCGCCAAAACAGCACCGGGTCCGTGGTGGGGTAGAAAGCGTCCAGACAGCCGAGGTAAAGGAGGTCCCCGGCGTAGAGATACCGCCGCTCCGGCTCGTAGAAGCAACAGTGTCCCGGAGAGTGGCCGGGGGTGTGGAGCACGGTCAGCACCCGGCCTCCCAGGTCCAGCACGTCTCCGTCCCGGAGGACCCGCCGGGGCGGACCCTGGAAGACTTTGTAATCATCCAAAGAGAAGTCCGCCGGGAAATCGCAGGGCTGGGCCGTGAGATTTCCTTTCACCACCGCCAGAGGCAGGGGGAAGTGCCCGTCCAGCCAGTCCCGCTCCGCCTCGTGGACCGAGAGGTCGGAAAACTGGCCGTGTCCGCCAATGTGGTCCCAGTGGACGTGGGTGGTGAGGACCGTGACAGGCAGGTCCGTCAGGCGCTCCACCACCGCCCGGATGTCCCCCACGCCCAGGCCGGTGTCGATGAGCGCCGCCCGCTCCCGGCCCAGCAGGAGGTAGCAGTGGGGCTCCTCCCAGTGGCGGTATTCGCTGACGGCATAGGTGTCAGCGTCCACCCGTTCCACCGTGAACCAGGGCTCAGGTCCGGTAGTCGCCATTGATTTTAATGTAGTCATAGGTGATATCACAGCCCCAGCAGGTGCAGGAGCCATCCCCCTCTCCCATCTGGATTAAAATCTCCACCTCGTCCTCGGTGAGGATGGTCTTGGCAAGGCCCTCGTCAAAGGCGAGGCCCCGGCCCTGTTCACAGACCAAAATCTCCCCGGCGGAGGACCGGAAGCGCACGTCCACCTTCTCCGGGTTGAAATTCTCCCCGGAGTAGCCCATGGCGCAGAGCACCCGGCCCCAGTTGGCGTCACAGCCGAAGATTGCGGCCTTGGTGAGGGTGGAGGAGATGACGGATTTCGAGACCGCCTCCGCCTGCCCCTCGCTCTTCGCGCCGGAGACGGTGCAGGTGACAAGGTGCTTCGCGCCCTCGCCGTCCTTGGCCATTTTCCGGGCCATGCGGACGCAGATGTCCTCCAGCGCTCGGACGAAGGCAGCATAATCGTCCCCCTTCTCCCGAATCTCGCCGTTGCCCGCGAGGCCGTTGGCCAGGATACAGCAGGTGTCGTTGGTGGAGGTGTCCCCGTCCACGCTGATACGGTTGAAGCTGACGGCCACCACCTCGTGGAGGGCCGCGTCCAGCATGGGGGCGGAGATGGCGCAGTCCGTGGTGAGGAAGCAGAGCATGGTGCCCATGTTGGGATGGATCATGCCGCTCCCCTTGGCGATGCCGCCAATGTGGACGGTCTTACCCCCCACCTGGGCCTCCACAGCCAGCTCCTTGGTGACGGTGTCGGTGGTCATGATGGCGTGGGCGGCGGCGTCGCTCGCCTCCGGGGAGCGCTCCAGGGCGGCGTACAGCTCCGGCAGGCCCGCCTCAATGACGCCCACGTTCAGCGTCTGCCCGATGACGCCGGTGGAGCACACCAGCACCTCCTCCGGGGCACAGCCCACGGCCTTTGCCGCCGCGGCGCACATGCGCTCCGCGTTCTCTTCGCCCTGGGGGGCGCAGGCGTTGGCATTGCCGCTGTTGGCGATGACGGCCCGGGCCGTGCCGTCCGCCAGGTGGGCCTTCGTCACGTGGATGGGAGCCGCCTTCACCACGTTCTTGGTGAACACCGCCGCCGCCGCGCAGGGCACGCCGGACACGATGAGGGCCACATCCTTCTTCCAGGCCGCGTGGGTCTTGACCCCCACATGGATGCCCGCCGCCCGGAAGCCCTCGGCGGCGCAGACGCCGCCCTCGATCAGTTTGCACATAATCAGTTCTCCTTGTCGGTAAGCCCGGCCTCCTCCGGGAAGCCCAGCATGATGTTCATATTCTGCACCGCCGCGCCGGAGGCTCCCTTGCCCAGGTTGTCCAGCCGGGCGGCCAGGAGGACCTGCTCCTCACTCCCGCAGACGAAGATTTGCAGGTCATTGGTGCCCGCCAGGTTGTTCGATCCGATGAAGCCGCAGGCGGGGGCGTCCGGCGGGCGGACGGTGACGAACCGCGCCCCGGCGTAGAAGTCGTGATACAGCGCCCGCAGGCTCTCCAGGGACTGTTTCCCGTTCATGAGGTCCAGATGGAGGGGCACCGTCACCACCATGCCCTGGGGGAAGTCGCAGACCATGGGGGCGAAGACGGGCTTCCTCGTCAGGCCGCAGACCTGTACCATCTCCGGGATGTGCTTGTGGTCCAGGTGGACGGCGTAGTGGCGGGGGCTGACCAGCTCCGGCTCCCGCTCGACGGCCTCGTAGACGCTGATGAGCTTCTTCCCTCCGCCGGTGTAGCCGGAGAGGGCGTGGCAGGTGAGGGGGGCGTCCGCCGGGAGGACGCCCCGCTTCACCAGCGGGGCGACGAGGGCGATGAAACCGGTGGCATAGCATCCGGGGTTGGCCACCCGCTTTGCGGTGCGGACGGCCTCCCGCACCTCCGCTCCCAGCTCCGGGAAGCCGTAGACCCAGCCGGGGGCGGTGCGGTGGGCGGTGGAGGCGTCGATGACCCGGGTGCTGGGGCTGTCGATGAGCCCCACCGCCTCCTCCGCCGCCTGGTCGGGGAGGCAGAGGAACACCAGGTCCGCCGCGTTGAGGAGCTTTTTGCGCTCCGCCGGGTCCTTGCGCTTGGCCTCGCCGATGGTCAGGAGCTCGATGTCCTCCCGGTGCGCCAAGCGGTCATGTATTTGCAGGCCGGTGGTCCCGGCCTCGCCGTCGATGTATATGATAGGCTTCGTCATGGGCGGCTCTCCTCGATAAATTTTTGCAGTCCGGCGATCTGCCGGGCAGTCTCCTCCACGGCGGGACCGCCGTAGCTGTTTCGCAGGCTCATGCAGTTCTCCAGGCGCAGGGCCTCGTAGACATCCTCCCCAAAGAGGGGGGAGATGTCCTGGAATTCCTCCAGACTCAACTCCTCCAGGAGCTTGCCGCGCTCGGTGCAGTAGTAGACCAGGTTCCCCACGGCGGTGTAGGCGTCCCGGAAGGGGAGGCCCTTGCGGGTGAGGTAGTCGGCGCAGTCGGTGGCGTTGATGAAGCCGCCGCCCGCCGCCCGGCGCATATTCTCCGGGAGGACCTTCATGGTCGCGATCATCCCCGTGAACACCGGCAGGCACATCTTGACCGTATCCACGGCGTCGAAGAGGGGCTCCTTGTCCTCCTGCATATCCTTGTTGTAGGCCAGCGGCAGGCCCTTCATGGTGGTGAGAAGGCCCATGAGGTCCCCGTAGACCCGCCCCGTCTTGCCCCGGACCAGCTCGGCCACGTCGGGGTTCTTCTTCTGGGGCATGA
>CAJUOA010000094.1 GCA_910587785.1 uncultured Oscillospiraceae bacterium | reverse complement strand
ATCCCCCCAATCCACATATAGCCCATACCGTAGACGGTCTTGATATATTGCAGGCCGTCTACTTCGATTTTTCCCCGGATGCGGCTGATCGCTACGGTCAATGCGTGTTCATCCACAAAGTTTTCATCTGCGTCCCACAGCTTTTCAAGAAGTACCTGCCGGGTCAGAACGATTTGCGGATTTCTCACCAGCACCTTTAACAAACGATATTCCGCCGGCGTAAAGATAACTGGCTCCCCTGCGAGGGTGGCGGTCAATTCCGAGAAATTGACGGATAGTGTGCCGTCTGTGTAGCAATCGCCGCCTGTCTGCTTCTGGATGCGGCCCAGCAGAGCCGATACTTTTTTTCGGAATACACGGATCGGAAACGGCTTCGTCACATAATCGTCTGCTCCCAACTCAAAGCCTTTCAGCATATCGCTTTCCATATCGTTTGCAGTCAGGAAAATCACAGCGGTATCTGGACGGCGTTCTTTGATTTCCGCACAGAAGTCAAATCCGTTTCCGTCAGGTAAGTTGACATCCAGCACGATCAGATCATAGTCCTGCGCTTCACAGAATTTAACCGCCGCTGATTTTGACATAGCAGCATCCACTGTGTAGCCCGCCGCCGAAAGATTGTAGCAAAGGGTATTGTTCAATAGGCGGTCATCCTCAATGACTAAAAGCCTCATGGCTTCACTTCCTTTCCCTTATAGGATAACATGAAAATGTCACAGAAATATCACAGGCTATAAGTTTGCCAATATTCCAAGCAACATACTTAAAATAAACTTATTTAGTATCTATGTCAAATGAGTTTCTGAAAAATCTGTGTAATTTATCGGCTTTTAGAGTAAATGCGTTTCCCGGTGAGACGCGTTTCTCAGACCGCTTTGGGCGCATACGCGCAAGCCGCTTTTGTCAGTTTGATTTTTCTCAATATAACTTGAGTTTACTTTTGAAACCTCAAGAGGTCGATTCTTTCGACTGCTTGAAGTCGGATTTTCCGACCTCTCGACATCGGAAACATCGTCCTGCGTCGTCATGCCAGCCGTTTTTCGCGGACAGGCTCATGCGGTTCAGCAGCATACCATAGAGCAGCTTGGCATCTGCGGACAGGCCCTTAAACCGGAGGTGGCTGACAAGCTGGCTGGGGATGCGGAAGAAAGAAAATTGCATTGTCCCATTGCCGCAGAGATAGTCTGATTAGATTATGTCTTGCATAAATTTGCCCGCCTTTTGAGCGTGAAAAAGGCACGATTAACTTTGAATGTCAAATCGTGCCTTTTCCTGCATGTTTGATTTTGTCACAAATGTTTGTTTTTGCGGTAACTTCCTGTTAAATTAGCCCTTTTTGTATTGTTCTTTATCGGTAGCGGTCTCAACTCCGGGGAATTGTTCTATCTTGCGGGCTCAGAGCTCCCGCATCAGGTGGAAGCTCTGCATGAGCTGTACGGAGCCATAGCCCCACTGGTCGTTGGGATAGGCCATGTCCGGCCGGCGCAGGCACCCTCGGATGAGATAGGCCCGGATCTGATAGGTGCCCATGGACGGGTCGTTGCCCTCCCGGACGCCCCACTGGAGGAGCAGCGCGCACACCCCCGCCAAAACCGCCGCCGCCGCGCTGGTGCCGCTCATGGACCCGGGGCCGAAGGGGTACACGCCCCCCACGCCCACCCCGGGGGCCGTGAGGTCCGGCAGGACCCGGCCGTCCCAGGCGGGGCCCCGGGAGCTCTTGGCATACAGGCTCTTGCTGGCGCTGTCGTAGGCCCCGCAGCAGAGCACCCCCACGGCGGTGGCGGGGCAGGTGATGGTGTGGTCCGGCGTGGCCGCCAGAAACTCCACGGACGGCGAGACGAACCCCGTCATGGGGAGCCACGCCTGGTACTGCCCGTTCAGCAGGATGTCGGCGTGGAGGCCGATGGTCCACACCCCCGGGGTGGCCCCCAGGATGCGGACCACGGTGAGCTGTCCCCCGCTGCCCTCCACGGGGAAGTGGTACTCCACCTGGACCCGGGCGGCCTCCAGCACCAGCTTCACGTCCGCCGCCGGGTCCACCCCGGGCCGGGCGGGCACCCGCCCCACCAGCTCTCCGGAGGGGGAGCGCACCGAAACCGAGACCCGGTCCGCCACTGTGTTCCAGATGGCGAGGTACACGTCCCCCGCCCGCTCGCCCACCTTCAGGTCCAGCTGTCCAGGGGCATCCCCCGCGGTGAGGACGCCGCCGGTGTGGTGGCGGGCCTCCGCCTCGTTGCCCGCCGCCGCACAGAGGCACACCCCCTTCTGGATGGACACGCCCCCCAGGTACTCCTCGAAGACGCTGTACCCGTCGTGACTGCCCGCGTTGGTGCCCAGGCCGATGCAGATGGACACCGGACGGCCCAGCTCCCGGGCCTTGCGGAGGATGTACTCCACCCCCAGCATCACAGCGGTGGATTCGTAGGCGTTCTCCTGGTCCGGGGGGACGCAGTAGCGCTCCCGATAGAAGGGCCGGGCCTTTTTCAGCTTCACGGCGATGATCTCCGCGTCCGGGGCCGCGCCGGTGAAGTCCTCCGTCTGCCGCCCGGCCGCCACGGAGGCCAAAAAGGTGCCGTGGCCGTCCTCGTCCCGCTCCGGCACCAGGGCGTAGGGGTCGTCGGAGGCGAGGGCGGCGTCGATGTCCGCCTTGGAGTACTCCCGGCCCAGGAGGAAGCCCTCCGGCGGGTCCCCCTCCGCCGTCTGGTCGTAGATGTATTGGATCCTGCTGGTGCCGTCGGCGTTGCGGAAGACGTCCTGGGTGTAGTCGATGCCTGTGTCCACGAAGCCCAGCAGCACCCCCCTGCCCTTCAGATTCAGATAGGGCTGGGATTGGACCTGGGAGACCCCCGCCGCGTCCAGAGCCGGGCGGTCCAGAAGGCCCAGGACCACACTCGCGGAGCTGACGAAGGCCGCGCCCAGGGCCTCCTCCAGCCGGTGGAAGTTCTCCGCCTTCACATAGCCCAGGACGTACCGGCCGGAGAGCATCTGCCCCACCACCACATCGGTGGAATTCTTCACATAGTCGAAGAAGGCGTCTGTGGCCCGGGTGACGAAGTCGACGGTGTCCGGCGCGTGGATGAGCTCCAGCGCCTCCGGAGAGAGCCGCATCTCAGAGCCCCCTTTCCATGTGGCTGACCAGGGCGCTCATCGTTGCGCACAGGTCCAGCCGCCCGTAGCCCCACTGGGGGTTGGGGTAGGTGAGGAAGGGACTGCGCTGGGCCCCCTTGCACAAAAAGGCCTTTACCCGCTGTCCGTAGAGGAAGAGGTCGTTGCCCCGGACGATGCCCCACTCCATCATCAGCGCCGCCGCGCCGGAGACGAAGGGCGCGGCCATGCTGGTACCGGTGAACACGTCGTACCCGCCCCCGGCCTTGGCGGAGCGCACCGCCTCCGCCGGGGCGGTGAGGTCCAGGAGCTCCCGGCCCGCGCACTCCCGGTCCCCCCGGCCGGAGAAGGGGCTCACTGTCTCCGTCTCCGTTCGGAAGCCCCCTACGGAGATGGGGTACTGGGCCGTGGCGGGGAGGGTGATGGTCAGGTCCGGCTCCGGCTGGAGGAAGGCGGTGCGGTCGCTGACCTCCTCCACGGTGGGCAGCCAGATGTCAAAGAGGCCGTTGGACACCCGCTTTCCCTGACAGCGCAGCCGCCACAGGCCGTCCAGGGCCCCCGGCGGGCCCTCCAGGAGGAACCGGGCCTCCTGGAGGACGCTGTAGTGGGTGGGCACGCCGTAGTCCACCGACACCCGGATATCGCCGAAGCGGAAGGTCCGCTCCCCCTCCTCCAGGACGCCCGTGGACCGCCCGCTGGGGAGGGTCAGGTCGAAGACCGCCTCGTCGGCGAAGCTCTTCCACAGTGACAGATACACCTGCTGCCGCCGGGTGGAGACGGTGAACTCCGCGTCCACGGCGGCGTCCTCCCGCAGACGGCCCCGGAAGTGGTGGGCCCCGCTCCCCTCGTTCCCGGCGGCGCAGACGATGACGCTCCGCCCCCGCTGGGCGGACTGGTCGATGTAGGACTCAAAGAGGGTCTGCCCCTGGTGGGAGCCGCAGTTGGTGCCGTAGCTGAGGTTCACCACGCAGGGCATCCCCCGCTCCTCCGCCCGGTCCAGCAGGTACTTCACCGCCCGCATCACATCCGTGGTCCGGGCGCTGGAGAGCTTTACCGCCGCAATGGACGCCGCCGGGGCCACGCCGCTCCGCCCGGCGGCGATGGCCGCTACGGCGGTGCCGTGGCCCGTGTCCTGGAGGGCCGGGACCTGCCCGGCGGCAATGGCCTCCCCTGAGTAGGCCGCGCCGTGGAGGAAGCCGGGGGGCGGCGTGCCCTCCCTGGCCCCCATGTCCCAGAACGCCGTCACCCGGCTGATGCCGTCCTCCCCCAGGAACTCCGGGTGGCTCAGGTCCATCCCCGAGTCCACCAGGCCGATGAACACCCCTTTCCCCGTCAGGCCCAGCCCCGTCCCCCGCTGGACCGGAGGGATGCAGGAGACCTCCATGGCCCGGTCCGCCATACAGCTGAGGCTGCGCTCGGGCTCGTAGCAGGTCACCTGGGAGTGCTCCAGCAGGCGCTCCGCCTGATCCGGCTCCAGCTCCATGATGGCGAACTGGGCGTCCAGAAGCTCCGTAGGATAGCCCAGGGAGAGGATGTCCCCCGTGTATTTGATGATATACTCCATGTGCTCCTCCCGTATGATGTTCCAGGCGGTGTCCGCCGGACGCCGCCCGCATATGCTAGTATACGGAAAGGAGGACTGCCGTTATGAATCCAACCTATCTGGACACCGGCAATTTACAGGTGTCCGTCACGGCGGGGGAGACGCCGGAGCCCGTCTCCGACGCCGCTGTCCGGGTGACGGACCCGGAGACCGGCGCGGTGCTGGCCGAGGCCCGCACGGACGCGTCGGGACAGACGCCCTTTTTCTCCCTGCCCGCGCCGCCCATCGAGTTCTCGGTGGCCGAGGGGGAGGCCGCCCAGCGGCCCTATGCCGTCTACAACGTCACGGTCTCCGCCGGGGGGCTTGAGACGCTCCACATCGGCGGCGTGGAGGTGCTCCCCACGGGCCGGTCCATCCAGCGGGCGGCCCTCTCCCCCGCAAAGACCGGGGGGTTCAACGTTCGCAACCTGCTCCTGGCCCCCCACGCCCTCTGGGGCCCGCCCTCCACACGGGAGCCGGAGGCGGAGGTCAAGCCCCTGCCGGACCCGGAGGGCCTGGTGGTCCTGCCGGAGCCGGTGATCCCGGAATACGTGGTGGTCCACGCCGGGCGGCCCGACGACCCCTCCGCCCCCGACTACTGGGTACCCTTCAAGGACTACATCAAGAACGTGGCCTGCTCGGAAATCTACTCCACCTGGAAGACCGAGGCCATCAAGGCCAACGTCCTGGCCATCCTCTCCTTCACCCTCAACCGGGTCTACACAGAGTGGTACCGGGGCAAGGGGTACGGCTTCACCATCACCTCCTCCACCGCCTTTGACCAGTCCTACGCCCACGGGCGGACTCTCTTCGAGGAGATCAGCGTGGTGGTGGACGATCTCTTCACCACCTACATCACCCGGGAGGGCATCGCCCAGCCCCTTTTCACCCAGTACTGCGACGGGCGGCGGACCCAGTGCAGCGGTCTGAGCCAATGGGGGTCCCAGGCCCTGGGGGAGCAGGGCTGGGACGCGGTGAGCATCCTGCGCAAGTACTACGGCGCGGAAATCTACTTAAAAAGCGCGGAGAAGGTGGAGGGCATCCCTATCTCCTACGGCGGCGAGGTCCTGTCCCTGGGCAGCGAGGGGGAGGCGGTGCGCACCATCCAGGAGCAGCTGGGTGTCATCTCCAGGAACTACCCCGCCATCCCCCGGACGGCGGCGGACGGCGTGTACGGCGCCGCTACCCAGGCGGCGGTGCTGGAGTTCCAGAAGATCTTCCACCTGCCCCAGACCGGCAGTGTGGACTTCGCCGCGTGGTACGAGATATCGAACGTGTTCGTGGCCGTGGCGAAGCTGTCCTGAATGGGGCTCAAAAGGGCGGGACGGAGAAGTTTTCTCCGTCCCGCGCCTGCTTCTATGCTGTTTTTACTGCAAAACCTGGTGGAGGACCTGGTAGAGCTTCTCCACCTCCACCGGCTTCGATAAATGGCCGTTCATACCGCAGGCCACCGACTTTTTCAGGTCGTCGTCAAAGGCGTTGGCCGACATAGCGATGATGGGGATGGTCTTGCAGTCCTCCCGGTCCATGGCCCGGATGGCCCGGGTGGCGTCCAGGCCGTCCATCACCGGCATCATAATGTCCATGAGGATCACGTCGTAGGTCCCAGGCGGCGTGGAGCGGATGCGCTCCACCGCCTGGGAGCCGTCGTAGACGCACTCCACAGTGAAATCCCGCTCCTCCAGGAGGCACTGGGCGATCTCGGCGTTGAGCTCATTGTCCTCCACCACCAGGATGCGGCGTCCGCTGAAGGTCAGCTCCTCCGTCTCCGTCCCGGCGTCCTCCTCCCTGCCCAGGGTGAGGGGAACGGCAAAGCTGAAGGCACTGCCCTCCCCGGGGGCGCTCTCCAGCCGGATGCTGCTCCCCATCAGCTGCACCAGGCGGCTGCTGATGGAGAGGCCCAGGCCGGTGCCCTGCTGCTTGGCGGGATTTGCGCCGGAGGCCTGCTCGAAGGCCCGGAACACCCGGTCCTGCTCCTCCTTGGGGATGCCCACGCCGGTGTCCCGCACGGTGAAGCGGACCAGGGCCTCTTGGCCGGAGGGCGCGCCCGCCTCCTCCACAGTCAGCGTCACCTCGCCCCCCTGGGGGGTGAACTTCACGGCGTTGCCCAGCAGATTGATGAGCACCTGACTGATACGCATCCGGTCCGCTGAAAACCAGGTGCGGCGCAGGGCGCTGTGCTGGGTGAAGGTAATGCCCTTGGCCGAAGCCTGGGGGGCGATGAGCTCCCGGATGGTGCCCAGGAGCTCCCCCATGTCGAAGTTCACCGGCTCCAGCTTCATCTTGCCGCTCTCGATCTTGGACATGTCCAGGATGTCGTTGATGAGACCCAGCAGGTAGTCGGAGGAGGACTGGATCTTTTGCAGGCAGTCCAGCACCCGCTCCTGGCTCTGCCCCTTCTGGAGGGCGATGGCCGTCATGCCGATGATGCCGTTCATGGGGGTGCGGATCTCGTGGCTCATGCGGGAGAGGAACTCGCTCTTGGCTTTGCTTGCGAGGTCATACTGCTGCTGGTTGAGCTGTCCCTGGATGACCCGTCCCAGCTCCGCAAGCTCCTGCCGGGTCTCCGGGTCCTCCAGGAGGTCCGGCGGCGCGTCCAGGATGCAGACGCTCCCCATATAGCTGCCGCTGTCATACATGGGCAGGACCACGCCCTCCTGTCCCTGAGGGACGTTCAAAAGTCGCTGGATGGGCTCCAGGACGCTGTCCTCCGCAGTGAGGCGGCGCACCTCCTCCCCGCCCAGCCACGCGAGGAAGGCCGTCTTATCCGCCTCCATGTACTTGCGCACCTCTCCGGCGGGGGACGCGCCGTCCCGCCGCCACTGGCAGGTGAGATAACTGGCGTTGAAGTCCGCGCGCAGCAGGCTCACCAGCACGCTCCCGGCCCGGTAGTACCGGCCGATCTTGCGCACCATCAGCAGCAGCTGGGCCGGAAAGTCCCCGCCCTTGCCGAAGAGGTTCAGCGCCACGGACACCAGCCCCACGTTCTCGCCGTAGCCCACGGCGCTGCTCTCCTGCTCCTGGAGGGGCGGGAGGGGGGACCGGTCCCGTGCCGGGAGGCTGTCGAAGCGGGGGACGGCCCCGCCGCCGGTGCGCGGGGCGCTCCGGGCCAGCTTGGCCATGCGGATCAGCCGGGGCGTATCCCGGTCCCGGTCCCCCCGGGCCACGCCGGCCCGCAGGCGGACGGAAAAGATCTCCTCCGGGAAGCGGCCGGCGGCCTCCTTCACCAGCGCCGCCGCGAGGTCCGACGCCTGGTCCTCCGTACGGCCCTCCAGCCAGATGGCGAGCTCATCCCGGTTCAGACGCAGGGCGGCGGTCCCGCCGCCGGACGCCTCCAGGGCCTGGCAGCGCTCCCGCACCAGGCCCCCCAGCTCCTCCAGGATCATGTCGCCGAAGACGATGCCGTTCTTCTCATTGATCTGCCGCAGCTCCTCCAGGAGGAAGCTCACCATCACGCCCTCCGGCCGCTGGGCGCGGTGCTCCGCGATCCTCTCCAAACCGGCCCGCCAGGCGTAGAGCCCGGTGACGCCGTCCACGGCGCTGCGGCGGAGCTGCTCGGCCTCCCGGTCCTTCTGCTCCTGGATGTCCCGGATGCTGCCCACCAGCTTCCAGCGCTGTCCGTCGGTGTCGCAGACCACCGTGCCCGTGAGGGCCACCCAGCGGTAGTCCGCGTCCTCCGGCCACCGCAGGCGGAACTCCACGTTCACGCTGTCCGTCCCGCTCTCCAGCGCCGGGACCACACGGGCGCGGTCCGCCTCGCAGATGAAGGCCGGGTCGATGAAGCCGCCCCCATAGCTGCCGCACTCCCAGCAGCCGCTCATGGTGGGGTGGTTGACGATGTCCAGGGTCTTGGTGCGCAGGTCGTAGGAGAAGAAGATGTCCCGGGAGGATTCCAGGGCCACCTTGTAGCGCTCTTTCTCCTCCAGGAGGATGTTCTCCGCCTCCCGCTGCTGCTCCGTCAGGTCTACCACCACGCCGTAGAGGGCGTCGATCTCCAGGATATTGGAGGGCTTGAAGCCCTGCAGGCCCGCGCGGCCGCCGCTGATGGCGTCCATGAGCCGCTGGACCGGTCTGGTGAGGTGGCGCACCATCAGGTAGATGCCCAGCACGCCGAAGCCCAGGCCGATGAGCACCGCCGCCACGATCCAGATGTAGAGCAGCCGGCTCATGCCGAAGAGGTCGTCCTCCGTGTCCAGGCCCAGGAGGACCCAGTCCGTGTCCTCGTAGGGCACGTTGGTGCTGTAGAGCTTCAGGGGGCGCACCACGGCGTAGACGCCCTGCCCGCCCAGCTTCACGTCCCGCACCCGGCGCAGGTCCGCATAGCCCGTCTCCTCCAGGTCAAAGCTCTCGGAGGCGCTGCGGACCTGGTCGTAGAGGATGCCCTTGCCCACCAGGGGGCGGCAGGCGCCGCCGGACTGCCGCAGGGCCAGGAGGTACCCGGACTGCTGGGAGTCGTTGAGCTCGGAGACGGGGAAGTAGTCCCCCAGCCGGCGGCTGGAGATCTCGATTCCCAGCACGCCGTAGGTCCGGCCCTTCCAGCGCAGGGGCAGGGAGTAGGCGATCATCTCATGGGGGTCCGGCCGCTCCTTCTCCAGGGAGAAGGGCGGCGACCAGTAGCCCAGGTCCTCCGTGTCCGCGTACGGATAGTCCCGTCCGGCCCGCCAGGGCTCATAGAAGAACCGATCCGCCGGATTCTCCCCCTCCCCGTCCATGTGGAAGCGGGTGGTCCAGTTGGTATCCAGGGGGATGTCCCAGGCCCGGGAGAGCTCCTTGCTCCCCCGCTCCAGGAGGAGGTCCGTATAGTTGGCGGGGTTGGTGTTGGGGTCGGAGTCCCGGATGAAAAATCCGTCGTACTCCCCCGCCTCCCTGGGGTCCGGCTTTGTGAGGATCAGGAAGATGCCGTTGACGGAACTGGACTGGAGGATATCCAGGCACTCCGGAAAAAGGGCCTCCAGGAGCTCAGAGCGCCGCTCACTCGAGCCCATAAGTCCGTTCATGCTCCCCCCGGCCTCCTCCAGATACCGCGCCAGGACGGCGTTGATATCGCCCTCCCGCTGGCAGACGGAGGCCCAGCGCTGGTTCATGTCGTTTTGCAGGACCACACCCCGGTTCTCCACCAGGCGGCTCATCATACTGCTGGAGTACTCCTCCAGGGTCTTGGTGGTCCGCCGGACGACAAGGGTACCGATGGTGATGGCGCTCTGCATGAGCATGATGCCGATGAGGGGCAGGAGGAACATCCGGAAGATGGTGGACTTTTTCCCGGTTTTACGCTTCGCTCCCATGGCAGCTACCTGCCGCAGGCGGCCCGAAGGGCCTCGCAGAAGCCGGTGTACCAGCTCTCAAAGGCGGCGTCGGACACATAGGGGGCCGCGGCGTCCTCCAGGGCCTCCCCCCGGGCGGCGGCTGCGGCCACGGCGGCGCGGTCCGCCGCCGCCTGGTCCGCCAAATGGTACTCCAGCACCTTCCGGGCGGCGGAGCCGTTCCGGAAGCTCTTGTTGGTATAGAGGGAGGTCTCCCCCATCCGCTCAAAGACGGCGGTCAGGCAGTCGTAGGTCTTGGGGGCCACGGTGAGGCCCTGCTCTTCGATGACCTTGTCCAGCTCCTGGACGCTGCCCGCGTCCTTGCGCACCGGCAGGTAGCCGGAGACACAGCCGAAGCGGAGGTTGTTCTCCGTCTGGGTGAACCACTTCAAAAACTCCACCGCCGCGTACTCATGGCGCTCGTCGGACTTGCTGACCACCATGCCCGCCCCCTGCTGGACGGCGTAGTTCTGCCCCCCGTCCAGGATGGGGGCCGGGAGGACCAGGTAGTCGATGGGATACGCGCCGCTGTCGAGCTCCACCTGGTCGGGGAAGTACATGGCCGAGGCGGTGGAGCCGGTGTACGCCAGGATCTCGCCGGTCTTTACGTCGTCCGAGCGGAAGGAGCCGTAAGCGCCGAAGTACCCCTTGACCATGGGCACATAGTAGTTCTCCCACAGGCGGCGCAGGGCGTCTTCGGGCACGTTGAGGGTCATCTCGCCCCCCTCCACCCGGAAGAGCTCCACCCCCTGCTGCTGCATCCCGATGATGAAATAGTTGGCCATGGCGTCCCGTCCGTAGAAGGCCTTGCCGTCCCCGGGCACGCCGGGGGTGAGGCCGTCGGTCCACTCGTAGTAGGCCTTGGCGGTCTCCACCACGCCCTCGATGGTCACAAGGGCGTCCAGGGAGGCCCCGGTGGCGTCAGAAAAGGCGTCCCAGTCGGTCTTGTTGAGCATCATGATCTCCGTGGACTTGGCGGTGGGAAAGATACGCAGGGTACCGTCAGACGCGATGCGCCCCTCCTCAATGTAGGAGTCCACGTACTGCTCCAGCTCCTCCCCGCCGAGGTAGGCGGAGAGGTCCGCCAGGGCCCCGGCCTGCTCCACCTCATAGGCGGTATCCGCGTAGGAGGAGAAGATGTCCGGCATGGCCTCCGCCCCCACCTTGCCGCCGATGGCGTCCCGCACAGCGGACTCCAGGTCTGACACCGAGCCCTGGGAGTAGCCCTGGACGTAGATGCCCCGCTCCCGGCCCACGGAGTCGTTGAACTCCTCCACCAGCGCGTCGAAGGCCGCCTGCTGGGAGCCGTTGTAGTAGTGCCACACAGTCAGGGACACCGGGTCCTTGGGGTCCAGGGGGCTCTTGCCAGCGCACCCCGTCAGGATCAGCGCCAATACCAGACAGAGCAGGGATCCCCCTCTTCTCAGATGTCCTGTCAGCTTCATGTTCATCCGCCCCTCTCATTTGTTGGCTTGGAAATATTTTCTATTCTAACACAGTTGTCTCCCGTTTTCAAGTCAGGAGTCAGACGAAAAGCCATAGAATACGCCATACCTGCCCGCGCCCCGGCCCGCGCCCCAAAATTCCCCCTTGACAAACCGCACGCCCTTTTGTATACTGGGCGTGAAAAGGCGAAGAAAGGGATCAGTACGCTCATTCACCCGCGTCAGAGAGGGGCCGGACGGTGCGAGGCCTCGGAAGGTGGGAGCGGAAGTCACCCTGGAGCCCCGTCCCTGAACGGTCCGTAGGGGGCGGCGGGCCCTCCCGTTACAGAGGCAGAGTGTCCCCGGGCCTCCCCGGGGGAATTCAGGTGGTACCGCGGATGCTTTCATCCGTCCTGAGCAGAATTTGCTCGGGGCGGATTTTTTCGCCCCGAAAAAAGGAGTGTCGCTTATGAGAAAAGAACTGCCAAAGACCTACGAGCCCCAGGAGGTGGAGGGGAGCATCTACCAGGCGTGGATGGACGCCGGGTGCTTCAAGGCCGCGCCCAACCCGGCGAAGGAGCCCTTCTCCATCGTCATGCCGCCCCCCAACGTCACCGGACAGCTCCACATGGGCCACGCCATGGACGATGCCCTCCAGGACATGCTGATCCGCTACAAGCGGATGCAGGGTTATGAGGCCATGTGGATGCCCGGCGTGGACCACGCGGGCATCGCCACCCAGATCAAGGTGGAGGAGGAGCTGCGCAAGAACGAGGGGCTCACCCGCCATGACCTGGGCCGTGAGAAGTTCCTGGAGCGGGTGTGGGACTGGAAGAACAAATACGGCCACCGCATCGTGGAGCAGCAGAAAAAGCTGGGGTGCTCCTGCGACTGGGACCGCTCCCGCTTTACCATGGACGAGGGGCTTTCCAAGGCCGTGCGGGAGGCCTTCTGCGAGCTCTACGACAAGGGCCTCATCTACAAGGGCAGCCGCATCATCAACTGGTGCCCCCACTGCGCCACCGCCCTCTCCGACGCGGAGGTCGAGTACGAGGACAAGCCCGGCCACCTCTGGTATATCCGCTACCCCCTCTCCGACGCTTCCGGGGACCTGGTGGTGGCCACCACCCGCCCGGAGACCATGATGGGCGACACCGGCGTGGCCGTGAACCCGGAGGACGAGCGCTTCAAGCACCTGGTGGGCAAGACCTGCATCCTGCCTGTCATCGGACGGGAGCTCCCCATCGTGGCCGACGAGTACGTCGAGCTGGGCTTCGGCACCGGCGCGGTGAAGATGACCCCCGCCCACGACCCCAAC
>CAJUOA010000093.1 GCA_910587785.1 uncultured Oscillospiraceae bacterium | reverse complement strand
GTCCTTTCCTCGCGTATTCTCTGGCTGCGGCTTTCATCTCCGGGGTCCAGCTTTCTGCCCTGGAACGGTCTGCCCACCGTTTAACGGTTTGAGTGCCGCCCTTGAACAGAAATACCAGAGTGTTGTTGCCCTCGGTACGAATAGCCGTTATTTTATCGTGGAGGGCATCTGCGTCAAATTCATCCAGCCCCAGCACTTCCACCGCAGCTTTTTCAAGCACCCGCTCTGGTATCTGCTTGGAGGGGCAGGCGGCTTTGCCGTAAATGTTGAAGGTGCTGCAAATCCACACCGGACCGGTGCGGGTCACCTTTCGCCGGTAGCCCTTGCCGCAGGTGCCGCAGACGATCATCGAAGTGAATGGATACTTGACAGGGCCGTGGGCGGTCTTGTTGTGTTTGGCAGACCGCCGCGCCATCTCCGCCTGTACCGCCTGGTAGTCCTCCATGCTGATGATGGCCTCATGGGTGTTTTCCGCATGGTACATGGGCAGCTCACCCCGGTTGGGGAGCGTCTTTTTGGTGATGTGGTTCTCTCGAAATGTGGTCTGGAGGAGCAGGTTGCCGGTGTAGGAGTAGTTCCCCAGCACCTTCCGAACGCTGGAACGGCACCAGGCATGGCCGTTGCGGGAGGTCTTGCCTTGGGCGTTCAGCTTTTTCATGATGGTCTCGACACCCATGCCGGAGAGGTAGTCGGCGAAGATGCTCCGCACGATCTCGGCCTCCTCCGGCTTGACAATGTAAACGCCATTCTCGTACCGATACCCCAGTACCTGCCCCGACCAGGGTTTGCCGTCCTCGAAGTTTTTCTTGATGCGCCACTTCTGGTTTTCGCTGGCGGAGAGGCTCTCCTCCTGGGCGTAGGATGCCAGGATGGTCAGCATCAGCTCACCGTCCGCACTCATGGAGTGGATGTTCTGCTCCTCGAAGTAGACATCCACCCCCAGCGATTTCAAATCCCGGACGGTCTGGAGCAGCACCACAGTATTCCTGGCGAACCGGGAGATCGACTTGGTGATGATGAGGTCGATGTTCCCGGCGCGGCACTCGGCCAGCAGCCGCTGGAAATTCTCCCGGTTCTCCTTTGTGCCGGTCAGGGCCTCGTCTGCGTACACCCCGCAGTAGAGCCAGCCGGGGTGGTTCTGGATGAGGCTGCTGTAGTAACTGACCTGGGCAGACAGGGAGTGGAGCATGGCATCCTTGCCGGAGGACACTCTGGCGTAGGCCGCAACCCGCTCCGCCTTGGGCTGTGAAGGAACTTTCAGCCCCATTTTCTGAATAACGCGTTCCAAAAAATCACCTCCTTGGTGGTCACATATTCGCTCTAAAAGCCCGATTTATCAAGCGATTGTGCGAAAAATACTATCCAAGGACAGGTCGTACTTTTTGGTCATAATTGTATCGATTTCAGCGTACTCGCTTTCGGAAATAATGCCCTGGTGGAGCATACCCTTGGCGAGACTCATCGCCGCTTTGTACGCAGCCAAATTGCGGAAGAACTCCTCGGACACGCCTACACCCCCTTTCTCCGGGCCTCGGCGTAACAGGCGCGGGAGCAGTATTTCCGGTGGTTGTTGCCGTAGCTGTCGAAAGGCTGGCCGCATTGGGCGCAGGTGAAGTGGTAGACGGCTTTACGGTTGACCGCCTCCGGGTGGCTGTTCCACCAGGCCATGCGGCAGATGTCCGAGCAGAATTTTTTCTCCTTATAGTGAGGGGTGCGCACCAGCTTGGCTCCACATTGGAGGCACAGCTTTTCCTCGCCGTTCGGATTTCTCCGGCAGACCGACTTGACCGTATTCAGCGAGTAGCCAGTGAGGGCGGCGATCTTTTTATAGCCCAGCCCCTGCTCCCGATAATGTAAAATGTCCATTGATTTTTCAGTTGCCATAGAATGATGCCCCCTCAAAAAAGTAATAGAAATTCAAGCCCACCAGGGAAAATCCCCGGTGGGCCATAGTGGTGCTATCAGATTTTCTGTGCGAAGTCCAGTGCGATCCAGCCCGCGCCGGATTTCAGCCTGCCCCAGCCCTTGGCGGAACCGGGACCGTCCTTGACCTCGGTGATGGTAAACACCCCGGCCCCGGTGAACTTCCCAGTCATGGCGGTGTCAGTGCCAGGGCCAGTGCGAATACGGAGGTCAGTGGCGGTCACCCGTACCTTAAAGGGAACGGCGGTGGGAGCCGTCCCACCATCGGTGGCGAGGATGGACTTGAGGATGGTGACGATCTTCTCCCCGTATCCCGCGCCGGTGGCCCAGCCCTTACCCTGGGGATTTTCCTGCTGGCCCAGCCATTCCACCACCTCGGCACAGCCCCGCGCCACATACTTGAACCGGGGGTCGATACACTCGCCCTTCAGCGGCTCGGTGGAGGCATAGGCTTTGAGGTGCTGCACCTGCGCCCGGATGCCGAGCTGGGCCGTGGAGAAGGAATTACCCTTCAGCCCATTGGCGGTGACACCCATGCCGCAGAAATTGTTCTGGTCCAGCGTGACGGCGGAGCCAGCGAAGCCGAAATTCCCGGTTTCCAGACAGGACTGCGCAAAGGCGATGTCGCCCCGCACACCCTCCGCCGCCCCCTCGGACAGATAGAGCGGCACCATGTCCAGAACGCTCTGGGCCACCTTCGGATTCTTGGCTTTGATGTAGGCTTTCATCTGCTCCGCTGTAGCGACAGCCGCGCCCATGATCTTCATGCCGGACACACCGCTGGGAGCAGCCGCTCCACCGCCCATCGCGGCCTTACCCTCATTCCAATCGGCGATGTCCTTCGGGGTGTCGATGGTGCGGACTTCGAACCGCTGGCGGATGCGCTCCAAGTCGTGCTTGTACCAATATGCCACCAGGAGCGGCTTGCCGTTTGCCGCCTCGATGATGTCCTCCAAGGCATCCAGCTTTCGGTCGTGGATATGGTGGACTTTGCGGTTCTCGCCATAGACCGCGCCGTTCGCCATCTGCACCAGCTTGCCGGAGAGGGCGGCGGCGTTCACGGCATCCAGGTCGCCGTCCTTCAGATGGAGGACCATATCCCGCTCGAACCCCTCATACAGCTTCCGTTCCTTGGCATTCATCTGCACCTCGACCCTGCTGGCGACCAGCTCCGGCATATCGAGATTATCAGCAGCCCTCATGGAGATGCAGATGTCCGAGATCAGCTCGTAGATCTTCTCCTCCGCGCCCTCCTTGGGCTTGTAGCTGTAGATGACCTCCCGGTTGCGCTTATCCGGCAGGAAGAACCGCTCCCGGTATCCACCTACGAACCGACCCAGCCGTTGGCCCATGTCCAGAAGATACATCTGGGGCCACAGGTCGAGGAGGCCGTTGGGCTGCGGGGTCCCGGTCAGGCCGATGACCCGGCTGATACGGGGCCGCACCCTTTTCAAAGCCCGGAACCGCTGCGCCTTGCTGCTCTTGAAGGATGATAGCTCATCAATGACCAGTGTGTCGAAATCCCAGCGGTAGTTGTCAACCAGCCAGGTGACATTCTCCCGGTTGATGATGTAAATCTTCGCCCTGCGCTGGAGGGCGGCGCGGCGGTCCTTCTCGCTGCCCAGCACCAGCGACCAGGTGAGGCCGTCCAGATGCTCCCACTTTTTCAGCTCGGCGGGCCAGGTGTTCTCCGCCACTCGCTTGGGGGCCACCACCAGCACCTTGCCCACATCGAAGCTGTCCAGGAGCAGAAACCAGAGGGCGGTCAGCGTGATGACGCTCTTGCCCAGGCCCATGTCCAAGATCAGGCCGCAGGCCGGATGCTCCAGTACGAAGTTCGTGGCGAAGGTCTGGTAATCATAAGGCTTGTACTTCATCCATAATCTCTCCAATCTGCTCTTTGCTGTCCAGGACGTACACCTGGAAGCCCAGAGCGGTAAGCTGCTCGATGCGTCTGCGCTGGAGGGGCCGGGGCTTTTCCCCAGGAGCCTTGACCTCCACGAAGGCCAATTTACCACCAGGGAACAGCAGGAGGCGGTCGGGCACCCCATCCAAACCAGGTGACACGAATTTGGGTGCCAGCCCCCCACGCTTAACTGCCTCGGTGACGAGCCTTCGCTCGATGGCACTTTCCTTCACTGTTTCCGGCCTCCTGTTTCTATCTGTGTTTCTAAGCTCCAAAACCCCTATACGCGCATATAGGCGTGTTTCCGCTACTTCTTTTTATCTATTTCAATACTCCATAAGGAAAGATAGAAACACAGAAACAAGGAGCCGGAAACCCCTGTGGATACTGACTTTCTCCCTGTTTCTGTGTTTGTTTCTACCGTGATACTGGAAACAGTAGAAACGCAATCTATCCCCGCACGAAGGTCTTCTGCGTCCCGTACAGAGGGAACCGGGTCTTGCCGAACTTGTTCTCAGTGGTGATGGCCCAGCCGCCGATCTTCTGGAGGATGCCCTCGATCTCGTAGGAGTCCGTCCGCTTGATGTTCTCGCGCTCCTTGCCGAAGCACTCACACCAAATCTCCATGCAGCACACCCGCTCCCGGCGCACAGTGCCGGTAGCGGCAGAGCCGGAGAACTCACCTCCGCCCAGATAGCTCCTGCGCTGGTAGAGGTCCATTCTGGCCCAATTCTCCGGGAGAAGGCATTCCAGGTACTGCTCCACCAGCCCCTCGCGGTCATCGGTCTCCATGGCATCCTGCTGGGCCTGGTAAGCCTCCTCCGCCACATCGCCCTTGAGGTACAGCTCCTCCCCGGCCCGGTACCGATCCAGAGCCTCGGCCCACACCTGGTCGACCTCCGGCAGCTCCCACGGGTGCTTGGCCCCCAGACCAGTGACATTGACGGGCCAGAAGCGGCGGTTGCCGGTCACATCCCGGAGAAAGCCCCGGTCAGCATTGCTGGAGCCTACAATGATATTGGTGCGCGGATGGCTCTCCACCACGGTGCCATATGCCTGCCGGAACTTATCATCCGACCGGCTGAGAAAGGACTTGACCGTTTCCACATCCACCTTCTTGATGCCGTTCATCTCGGCGATCTCCAGAATCCAGTAGCCCTGGAGCTTCTCGGCTGCGGTCTTGTCCCGCATATCGGCAATGGAGAGGGAGTCGGAGAACCACTCCCGGCCCAGCAGGGCGTAGAAGGTGGACTTGCCCATTCCCTGGGGTCCGTTGAGGACGAGCATGGAGTCGAACTTGATCCCCGGCTCATAAATCCTCGCTACCGCCGCACACAGAGTTTTCCTGGTCACCGCCCGGACGTAGGCCGTGTCCTCGGCACCCATGTACTCTACCAGCAGGGTGTCCAGCCGCTCGGTCCCGTCCCAGGTCAGGCCGTTCAGATATTCCTTTACCGGGTGGTAGAGCCGCTCGGCGGACACCACCGCCAGCAGAGCGTCCTTGAACTTGGAGGGCGACCACACGCCATAGACCCGCTCGAAGTACAGCTTGGCGTTGGCGAGGTCGGCATCATTCCAGCCGGGATGCACCTGCTTCCAGGGCAGCGGCCCGATCACATCCACCATGCCCTTGAACTCGTTGTAGACGATGTTCTGGAGGTTGGGGTCGTTGCGGACGATGGCGGCGATGTTGGTGAGGGTGTCCTTCACCCGGCCCCGCTTGTCCAGCTCCAGCTCGGCCTGCCAATCGTCCCCGGTCTGGGCGGAGAACTCGGACTCCGCCACAGCCTGACGCTCCTTGGCAAGCTGGAGCTTCACCTGGGTGTCCTGGACGGCGAAGTCCTGCATGGCCTGGAAGGAGGGCAGCTTGGAGGGGGGATCGTCCGAGTCGGCCTTGCCGTCCAGAGCGCCGAACTTGTGCAGCCGCACCACGTCAAAGGCGTTCAGCAGCCGACCACAGGCCGGGTCGGTGGCATGGTGGCTGTAGGCAAAGCAGTCATCGTAAATGACCACGCCAGCGTGGGAGTCGGCGGGGATGTAGTCGTACCGCCCCGGCATGGAGCTGTGCTTGTAGACGTCCGGGAGGAAGGTGTCGATGGCTGCGGTGATGGAGTAGGCGCGGCAGAAGGCCCCGACCATCCCTGCCTTGGTCAGCGGGTCGGCCTGCTTCTTGATCTCCCGCTGCACAATGACCTGCTGGCGGCGGGAGACAGGCCACTCCGCCGTGTTCCGCCAATCGGTGTACTTCGCCAGAATGGTGTCCGGGTCGAGGATGTCGCCATCGATCTCCTTACACACGAACTCGCCGTCCGAGGAGGTGGAGGGCCAGTACATCAGGCGGCTCGGCTCGTAGGTGGTGTCATCGAACTGCTCGATGCCGATCTCCTCCGCCACCTTCCGGGCCACCGCCATGTACTCGTCCGGCCCGACCTCGCGGGACAAGGGGATGATGAGCCGGAGCCGGGGGGCCTCCGGGGTGTGCTTGTGCGTGGAGTAGAAGTAGCAGTGGAAGGAGAAGAACATCTCCACCTGCTCAATGACCTCCGGGGAGGCGTAGTCCATGTCCAGCGACAGGGCCGAGCGGGTCAACACACAGTCCTTCTTCCTGCGGCCCCCCTTCAGAGTGCCGAGGACAAAGCCGCCGATGTCCTTAATGGCATCCTGCTGGGCCTTGGGCATCTTCTTGAACTCCGCCAATGTCTCGGCGGTCACCTTGGTCTGGAAGATGCGGTCGCGGAACTCGTCCAGCTCCATTTCCGACAGCCTCCACTTTTTGTCCATCCGGCTGTTGCCGATAGATACCTTGATCTTCATAGCTGCCTCCCCGCTGTCAGGTCACGGATGTTCCGGGTGAGCTGTGTGTGCTGCCGGGTCAGGGCCTTGAACCGCCGAAGCCGCTCCTGGTACTCCTTCGGGTCACACGGCAGCTCGTCCAGGGACCCTTCCATGCTCATGGCCTCCGCCAAGCAGGACTTGGCCTTGCGGACCAAAGCCGCCAGCAGCTCCTCCTGCTGGGCCTCGGAGCAGTAGGCCCGGACGAGCCGGAACAGCTTCTTGGCCTTGGTGTTCGTGCAGGGGAAGAAGGTCTCAACGTTGACCTCGATGTAGCCATTGGGATGGTCCACTCGGAAGGACTCAATGTTGCGGATGGCCTCGTATGCGGTGGGGTCTGCGTACCCCTCGGAGTTGTATCTGCTGATACCCATAATCAAGCCCCTTTCTCGATCAGCGGCAGGATGCCGTCCTCCTTCATCAGGCCGTAGATGAACAGACGGCCCTTCTGCGTCCAGTAGGTATGCACTTTGGTGTGCGGCTCTCCATCGGTGCCGAAATAGCTGTGGGTTTTGGTGCTGGTATAGCCCTTCTCAGCGTACCTCTGGTAGAGGAGCCAGATGTCGCCCTGCTTGAACTGCACACCCTTCTCATGGAGCCAGCGGTTCATCCAGACCGCTGACTTGCCATAGTCCTTGGCGATGGCGGAGGTGGAAATGAGGTCCTTGCAGTTCAGCACCAGGTCGTAGTAGCTGGCCTTGGGCCGCAGCTCCGCGATCTGCTGGCTCTGGACGGCGATGGTGCCGGTCAGCTCGGTGTTCTGCCGGGTCAGCAGCGCCAGACGGTCATTGGCGAACTGCAAGGCCCGCGCCATAATCGCGTCCGGGCTGTTCCATGCGGCCTCCACTTGGAGGAAATACTGCCGCACCCGCTTCCCGATGTCGCTGCGCTGGATCATGCACAGCTCCTTCGCCATATTGATGGTGAGCTGGTGGTCTACCTTGTTCTGACCTCCATGCATCTCGCTTCCCAAATTTGAGAAGCAAGTTGTGAAGTCGATGCCTTCGGCAAAACCATAGTCACACATACGCTTGAACCAGTCGGCGTATTTAGTGCCAATCTGCAAAGCCTGGTGCAGCTCCCGACCGCTGACGGTGGGGCGGTCACCGCCGCTGTAGTTGATTTTCACAAGTTCATCCATATCAAAACACCTCAGTCTTTCTTATAGAACTCGCACTCATAACCGTCCGCCCGGAGAGGAAGGCCAGCGGCCCAGGCCGGAGCCTCGGACATAATGCGGCAAATCTCATCCACGGAGGAGACACCATCCGGCACCTCCACCACGGCCTCATCGTGTATATGCATGACGATCTCAAAGCCAGCGTTCCGCAGCCGGAGCATGGCCAGGGCTAGTAGGTCACGGGCGGTAGCTTGGACGATGTTCTCGGTCAGCTTCGGCCCGTAGGTCTCGATGCGTGACCACTTTTTGTTTTCTCCCACACCCTCATAGGTAAGGCTCTCCCGACCGAAACGGTTAGGAAGCATCCGGGGCTTGACATAGGAGAGCCGCCGCCCGGAGGGGAGGGTGATAAACAGCATCCCGGAGCGGCAGGAGAAACACAGCGAACCAAGGCGCACCTCCGTCTTGGCCCGGAACGCCTTCACCGCAGCGGCATCCACATCCCACCAGAACTTCACGATGTGGGGATTGGCACCGCGCCACTGGTCCACCAGCGGCTGAAGCTCCTCCTCGGCCAGCCCCATGTCCAAAGCGCCCATGGAGGTGAGCGCACCCACGCTGCCGCCATAGCCAAGGGCCAGTTCCGCGATTTTGCCCTTCTGCCGGAGATGGGCGTTCTGCCCATGCTTCTCTACCAGGACATGGAACATCTTGGAGGCCGATGCGCAGTAGATGTCGCCGCCCTGCTGGAAGGTGTCCAGCCGCCACTGCTCCCCAGAGAACCAGGCCAGCACCCTCGCCTCGATTGCGGCGAAGTCAGCAACAATGAAGCGGCACCCAGGCTTGGGGACGAAGGCGGTGCGGATCAGCTCCGAGAGGACTCCGGGGGTGGAGTCGTAGAGCATCTCCACCTGGTCGAACTCGCCCCGTTTGACCAGGCTCCGGGCTAGCGCCAGGTCGGGGATGTGGTTCTGGGGGAGGTTTTGCACCTGCACCAGCCTCCCGGCCCAGCGGCCTGTGCGGTTGGCGCCATAGAACTGGAGCAGTCCGTGGACGCGCCCATCCGAGCAGACCGACCGCTGGATGGCCTCGTATTTCTTTACAGAAGTTTTCCCCAACAGGAGCCGCAACTCCAGCATCTCCAGCATCTCGCCGGTGGCCTGGGGGAGAAGGCTCTTGATGGCCTTTTTGTCGAGGCTGTCCACCTCGATGCCCCCCTCCGCCAGCCAGCCCTTGATCTGCGCCAGTGAGTTGGGATTGGCAAGGCCGGTGAGCCGCTGGGCTTGGGCGGTGGCCCGTTCCTTGAACTCTGCATCGCAGCGTACAGCTTGGGCCGCAAGCTGCTGGTCGACCATGATGCCCCGGTCGTTGATTTCCTGATCCAACCGGTACAGTTCCATCTCGCTGGCCGGGATGGGGTAGTTGCGGAGCTTTTCCCTGATCTCCCGCTCGGCGTCCACATCACGGATACAGTAGGCTTTGAACCGTTCCCACGACTCCGGGGCATCCTCCGGGCGGTTGCGGGTCCGCCCCCCGTTGGCCTTGGTGGGCTTGCAGGGCATGGAGAAGTAGCGGAACAGAGCCACACCTTCCTTCAGCTTTTTCCGCTTGATGTTCAGCACCTCGCCCACCCCGTCCAGGGTGAGGGGAAGGGCCAGCATCGCGGATTGGACGGCGGTACACTGCCAGGACACCGGGGAGAGCTGCCGCCCCAAGTGGCGGGAGATACACGTCCGCTCGAACGCGGCGTTGAAAGCCGTCTTGGTGACGGTCACATCCTCCAGTGCTTTCAGCACCCGGTCCGGGAGCTGCTCCCCGCAGGCCAGATCGACCACCTGGGTAGGTTCATCGTCAAAGGCATAGGCAAAGAGGAGGATTTGAAACAGCGGGGAATCTGTGTAGGCGTAGACTCCGCACTTCGGAAGGTCCACATCAGAAAAGGTCTCGATGTCGATTGCCAATAAGCTCATAGCTGCCTCCAGATAAGGCAAAGAGGGGTGGAGGCTCTCCACCCCTCCCGCCGAGTCGTGTGTTTGTCAGGAGAGGAAATCCTCGTCCTCGTCAGCCATCGCCTCGAAATCGTCAGAGGCTTTGGTGCGGCCACCCAGGGCCTCGCCGTCCTTCACAAACTGGACATTGCCCAGGCCAGCGGCGATGCCGCGGTTGCCATTGCTGTTGTAGCCGTAGAAGGTGACGCTGACATTGCAGTAGCAGCCGCTGTACACCTCGCTCTGGTCGATGATGGGCTGCACCTTGCGGTCCACCACCTGGGGAGCCTGACGGCTGTTGGCGTTGAGGAAGAAGCACCCAGCATACGCCTCGTCATCGGGCCGGTCGGTGTCGCCATCCCGGAGCGGGGTCTTGAGGTTGGGGGGAATCTTGCCGCCCCACTTGCCCACCGAGTCCTTCTTGGCCTGCTCGATGGCGTTCTTGATGGCGGTGAGGGTCTTGGTGTCCTTCTTGGACACAATTGCTGAAAGGCCGTACTTGGGGTCGGAGCCGTTCACGCTGGTCGGCTCGAACAAGTGGGCGTAGCTGATGCGGCAGGGAATGATGACCTTGGTCGGATTGATAGCAGACATAACTTATACCTCCTGAAATTCCGCAGATGCGGTGTCCTTGGTGACTTCTTGTCGTTTGTCGGATTGGGGAACGAGGGTCAGCTTGCTTTGGGGCTTATACACATAGGGGCCGAGGATGCGGTTGAACTCTTCCTTGCCCATGAGCCGCTCCATGTCGCCGATCCCGATGAGGGACTTCTTGAAAATGTCGGTGTAGCCGCTGGCCTGGGCCGCTGCCGCCACCTCGTCCTCGCTGCTGTACTTTCTGACGCTGCGGCCCTCTACCAGCTTGTATCCAGGCCACTGCTTTCCGTGGATGATGGCCTCGTCCTGGGCGAAGGCATACACGTCTGCCGCCCACTTCGCCAGCTCGTCCGAGCGGCGGAGGACTTCGGCGACCTCCTCATCGTCCAGCAGGGCAGGCTGGCGGAACTCCATCTGGGCCAGCTTGAGGAACTCCTCGGCCCTGGCTCGGCACTGGTTTCGGGCCTTGCAGAACCGGCACCAGGAGCCAGCGGCGAACTCCCCGGCCCCCATGAGGGCCATGGCCCCGGTGGGGCGGAGGACCTCCTCGCCCCACTTCTTCAGCTCCTCCGGGGTGATCTCCCAAGTGGAGCAGTGGCAGAGTCGGGGCTGGAAGATGGTCAGCCGCACCACCTTGGGATCGTAGAGCAGCTCGGCCTTGCTGAGAACACCCAGGCCGTAGATCATAAGCTGGGGGTTGCGCTCGGCATCCACCTGGACACCACGGCCCAGCTTGAGGTCAATAATGTGGACGTAGGAGTCGGTCACGATGACCATGTCGGCGGTGCCGAAACAGCCCTCCACATACTCGGAGGCATCGACCCTCTGCTCTACGGTGAAGACGGGGTCCTTGCAGACCCGCTGCGCGTCCTCGATCTCGCCCTGGACGAAGGAAACGTACTCGTCCACAGCCTCCAGAAGCTCGTCCGAGTAGTAGTCGGACACGGGGCGGCGGGTGCGCTGCTTGAGGTACTTCTTGATGAGATGTTCGGCCATTGCGTGGCCAGCGGTGCCCTCGGCGGCGTAGGCGCTCTCCTCATCCTGGAACTGCTCCTCCAGCATCAAGGAGGGAGGGCAGTGCAGGCGGCGGTTCGCTGCCGAAGGGGAAAATCTCGCATGAGTGGAAGGCATCAGAGCGCCTCCACTTCTTGGAGGAGGTCGGCGTAGTCCTCCGGCTTGACGCCAGACAGCTTGCCAGCGTCATACTTCATCAACAGGGCCTTGACCTGGGCGGTCTTGCCCTCATCGCTCTTGGCGGACATGACGGCGCGGACCTGCTCGATGGTGATCTTCTTGGTCGGCTCCGGGGCCGCTTCGGGGGTGGCCTCCGCTCCCTGTTCAGCCAGGGAGCGGTAGCCTGCCGCCAGCAGCTCGAAGCCTTCAGCCAGTTGGCTGTAGACTTTTTTATCCATTTGTGGCATCCTTTCTTCAGACAATGTTCGCACCCTTCAGCTCGGCGAGGAACTCGGCATCCACCCGGTCATCGATGGAAAGCGTGTCCGGGGTGATGCGGTTGAGCTTCTCATCGTACGATCATCAGAATGTCTATCACTTCCATCCCCCCTTCCGCCGCTCCGGGCGGCTTTCTTTACGTCCGGGTTTTCGGCTCCGGCGCGCTGTCCCGGGTCATGATGCTGTGGCTCCTGGAGCTCAGGAACGCCATTCCCTCTGTGAAGGTCAGGAACCTATCCTTCTCCTGCTCCGTCAGCCGGGGCACCAGCGCCCCGCACGTCTGCATGATCTTCTTTTCCTTCTCCGTCATTGTGTTCACCTCCTAGCTATCGATATGCGCTAATTATAAATCGATAAAGCGTTAATGTCAAGGACAAGTTATCGCTTATCGATTTTTTGTTGACATTGCGCTAATCGCGTGGTAATATACGTTTATAGCGTGGTGGGCAGATATAGCAAAAAAACACACTGTATACACTGTAACCCACTGTAGTACCCTGCGACCAATATGCTAGTGATAGTGTATCGCAGTGGGTACAGTGTGTTTTTCACATATGTATGTCCACCCGCACAAGGAAGGAGGTGAACGACAACGAACACACGTATAAAAAAACTGCGCAAGGCTCTGGACCTTACGCAGGCGGAGTTTGCTTCGCGGATTGGGACCTCTCAAAATTCTTTGGCAGGCTACGAAACCGGACGCCGCAACCCCTCAAGCTCCGTGGTCAACAACATCTGCAAGGAGTTCCACGTCAGCGAGACCTGGTTGAGGACCGGCAGCGGGGAAATGTTCCTGGAGCTGTCCCGGAGTGATGAAATTGCCGCCTTTGTGGAAAGTGTGCTCCACGATGAATCCGCCGACTTCAAGCGCCGCCTGATTGCCGCCCTGTCCCACCTGGACGCGGCGGGCTGGGAGGCCCTGGAGCAACTGGTGGAGGACACGGCCCGGAAGCTGGAGGCCCCCGCCGAACCCGAAAAGCCCATACCGGGCCGCCCGTGGTGGGATACCCCGGAGGAGGACGCCCCCCCGTGGGACACCCCCCAC
>CAJUOA010000092.1 GCA_910587785.1 uncultured Oscillospiraceae bacterium | reverse complement strand
CAGTAGGCGCAGTGGCAGCAGGCGTCGATGTTGTTCTCCACCCACCCCCGGCCCTCCTCCAGAAACCGCTCAAAGACAGCCAGAGCCTCCTCCCAGCGGCGGTGGTAGTAGAGCTCCCGGCCGTAGTAGAACTGATGGCGGGGCTCCAGCTCCTTTCCCGCGTCCAGCTGCGATTGATAGATGCGCAGGTTCCGGTCCGGGTCAGAGGGGCGGGTCTTGCGGTGGGTAACGGCGAAATCCGCGTATTGGATGTTTCCAGCTGGAGTGACCGCCTCGTGGACGGCCCCTGCCCAGACCATTCCGGCCCGGTTTTTGATGAGCCGCTCCCGGTAGCAGGAGAAGGTCACCCGGCCGCTCTCGTCAAATCCGGTGTGGTAGGGGGCCATGACCACCGAGACCGCCGGGTCCAGGGTCTCCTTCAGAGCTGAAAACGCCCTCTGATCCTCCTCCAGAAGCACGTCGTCGGCGTCCAGCCACATACAGTAGTCCATCGACGCGTGGGAAAAGGACTCGTTCCGGGCGGCGGCGAAGTCGTCCCGCCAGGGGAAGTCAAAGATTTTGCCGGTGAAGCGGGCGGCAATCTCTTTTGTGCGGTCGGTGGAGCCGGTGTCCACGATGATGATCTCGTCCACCAGCTCCGCCGCGCTCTTCAGACAGCGCTCCAGCACATCCTCCTCGTTTTTTACAATCATGCACAGGCTGACGCTTACCATGGAAGGCCTCCCTTTCATTCATGATAATATGGCTCCCGCATCCCAAAGAAGCGGCTGCGCCGCTTTTTTGAGAAAAGGAACCGGGCCGGGTGCGGCCCGCAAAGTGCTTTTCTAACGTACACGCCGCCCGCCAGAAGGGTGGTCCCGGCGATGGGAAAGCCGGACGGAGACATCATTGCAGGTCTCCTTTCCATCTGCGGGGCGTGCCGCAGGACAGCGCGTGGAATATCCTATGCGCCCGCCTCCGGTCCGGTGCCGGCCGGAACCCCCCTGCTCCAGCCGGCATAGGGTAGAATGGCGGTATGAGTATCCTGCCGCACATCTCCGTCCCGGTCCTTTCGGGACGAACTATGGAGTCTTTGAATATGTCTATGCCTTCCTTCCCCCCTAACGGCGCGGATATGACCCGGGAGGATGCTCTGACCATGATCATCGCGTCCATCGCTATGGAGGAGCTTGCCCTGAGCCATATTCTCAACGCCGAGGGTGAGAAACTGCAATATATTCTGGGTACGCTGCCCGGCGCAAGTCCCTGCGCCTGTCCCCAGGATGTGTTGGCGGTCAACAAAAGCGTCGCCGCCCTGGTGGAGGCGGTGACACAGAATCAGATGCTGCTGAAAAACAAGCTGGAAAAGGTGCTGGAGTTCTGCCCGCCGCCTCCGCCGCCCTGTAAACCGGAGCCGGCCCCCTGCCCGCCGCCATGTCCGCCGCAGGGCTCGGACCCTTGTCCCGCGCCCTGTCCGGACCCATGCAAGACGCGGAGCTGCGAAAAGAGCTCCCTCCAGCTGTCAGTCCAGCGGGAGCGGATGATTTGGAAACCGGACTGCCGCCTGCCCTGGAGATCGTGCAGCTGTTCCGGGAAAGACATCTGTTGGGAGGGGCGTACTCCTGTCCGGGTCCAGCTGAAGCCGGGGAAGGCCTATATGGTCCAGTACACACTGAATGCCTGCGCTGTTGGTCCGGCAGAGGGGACCGGGGCGATTTGTCTCAGGCAGTCCCCCGGCGGCGCGTTTACCGATGCGCTCCCCCTGCGTTTTTCTATGGAATGCCTGACACACGGCTCTCAGACCCTGCACCAGGCCGTCATACTGCATCCGCATATGAATGGCGGGGGAGTATCGGACTTGTCCTTGGTGCTGAACGCTGAAACGTCTCTGTGTGTTGAGCGGGCAGTGATGGACGTGATAGAACTTTGACGGAAAGGCTTGACGCGTCAATGCTTTAGAACGGCCCGCCTATAGCAGACATCAAAATTCACGCTACCTTGCAGATCGGATAGCGAGATCCTCGATCAGGTCATCTGCAAAAAAGCACGGCCCATGCCGCCCTGGATCACCCCGGGGCGGCTTTCTCTTTGCCCGCTATGGAACCAATCAGTTAGCAGGCACTAATAAAAGCGCACTAAAAAATAAGCATATTTTGAGCTCCAGATCAAAAAAGATTAGGAAACTTTCTCCACCACCCGCCGCCATCCAGTGGTAAATTCCAAAATCGAAGAGATGTTGGCTTTTTATTGGGTTTTTTGCCCGCTTTCCAAAGTCTTTGACCCCGCATATCCCTGAAAGCCCCGGCCCGTGCAGACTTTTCTTCCCTCCGTCACAAAAAATT
The DNA here is from genome assembly GCA_910587785.1 of uncultured Oscillospiraceae bacterium. Taxonomy (GTDB): domain Bacteria; phylum Bacillota; class Clostridia; order Oscillospirales; family Oscillospiraceae; genus Pelethomonas. The sequence goes on along the minus strand of CAJUOA010000092.1, from coordinate 10,710 downwards.
TGCAAAATACCACTTTTCAAACCCGGCGAAATATATTAGAATAGATGAAGCGAACTGTCCGGAAAAAATCTACATGCTGGAGGAGCCTATGGAGGAACCGAAATATAAGAGAGTCCTGCTGAAGGTCAGCGGAGAGGCCCTGGCGGGCGAAGGCGGGCGCGGCCTGGACTTCGCCGTGCTGGACCAGGTCTGCCGCGTCATCAAGGAGGCGGCGGACATGGGCGTCCAGGTGGGCGTCGTGGTGGGGGCCGGGAACTTCTGGCGGGGCGTCAAGGACGGCGGCGGGAAGATGGAGCGCACCCGCGCCGACCAGATGGGGATGCTGGGCACGGTGATGAACGCCCTGGCCGTCTCCGACGTGCTGGAGCAGCAGGGCGTTCCCGCCCGGGTGCTCACCGCCATCACCATGAGCCCCGTGGCCGAGCACTACTCCCGCGCCCGGGCCGTGGAGCACCTGGAGGCCGGCCGGGTGGTCATCTTCGGCTGCGGCACCGGAAACCCCTACTTCTCCACCGATACCGCCGCCGTACTGCGGGCTGTGGAGATCAGCGCCGACGTGATCCTGCTGGCCAAGAACATCGACGGCGTCTACAGCGCCGACCCCCGCAAGGACCCCAATGCCGTGAAGTTCGATGAGATCACCTACAGCGAGGTCCTCTCCCGGCGTCTGGCCGTCATGGACACCACCGCCACCAGCCTCGCCATGGACAACCGCATCCCCGTGCAGCTCTTTGCCCTCAAGGACCCCCGCAATATCCTGCGGGTGCTCAGAGGCGAGAAGATTGGAACGATCGTGAAGGAGGATCAACCACAATGAAAAGCGAGTACAAAGTCTACGAGGAAAAAATGCGCAAGACCATCGCGTCCGTAGCCGCCGATTTTGCCGCCGTCCGGGCAGGCCGGGCCAACGCCGCCGTGCTGGACCGGATCATGGTGGACTACTACGGCACCCCAACCCCCATCCACCAGATCGCCTCCATCGGTTCCCCGGACCCCCGCACCCTCACCATCCAGCCCTGGGACGCCCAGGCGGTCAAGCTCATCTGCAAGGCCATCCAGGAGTCCGACCTGGGCATCAACCCCCAGAACGACGGCAAGATCATCCGCCTGGCCTTCCCCCAGCTCACCGAGGAGCGCCGCAAGGAGCTGGTCAAGCAGATCGCCAAGTACGCCGAGGGCGGCAAGGTGGCCATCCGCAACATCCGCCGGGACGCGGTGGAGGCCTTCAAGGCCCAGAAGAAGAACGGCGAGATCACCGAGGACGACATGAAGATCGCCGAGAAGGACATCCAGAAGATGACCGACGACATGTCCAAGGAGATCGACGCGCTGACGGAGAAGAAGGAGAAGGAGCTCCTGGAGGTTTGACGCCCCCTCTCCTCTTCAGAAAGGGACTTACATGAAGCTGCTTTTTAAACGAAAGAGCGGCGGCAGTGCGGGGCAGGTGGATCTCGACCGCCTGCCCCGCCACATCGCCATCATCCTGGACGGCAACGGACGCTGGGCCCAGCGCAGGGGCCTCCCCCGCACCGCGGGGCACAAGGCTGGGGCGGAGACCTTCCGCACCATCGCCACCTACTGCCGGGACATCGGCCTGGAATATCTCACGGTCTACGCCTTCTCCACCGAGAACTGGAAGCGCTCCCGGGACGAGGTGTCCACCATCATGGCTCTGCTGAAGAAGTACCTCCTGGAGGCCATCGAGACCATGGAGCGGGACAACGTGCGATTGCGCTTCATGGGGGACCTCGCGCCCCTGGACCAGGAGCTTCGGGACCTCATCGCCCAGTGCAACGCCATCTCCGAGCGCCTGACCGGCTGTCTTTGCAGTATCTGCATCAACTACGGCGGCAGGGCGGAGATCGTCCACGCCGCCGCCCGCTTCGCGGAGGACTGCCGCATCGGCCTCATGAGGCCGGAGGAGCTGACGGAGGCGGGCTTCGAGGCCTACCTCTACTCCGCGGGCATCCCCAGTCCGGAGCTCCTCATCCGTCCCGGCGGAGAGCAGCGGCTGAGCAACTTCCTGCTCTGGCAGTGCGCCTACGCGGAGTTCTACTTCACCCCCGTGCTCTGGCCCGACTTCACCAAGGAGGAGCTCCACAGGGCCATCGCCGCCTACCAACACAGGGACCGGCGCTTTGGCGGGGTGAAGAAATGACACACACCTGTAGGGGCGGATATCATCCGCCCGCACGATAACGCGCAGGGAATCGTTAGAACGGGCAGATGATATCCGCCCCTGCAGGGTCTTGCAAGACCTGACATTCGTTCGTAATTTCGGAGGATAACATGAAATCAAGGCTATTGGTGTCGGCGATCGGGGTGCCGCTGATCCTGCTTGTCATCTTGTGGGCGCCCATCTGGGTGCTGGCGCTGTTTCTGGCGGCGCTGAGCGGCGTGGCCGCGTGGGAGCTGATGAACTGCGTGAGCGCCAAGCGCCACGGCGTACTTTGCACCGCCGCCATCCTGGGCGCGCTCTTTTCCGCGGCCTACGCCTATTTTAAGGTATACATCGGCGGCGAGCTGGTGGTGGTCTATGTCATCGCTGTCTTCGCCTACGCGGTCTTCCGGGGCGGCGAGGTGAAGTTCCAGCAGATCATGGCCGCCCTCTTCGCCATGTTCGTGGTGCCCTACGCCTTCACCTCCTTCCTGCGGCTGGACGCGCTGGGATTCCACCGGTCCACCCTGCTCCTGCCCCTGCTCTTCAGCTTCGCCAGCGACACCGGCGCGTTCTTCGCCGGGCGGGCCCTGGGGAAGCACAAGCTTGCCCCCCGGGTCAGCCCCCACAAGACCGTGGAGGGTGCCGTCGGGGGGCTGGCGGGCAACGCCCTTGCCGCCCTCATCTTCGCCCTTGTCATGGACCTGGGCTTCCACCATACCATCAGCTATCCCCCCATAATCGTCACCGGCGTGGTGTGCAGTGTGGTGGCCCAGCTGGGGGACCTGAGCTTCTCCCTCATCAAGCGGGAGTTCGGTATCAAGGACTACGGCCACATCTTTCTGGAGCACGGCGGCGTCCTGGACCGCTTTGACAGCGTGATCTTTGTCGCCCCGGTGCTGGCCGCGCTGCTGCAGGTGCTCAAGCTGGGGTAAACTTGGAAAAGAGGTATATGCTTTGGAACTGAAAGAAGTGTCGTTAGACGACCGCATAGCCGAGACGCTCATTGCCCTCTCCGCCGGCTGGGAGGCGGAGGACATCAGCTACGGCTACCAAAAAAACGAGTACAGCAGTCTGGAGGACCTATGACAGAAACGATCTCACTTCTCGGCTCCACCGGCTCCATCGGGCGGCAGACCCTGGACGTCTGCCGGGAGCAGGGCATCCGGGTGGCGGCGCTGGCGGCGGGCCGCAGTGTGGACCTGCTGGAGGCCCAGGCCCGGGAGTTCAGTCCCCGCCTGGCGGTGCTCTACGACATGGACGCCGCCCTGGAGCTGGCAAACCGCCTCAAGGGCCTGGACATAGAAGTCGCCTACGGCCTGGAGGGCCTGCGGCGGGCGGCGTCCCTGCCGGAGAGCGGCATCGTGGTCACGGCCATGGTGGGCATGGCGGGCCTGCGGCCCACGCTCGCGGCCATCGAGGCGGGCAAGCGTATCGCCCTGGCCAACAAGGAGACCCTGGTCTGTGCCGGGGAGCTGGTCATGCGCGCCGCACAGGAATACGGCGCGGACATCCTCCCTGTAGACAGCGAGCACTCCGCCATTTTCCAGTGCCTGCAAGGGTGCCGGGACCGGGGGGAGGTCAAGCGGCTCATCCTCACCTGCTCCGGCGGGCCCTTTTACGGCCTCAGCCGGGAGGAGGTGGCTTCCAAGACCAGGGCCGAGGCCCTGCGCCACCCCAACTGGACCATGGGGGAGAAGATCACCATCGACTGCGCCAGCCTCATGAACAAGGGACTGGAGTTCATCGAGGCCATGCGCCTCTTCCGCGTGACGCCGGACCAGGTGGACGTGGTTATCCACCGGCAGAGCATCATCCACTCCATGGTGGAGTTCCGGGACGGCACGGTCATCGCCCAGCTGGGCACGCCGGATATGCGCCTGCCCATCCGCTACGCCCTCACCTACCCCCGGCGGGCGGCCTCGGCGCTCCCGGCGCTGGATCTGCTCTCCTGCCCGCCCCTCACCTTCGCCCCGCCGGACTTGCAGGCCTTCCCCTGCCTGAAGCTGGCCATGGACTGCGCCCGGACCGGCGGCACCAGCTGCGCGGTGCTCAACGGGGCCAACGAGGCGGCGGTGGACCTCTTCCGCCGGGAGGAGATCGCCTTCGGGCGCATCCCCGAGCTGGTGGAAAACGCCTTGAACAGCATTCCGGTGAAATCAAATCCCTCCTTGGAGGATATACTGGAAGCAGACCGGCAGGCCCGGGAGGCCGTATATTCTGACAAATGAGTGTTGGGCTCCGCCCAAACCCGGCAGGGCTCTGCCCTGCACCCGCCAGGGGCTGAGCCCCTGGACCCGCAGCCTGCGCTCTCCTGCTACTTTTATTTAAGAAGGGAAACTCTATGTATATCATACTCGCCATCCTCCTCTTCGGCATCCTCATCGCCGCCCACGAGTGGGGCCACTTTATCGCCGCCCGCATCTGCGGCGTCACGGTCCACGAGTTCGCCATCGGCATGGGCCCCCAGCTCTGGCAGAAGCAGGGCAGAAAAGGGACGGTCTTCACGCTGCGCGCCCTGCCCATCGGCGGCTTCTGCGCCTTGGAGGGCGAGGAGGAGGAGTCCAACGACCCCCACAGCCTCTCCAATCAGGGATTCTGGAAGAAGGTCTTCGTCTTTGCCGCCGGGGCCATGATGAACTTCCTGGCGGGCCTCCTCATCCTCCTGGTGCTCAACTTCCAGGCTGCGGGGTTCACCGTGCCCGTCATCGCCGGCACCGCCCCGGAGTTTGAGGCCGTCAACGGCGCCGCCCTGGAGGAGGGGGACGTGTTCTGGTCCATCAACGGCTCACGGGTCTACCTTGCAAGCGATGTGGACCTGCTCCTGATGCTGGCCAACCGGGAGCCCATGGACCTGGTGGTCCTCCGGGACGGGGAGCAGGTATCCCTGCCGGGCCTGGCCGTGGGGACCTACACCGACAGTCAGGGGCAGAGCTACGAGGGCTACGGCCTCTACCGGGGCGTGGCGGTCCAGGAGGCGACCTTGGGCCTGCGGCTGAAATACACCTGGTATAACGGCATCGACTTCGTCCGCATCGTGTGGTACAGCCTGCGGATGCTCTTTACCGGGAGCGCCGGGGTGTCGGACCTGAGCGGGCCGGTGGGCATCGTCTCCACCATCAACGACGTGGGAACCCAGAGCGTGAGCGTCGGCGCGGCCCTGAGCAATATCGCCTACTTCGGGGCCATGCTGACGGTGAACCTGGCGGTGATGAACCTGCTGCCCATCCCCGCCCTGGACGGCGGGCACATCCTGTTCCTGGTGATCTCCACCGTCTCGGAGAAGCTCTTCGGCCGCAAGGTGCCCATGAAGTACGAGGCGGCCATCAACATGGTCTTTTTCGCCCTGCTCATGGGGCTGATGCTCTTTGTCACCTTCAACGACGTGCGCAAGCTCTTCAGCTAGGAGGCGCTTATGACCAGACAGATCCATGTGGGGCCCGTCCCGGTGGGAGGCGGGGCCCCGGTCTCCATCCAATCCATGTGCTCCACCAAGACCGATGACGTCTCCGCCACCGTGGACCAGATCCTCCGCCTGGAGGAGGCGGGGTGCGAGATCGTCCGGGCGGCGGTGCCGGACATGGCCGCGGCCAAGGCCGTGGGGGCCATCAAGAGCCGCATCCACATCCCCCTGGTGGTGGATATCCACTTCGACTACAAGCTTGCCCTGGAGAGCGCGAACCAGGGGGCGGACAAGATCCGCATCAACCCCGGCAACATCGGCGGCGAGGACCGGGTGAAGGCCGTGGCGGACGCCTGCCGGGCCCGGGGCATCCCCATCCGCATCGGCGTCAACGGAGGCTCCCTGGAGCGGGAGCTCCGGCAGAAGTACGGCGGGGCCACCGCCCAGGCCCTGGTGGAGAGCGCCCTGGGGCAGGCGGCGATGCTGGAGCGGTTCGGCTTCACGGACATCTGTATCTCCGTCAAATCCTCCTCCGTGCCGGTGACCGTCGCGGCCTACCGGCTTTTGAGCGAGCAGTGTGACTATCCCCTCCACCTGGGCGTCACCGAGGCGGGGACGCCCTCCATGGGGGTTATCAAGTCCGCCATGGGCATCGGGGGCCTTTTGTGCCTGGGCGTCGGGGACACTCTGCGGGTGACCCTCACCGCCGACCCGGTGGAGGAGGTCTACATAGCAAAGAAGATCCTCCGGGCCGCCGGACTGCGGAAGGACGGCCCCGAGCTCATCGCCTGCCCCACCTGCGGCAGGACCTGCATCGACCTCATCCCCCTGGCGGAGGAGGTGGAGCGCCGCCTCGCCGGGTGTGAAAAGCCCATCACCGTGGCGGTCATGGGCTGTGCGGTCAACGGCCCCGGCGAGGCCGCCGCCGCCGACATCGGCATCGCCGGGGGCCGGGGCGAGGGCCTCCTCTTCCGAAAGGGCGAGATCCTCCGAAAGGTCCCCCAGGAGGGCCTGGTGGACGCGCTGATGGAGGAGATCGCGGGGCTGTAACAAGAAAGAGAAAAGGGGAAAACTATGCAGAAGATACCATTTTTTGAGCTGTTTCCCAGTCTGCCCCTCCCCTGGGAGCAGCGGATGGCCCTGGACGGGGCGTATCTCACGGCGGCGGAGCTGGTGCGGGAGAAGCGGACAATGTCCCTGGCGGTCACGGTCCAGAGGGAACTGGGAGAGGATAAGGAGGCGGTGGAGCGCGCCATCGCGGAGGCCTACGGGCTGACCGAGGTGCGCATGAGCCTCACCGTGGTCCTTCCCAAGCAGGAGAAAAAGGCCGAGGAGGTCATCATGGGCGGCGCCATCAAGGGGGCCGTCTCCCCCATGGCGGCGCTGAACCCCAAGATGGGCTCCGCCGTGGTGGCGGGCCGGGTGTTTGCCGCGGACATCCGGGAGACCCGGCGGCCCGGCGTCTTCTGCATGTCCTTCGACATGACCGATTTCAACACCTCCGTGCGGGTGACGAAGTTCATGCAGAACGAGGAGAAGGCGGCGATGCGCAAGACCGTCAAGCCCGGCATGTGGGTCAAGGTCCAGGGCTTTGTCAAGCTGGACCGGGACGGGAGCGACATCATCCTGGACCCCAAGAACATCACCACCTATCCCCATGAGGACCGGCAGGACACCGCCCCCCTCAAGCGGGTGGAGCTCCACGCCCACACCTCCTTCTCCAACATGGACGCCCTCACCTCCCTGGACCCCAAGAACGGGCCCGACAGGAACCTGGTCAAGCGGGCGGAGAGCTGGGGCCACCCGGCCATCGCCATCACCGACCACGGCGTGGTCCAGGGCTTCCCAGACGCCTGGCACTCCGCCAAGGAGATCAAGCTCCTCTACGGCATGGAGGGCTATTTTATCAACAACTTAGACGACCGCATCGCCGTCCATGGCGGCATGGAGCGGTCCTTTTCCGACGAATACGTAGCCTTTGACATCGAGACCACCGGCCTGAACGTCCAGGATGAGGCCATCACCGAGATCGGCGCGGTGGTCATCAAGGACGGTCAGGTGGGTGAGCGCTTCCAGACCTTCGTGGACCCGGGCCGGCCGCTGACCATGGAGATCACAAACCTCACCGGCATCACCGATCAGATGCTCCAAGGCGCGCCCCAGCCCGAGGAGGCCCTGCGGGCCTTCCTGGACTTCGCAGGGGACCGGCCCCTCGCCGCCCACAACGCGGAGTTCGACATCGGCTTCATCCGCGCCGGGTGCCAGAAGGCTGGGCTGGACTTCGACCCCACCTACATCGACACCCTGGTCCTGGCCCAGAACCTTCTGCCGGAGCTGAGCAAGTTCAAGCTGGACGTGGTGGCCGAGCACCTGTGCCTGCCCGCCTTCCAGCACCACCGGGCCTCCGACGACGCCGCCACCTGCGGCCTCTTCCTGCCCCACTTCTTCAAGAAGCTGGAGCAGGAGCTGGACGTCCACACGCTCCAGGCCGTCAACCCCGCCATGCCCCCCCTCCGGGCCAAGGGGAAGGCTAACCGGCGGCCGAAGCACATCATCCTCATCGCGAAAAACAAGGTGGGGCTCAAGAACCTCTACCAGCTGGTGAGCATGAGCAACCTCAAGTACTTCAAGCGTTCCCCCCTCATCCCCAAGAGCGAACTGATCCAGCACCGGGAGGGCCTCATCATCGGCGCGGCCTGCGAGGCCGGGGAGCTCTTCCAGGCCGTGGAGGAGCACCGGGACTGGGCGGAGCTCAAACGCATCGCGGAGTTTTACGACTACCTGGAGATCCAACCCCTCTGCAACAACGCCTTCCTCCTGCGGGAGGGGAAGGTCAAAAGCGAGGAGGACCTGCGGGCGTTCAACCGCACCGTGGTCCGCCTGGGGGACGAGCTGGGCAAGCGGGTGTGCGCCACCGGGGACGTCCATTTCCTGGACCCGGAGGACGAGATCTACCGCCACATCCTCCTGGACACCAAGAACTTTTCCGACTGCGACGAGCCCATGCCCATCTACTTCCGCACCACGGACGAGATGCTGGAGGAGTTCAGCTATCTCGGCGAGGAGAAGGCCCTGGAGGTGGTGGTCACCAACACCCGGGCCGTGGCGGAGGAGGTGGAGCGCTTTGACCTCCTGCCCAAGGGACAGCTCTTTCCGCCCCGGCTGGAGAACTCCAAGGAGGACCTGGAGCGCCTGGTCTGGGACAAGGTCCACGCCCTCTACGGCGAGGACCCGCCCCAGCTCATCGTGGACCGGCTCGGCGTGGAGCTGGGGGGCATCCTGGGAAAATACGACGTGGTCTATATGTCCGCCCAGAAGCTGGTCCAGCGCTCCCTGGAGAACGGCTACCTGGTGGGATCCCGGGGCTCGGTGGGGTCCAGCCTCGCCGCCTACATGGCCGGCATCACTGAGGTCAACGCCCTGGCCCCCCACTACCGCTGTCCCAAGTGCCGGAACAGCGAGTTCATCACCGACGGCTCCTACGGCTGCGGCGCGGACATGCCGGACAAGGACTGCCCCGTGTGCGGGACGAAATACGTCAAGGACGGCTTCGACATCCCCTTTGAGACTTTCCTGGGCTTCGGCGGCGGCAAGGTGCCGGACATTGATCTGAACTTCTCCGGCGAGTACCAGGCCCGGGCCCACCGCCACGCCATCGAGATGTTCGGCGAGACCCAGGTCTTCCGCGCGGGCACCATCGGCACCGTGGCGGACAAGACCGCTTACGGGTATGTGAAGAACTACCTCAAAAAGCGGGAGCTGAACCCGGGCCACGCGGAGGAGAACCGCCTTGCCATCGGCTGTGTGGGCGTCAAGCGGACCACAGGACAGCACCCCGGCGGGCTGGTGGTCGTGCCGGACGACCTGGATGTGGAGGACTTCTGTCCCGTACAGCACCCAGCGGACGCCGCCGACAGCGACATCATCACCACCCACTTTGAATACCACTGCATGGAGGACAACCTCCTCAAGCTGGACATGCTGGGCCACGATGACCCGTCCATGGTGCGGATGATGGAGGACCTCACCGGCGTCAATGTCCACGACATCCCCCTGGACGACCCGGAGACCATGAGCCTTTTTACCTCCAGCAAGGCCCTGGGGTATGAAAATGACGAGCTCCTGGGGCCCACCGGCGCGGTGGCCATCCCGGAGTTCAACACCAAGTTCACCCGCCAGATGCTGGTGGACACCCAGCCCAAGGACTTCAACACCCTCCTGCGGCTGTCCGGCTTCTCCCACGGCACCGACGTGTGGCTGGGCAACGCCAAGGACCTCATCATGAGCGGCACGGCCTCCGTTCTGGAGACGGTGGGGTGCCGTGACGATATCATGCTCTACCTCATCTCCAAGGGCCTGGACCCCAAAATGTCCTTCAAGATCATGGAATCCGTCCGAAAGGGCAAGGTCAAAAAGGGCGGCTTTGAGGAGGGCTGGAGAGAGGCCATGGAGGAGCACGACGTACCCGAGTGGTACATCGAATCCCTTGCCAAGATCGGCTACCTCTTCCCCAAGGCCCACGCCGTGGCCTACGTCATGATGGCCTTCCGCATCGCCTGGTTCAAGGTGCATGAGCCCCTGGCCTTCTATGCCGCGTTCTTCTCCATCCGGGCCAAGGCTTTTGACGCCGAGTACTGCTGTGCGGGCTTTGAGGCCGTCAAGCGCAAGCTCCAGGAGATCTGGAACAACAAGGACGCTGCCGCCGTGGAGAAGGACCTGGCGGTCACCCTGGAGGTGTGCTACGAGTTCTACCTCCGGGGCTTCCGGTTCGAGCCCATCAGCATCTACGAGTCCGAAGCCACCCGCTTCATCTTCAAGGGCGACAAGGCCCTTATCCCCCCCTTCACCGCCGTCCGCGGCCTGGGAGAGACCGCCGCCCTCGACACCGTCGCCAAGCGGCAGGGGAAGGACTTCATCTCTGTTGAAGAGTTCTCCGCCTGCTGCAACAAGCTCTCCAAGACCCATATCGACCAGCTCAAGGCGCTGGGGGCCTTCGCCGGGATGGCCGACACCAGTCAGATCTCCTTCTTCTAGGAGGTGCCTGCCATTCGGGGCCTCCCCGGCCCCGGACCCCGGGTTCCTTTTTGTGCGGACAAAAAGGAACCAAAAAACCGCTCAAGAAACTACGTTTCTTGAGAATCTTCCTTCA
>CAJUOA010000091.1 GCA_910587785.1 uncultured Oscillospiraceae bacterium | reverse complement strand
TGGTGACGTTCCTGGTGATGAACACCGGGCGCACCGAGCAGGAGCTGGAGACCAACGTGTTCCAGTCCCAGAGCATCGCCCAGAAACACAACTGCGTCCTGCGGCGGCTGGACTACCAGCAGGAGCAGGGGCTGATGAGCAGCCTCCCGCTGGCGCAGAACCTGATCGAGATACAGCGGGGGCTTACCACCAGCTCCACTGCCATCTTCATCCCCTTTACCACGCAGGAGCTGTTCCAGGACCGGAAGGAGTCCCTCTACTACGGCCTGAACGCCCTGTCCAACAACCTCATCATGGTGGACCGCAAGGCCCTCAAGAACCCCAACGGGCTGATCCTCGGCACCCCCGGCTCCGGCAAGTCCTTTGCCGCCAAGCGGGAGATCGCCAACGCTTTCCTGGTGTCGGACGATGACGTCATCATCTGCGACCCGGAGGCGGAGTACGCCCCGCTGGTGGAGCGGTTCGGCGGCCAGATCATCAAGATCAGCCCGTCCAGTTCGCAGTATGTGAACCCGATGGACATCAACCTGAACTACTCCGAGGAGGACAACCCTGTCGCCCTGAAAGCCGACTTCATCCTCTCGCTGTGTGAGCTGGTGGTGGGCGGCAAGGAGGGCCTGCAGCCTGTGGAGAAAACGGTCATTGACCGCTGCGTCCACCACATCTACCAGAAGTATTTTGAGGACCCCACGCCGGAGAATATGCCCCTCTTGCAGGACCTCTACGAGGCGCTTTTGGAGCAGGAGGAAAAGGAGGCCCGCCATGTGGCGACCGCCCTTGAAATCTATGTCACCGGCTCCCTGAACATCTTCAACCACCGCACCAATGTGGACATTGAGAACCGTATCGTCTGCTTCGACATCAAGGACCTGGGAAAGCAGATGAAGAAGATCGGGATGCTGGTGGTGCAGGACCAGGTGTGGGGCCGCGTGACCCAGAACCGCACCGCGGGCAAGGCCACCCGGTATTTCATGGACGAGTTCCACCTGCTCCTGAAAGAGGAGCAGACCGCCGCCTACTCTGTGGAGATTTGGAAACGGTTCCGCAAATGGGGCGGCATCCCCACGGGCATCACCCAGAATGTGAAAGACCTGCTCTCCAGCCGGGAAGTGGAGAACATCTTCGAGAACAGCGACTTCATCATCATGCTCAACCAGGCCGCGGGGGACCGCCAGATACTCGCCAAACAGCTCAATATCTCCCCGCACCAGCTGTCCTATGTGACCCACTCCGGCGAGGGCGAGGGGCTTCTGTTCTTCGGGAATGTGATCCTGCCCTTTGTGGACCGGTTCCCCACCGACCTGGAGCTGTACCAGATCATGACCACCAAGTGGACGGACAAAAAGGAGGCGGAGAATGGCTGACAAGGCGCACCGCCTCCACTTCACCGAGGACGAGCTTGACCACCGGGACATCCGCAAAGCGGCGAAAAAGGCGGAGAAAGCCGCGGACAAGGCGGACAGGGCCAACGAAAGGCTCCCGGTCAAGAGGCGTGTGCGTATCGTCCGGGACGGCGGCAGCACCGAGGCCGTGGACGAGCGCCTGTCGGATAAGCTCCACCAGTCCCGGCAGTCTGCCAAGGCCGACCGGGAAAAGGATAAGTCCCCCAAAAAGCGGCGGTATGCCAGCGGCAGGGACGGGGCCTCCGGGGAACGGCTCTCCGACAAGCTTCGCCCGGAGCGGCAGTCCGCAAAGGCGGCGCGGGGCAAGCTCCGCATCGAGGTCACACAGGAAACGGCCAAGAGGCCGGGTGCGGCTGGCCGGGCGGCGGTGAACGCCCCCGCCGCCGCCCTTGCCGTGGCGAGGAACACCGTCCGGGACGCTGTTGGCAATTCCGGGAACGACAATGACAGCAATCCCGGCGGGGACGCCCTGCAAAGCGGGGAGTCCACCGCCCGGACAATGGGGAATGTGGCGAACAACAGCCATTACAGCCACAAGCTGAGGCAGTACGACAAGGCGGAAAAGCTGGGGCGTAAGTCGGACAATGCCAATGTGGAGGCCCTGTACCAGAGGGAGCGCCACAATGCCCCCGACACGCCCTCCAACCCCATCTCCAAGTGGCGGCAGAAGCAGGAACTGAAAAAGCGGTATATGGAGGCAAAGGCCGCCGGGAGGACCGGCGCGTCCGCCTCCGGTGCCGCAAGCGGTACGGGAAAGGCGGCAAAGGAGTCCAAGTCCCTGGTGGACAAGGGGATCGAGTTCGTAAAGGAACACCCCAAGGGCATCCTCATCGCGGGATGCCTGGGGCTGCTGGTCATGCTCATCGCCGGGATGTTCTCCTCCTGCACCGCCATGTTCGGCGGGATGGGCAACGCCGTTTTGGGCAGCTCCTACACGGCGGAGGACGCCGACATCACCGGGACGGACGGCGATTACTCCGCGCTGGAGGCCGCCCTGCAAAGACAGATCAACAGCATCGAAAGCACCCATTCCGGGTATGACGAGTACCGATACGACCTGGCGGAGATCGGCCACAACCCCTACGAGCTGGCCTCCTATCTCACCGTCCTGTTTGAGGACTACACCAGGGCGGAGGTGCAAAGCACCCTGCAAAGCCTGTTCGCCCAGCAGTACACGCTCACCCTCACGCCGGAGGTGGAGATACGCACCCGGACGGAGACACGGACAGGCACGACCACCAGCACCGACCCGGAAACCGGCGAAACGACCACTTCCACCTATACCTACGAGGTGGAGGTCGAGTACGAGTACCACATCCTCAATGTAAAGCTGACCAACAAGGGGCTGGGGGCTGTGATCCGCGCCTCCGGGCTGACCGCCGAGCAGACGGAACGCTACGATGTGCTGATGGGGACCAGCGGCAACCGCCCCCTGTTCGGGGAGGATGTGTACGGCGTTTCCGGGGGCGAGTACACGGACTATGACATCCCTGGCGAGGCGCTGACCGATGAGCGGTTCCGCAGGATGATAACCGAGGCGGAGAAGTACCTGGGCTACCCCTATGTGTGGGGCGGCAGCTCCCCCTCGACCTCCTTTGACTGCTCCGGCTTCGTGTCGTGGGTCATCAACCACAGCGGCAACGGCTGGAGCGTGGGGCGGCTGGGGGCAAAGGGGCTGAAAGGGATATGCGACATCATCCCTCCCTCTGAGGCAAAGCCGGGAGACCTCATCTTCTTCCACCACACCTACGACGCCCCGGACCCCAGCGACGCGACCCATGTGGGTATCTATGTCGGTGACGGGATGATGATCCACTGCGGAAACCCCATCAGTTACGCCAGCACGGAAAGCAACTATTGGAGGCAGCATTTCCTCTGTTTTGGGCGTATCAGGTGACAATACCGCATTTTTATGAAGAAAAAAGAAAGGGGCGAGTGGATGGATGAGACAAGGCTGGGCGGCGTGAATGAGCCAACCGAGACGATCGGGAGCCTTATGCAGGACTGCGAGGAGCTGTCACAGCAGATCAGCGATGAACGGGAAAGGCTGGAACGCTTCATGCTGGAGACGGGCGGGGCGAGTGACGCCTCCGACCGCATCCAGAGGAACATCGACAGCCTGGAGGAAACGCTTGCGGCGGCGGAGGGCCGCTTGCAGGCGCTGTTCGATGCACAGGAACGGGAGGCTTTCGCGCCGGACAAAGAGGCTGCGGAAAAACAGCATACCGCCGGGGAGCGGGCTTCTGTGATAAAGGAGCTTGCGGAGAGAAAGGCGGGGACGGCGGAGCGGAAACCTCCCATGCAGAAACAGGAGCGGAAATCCCCCGGCATGGATATGGGCAGATGACGGGGACACCCATGCCTGTCCCTGGGCAAAAGGAGGCAGATATGAGCGAGAAACTGGACAAGATCGGGGCTGACCGTGACCGCGCCAAGGAAAAGCGCGACCAGTGGGACGCCCGGTATAAGGAGCTTTGCCAGAAGTATATCCAGCAGGAGAACACGGAGATACACGAGATGGTGCGGGCGCAGAACATGACCCCGGACCAGCTTGCGGAGGTCCTGAAAGCCCTGCAAAACGGGATGCTCCCCTCCCCGGCCATGACGCCGGGGGCGGGCGCGCCGGATGGTCTGGCTGGCCGTACTATCAACACTACTGAGAGCAAGGAGGAAGAACAGGATGAAGATTAAGAGCATGATCGCCGGCCTTTTGGCCGGCGTCCTGATGCTGGGGAACCTGTCCGCTGTCTGCTATGCGGCTGGCGGCGAGGCGGTCCCCACCAGCGACACCCCCACAGAGGCCGTGGAGGCTGTTTCCGATACGCCTGACGGGGACGCCCCCAGCGGCGGGACGGAGGATGCCGCCCTCCCCGATGGCGCCACCCTCGGCACAAAGGTCGTCCTGCCGGAGGGCGTGACCATCAGTGAGGACGGGAAGATCAGCTTTTCCGCCCAGGGGCTGGAGCAGGTCATGGCCGCCCTGATGGGTACGGACGCCAGCGGGGACACGGAGGCCCCCGCCGATACCGGTACGGACACTGAGCCGGAGACTGTTTCCGTTGGCACGGTCAATGTCCGCTCCGACACCTACCTGAACCTCCGCACCGGCCCCGGCATGGACAACCAGGTCATCGGCCATCTGCTCCGGGGGACCGAGCTGGAGGTCGTGGGCGAGGACGGCGACTGGTATCAGGTGGTCCTGCCGGAGACCGCCGGGTATGTCCACAAGGACTACCTGACCGTGGCGGAGCAGGAGGCCCCCGCCGAACCGCCCACGGAGGACGGGCAGGACAAGCCCGGCGCCAGCGGCGGCTTTGACGAGGACACCCTGATGATGATGCTCCTGCTGATGATGAGCATGGGGAACATGGACACGGACGCTTCGGAGCCGCCCTCCGCCGCCCTCACCCCGGACGGCAACCTGACGCTGGTGGACGATTACCGCACGGACAACGCGGACGGTTCCGGCAAGCAGTTCATCACACTGGTGACAAAGGCTGGGAACACCTTTTATCTGGTGATCGACCGTGACGATGAGGGGGAGCAGACCGTCCACTTTATGAACCTGGTGGATGAGAGGGACCTGCTTTCCCTGATGGGCGAGGACGAGGCCGCGGAGTACACCAAGCCGGAGCCGGAGGTGCAGCCGCCCGCTGAGACACAGGAGCCTGACGGCGGGGACGAGCCGGACGAGCCGGAGCCTCCCGCAAAGGCCAACCCCCTGCCCGCCCTGCTCCTGGTAGTCGCACTCCTGGGCGGCGGTGGGTTCTTCGCCTATACCAAGTTCTTCAAGGGCGGCGGCAAAAAGGAACAGGTAAAGCCTGACCCGGACGCGGACTATTCCGAGGATGAGGAGGACTACGGCCTCCCGGATGACCTTGGGCTTGACGATGAGGACGGGGAGGACTTTGACGGGCCGGACGATGAGCCGGTCTGAAAGAAAGGCGTGTGAAAAGGGCGGCGGGAGCCGCCTTTTTTCTTATGCAAAAATGGAAAAGGAGTAGATGCCTATGCGTAGAAAACTCTGCAAAAAGCTGTCGTGGCTGTGCGTCCTGGCGATGTGCATGAGCCTGACCAGCGTTCCGGCCTTTGCCGCCGAGGCCGCAGACAGCGGGGACGGCAGGACCACCACCATCACCACCGAGATCATCTGGGCCAGCCCGGAGGGCGAGACCCCCGTGGTGGAGGGTGCGGCGGCCACGACCGAGACCACCGTCCGGGATGATGAGGGCCGTGTCATCCAGGAGAGCGGCAGCGAGACGGGCCATGAGACCACAACCACCGAGGACATGACCAGTGGGACCGTGGTGGAGGACAAGGAGGCTGTGTCCGGGACCGAGACGGGCGAGACCATCGTTACGGAAATCCCCGGCGAGTTCGAGACGGCGGACAGCTCCGCCACCTCCTCCAGCGAGGCCGTTGACCCCGTTTTTAAGGATGGTGACAGCAGTATCACCGTTGACCTGACCCCCGGCAGCACCGCCACTGGGACGGCGGAGGTGGACCGGGAGGCATTGGCGGGGCAGCTTTCCCGCCCGGATGCCGGGGACTGCGACATCACCGACCCGGAGACCGGGGAGACTGTCGGCCATAAGACGGTGACAGTGGAGGATGTGCTGGATAAGGACGGGACTGTGATCGGGTTCACCGCCACCTCCACCGAGGAGACCTCCGTCACCACCGCCCTCCCGGAGGGCAGTTCCAGCGCGGAGCCGCCCGTGATGCCCCAGCCCCAGGGGTCTGTCACCGATGTAAACGGCGTGACCACCACGGTGGATGTGACGCCCGTCTATGACGATGCCGGGAACCTCACCGGCTACCAGACCACCACGACAAAGACCCACGCCACCGAGGAGGCGGTCTCGGAGACCGTCCTGCCGGAGAGGCCCGCCGAGAGTGTGACCACCGATGCGGAGACCGGGGAGACCACCACGGTCACGGTGGCGGAGCTGCGGGACGCCTCCGGCGCCCTGACAGGCTACGAGGTCACAACCACCACCACCGACCGGGCGGGCAATATCTGTACCGGGGTGGAGACCCTGCGCGGCACAAAGGACACCAGCACCCTCACCGAGGTCACGGATGTGACCGTCACCACCGTGACCTTTACGGAGTTCACGGGCGGGGCCGTCACCACCACGACCAGGACCACCACCACCGAGACGAAACGGATCGCTGCCAATGACCGCACCGTCACCGCTGAGATGGGGGATGTCACAGCCGGGGAAAAGGGCGGCATCCTTGCGACCACCGGCGTAAAGGCGGACGTGGCGGAGCCGGATGTGGGAAAGACCAACCAGAAAACCGACCTCTACCACCGGGCGGACAAGGACGGCGTGGAGTTCGACCCGACCGGCTACGACTTCCAGTGGCTGGGCGAGTACGGATTGGAGAGCGCCATCCGGGTGGATGCGGTCAAGGTGCAGGAGGACGGCACGGCCACCCCCAGCGACAGGTGGCAGGCCCATCAATTCGTGCTGGTGGACAAGGACGGCAACGAGCATACCGTGTACTGCGCTGATTTCGCCGTCAGCCCCCAGGCGGGGTTCCGCTATGGCATGGAGAATGTGGAGGACGCCGGGTACTACGACAGCGAGGCGGCGGCGCACATCCGGGCCATCGCCCAGAACGGCTACTGGGGGGCCGCAGAGGGGGCCGGGAGCCTGGACGCCGTAAAGCGGATGCTGGTGGATGCCTACAACAGCGGCGAGATCGACCGCAATAACTACGGCGGACTGGCTACCGCATGGGGCTTTGACACCTACCTCACGGACGGCATGGCGCTGGCGGCTACCCAGGCGGCGCTCTGGACTTTCGGCAACAGCGGGGACCTGATGATCGACCGGGATGACCCGTTCACCAGCTACTACCAGGCTACCAGCGGCAGGAACTGGCGGGAGCTGGACAGCCGGGAGTGGGCGCTGACAAAGGCGCTCTATGACTACCTTGTCGCCCAGACCGAGGCGCCTACCCACCAAAATACCCTCATCAACGAGAACAATTTTGCCCAAAATGCCAGCCTGACCGTGGGCCGGCGGGACGGGGACACCGGCAGGTATGAGGCGGACCTGACCTTTACCCTTGCCGTCATGCCCGACACGGAGAGCGATGACCTGCTGGTCCATGTGGTGGTGGGCGGCGAGGTCGTGGAGACGCGGCGGCTGGCCGGGGACGATACCGAAACACAGTACGGCGTCATCCCCGGTCGCGGGGACGGCAGCTACACCCTATCCGGCCTGAAGCTGGCGGACGGCGTGAACATTGACCTCCGGCTCACGGGGACCCAGAACATCGGTGAGGGCGTGTACCTGTTCACTTCCGAGGTCAGCACTGACCCGGTGGGCTATGACGGGGACGGGGAGCCGGTCTTTTCCTCCCAGACCTTTGTGGGCATTGAGAGCGGCAGGCAGTCCGTTGACCTGTCCGTCTCCCTGAACTTCACCGTCAACGAGGCCGCCGCCGATGTGGTGACGGAGACCGCCAGCACCACCGAGCGGAAAGCGGACACCACCAGGACTTCCCGGACGGACACCGCCACGACTGCCGGGGGCTGGACGGAGACCGCCGTGACCGTCACCACCGTCCAGCAGAACGACCGGGAGTGGGAGGTCACATGGGAGAAGAACTACACCTACCCCGACCCGGAAACGCCTGACACGCCGGAGACCCCCGATGAGCCGGACGAGCCAGACACTCCCGACACCCCGGAGGAGCCGGAGACCCCGGACACGCCCACGGAGGAGCCGCCTGTGGAGGATGTCCCTGAGACGGATGTACCAAAAACGGACATTCCCACGGAGACGCCGGACGAGCCTTTGGTGGAAATTCCTGATGAGGATGTGCCTGTGGCGGATGTCCCCCAGACCGGCGATGATTCCGGGCTGTGGTATCTCCTGCTGGCTGTCTCCCTCGCTGGGCTGGCGGCCATGGGCTGGCTGGAGATCAGGGACAGGCGAAAGAGGACTGCTGACTGATGACAGAGCGTGGGGCTGGGAAATGGAACCAGCCCCACGCCCCTTTTTAGAGGAGGTGAGGCTGTGCGTATTGACCCACGGCGTTTTTTCGAGTTCCTGTTTCTCCTGATGCTTTCTATGTGTCTGGCCTTTCTCTATCTGCACCACATGGACAGCCAGAGGGCGGGCCAGCTTTACCGGGAGGCGGCACGGCTGGCGGATGTTTCCCATGCGGCGGAGCCGTCCCCCGCCCCTGCGCCGCTGGAAGTCCTGCCCGAAACGGATGCCGGGGATGATGCCCCCGCTGGCATGGACCTCTCCCCACTGCGGGAGGCCAACGCCGATGTGGTGGGCTGGATCGAGGTCCCCGGCCTCCTTTCCTATCCGCTCCTGCAAGGGGAAGATAACGCCTATTACCTGTCCCACGCCTGGAACGGCGAGGAGAACGCGGCGGGGGCCATCTTCCTGGACTACCGGGCAAGCGCCAGCCTGGACGGGTCCCATACGCTGGTCTACGGCCACAGGATGCGGGACGGGACCATGTTTGGCGGCTTGAAGCACTACAAGGACGCCGCTTTCTGGCAGGAAAACCCCAGCGTTACCATCTCCAATGAGGACGGCGTATGGCAGTATGACATCTATGCCGCCTACGAGACGGCGCTGACAGCGCCCGTCTACCAGCAGGGGCTTTCAAGCCCGGAGGAAAGACAGGCGTTCATCCAGTACGGCTTGGAGCGGTCCGCCATTGACACGGGCATCACACCCACGGCGGAGGACAAGATCATCACCCTCTCCACCTGCTCCGGGAGCGGCAGCGATACCCGCTGGGTCGTCCAGGCGGTCAGGAAACAAGTGTAAAAGAACTGCGGTCACTGTTTGGCACACTCCACCGCTTCTTCGATGATCCGAATGATGCGCCTCCGCTTTTCCGGCGGGACGGAGGCCAGCAGCCTGACGATATGGGAATAATCATCCGGCCTGTCCCCAAACAGCAGGCTGTCGGATGAGGTCTTGAGCGCAACGGAAAAGGCGCGCATGGACTCTGAGGACAGCCCGGACCTGCCCCGCTCCACTTCCTGGATAAAGTTCGCGCTGTATCCAGATAACTCGGCCAGCCCCTCGCGGGTCAGGTTCTGGGCTTTCCGCTTTTGGCTGATCCTCGCGCCGACTTCAACATTGATGTCCTTTAACGGTCTTGGCATAGCATTACACCACCTTTACAAGTAGTGTAACCCCGTTTTCTGGCGGCATGAATATGGACAAGTTGGTGTTATAAGGAGTAGCAATACACCGTATTTCATGCTATAATCTCGGTGTACTACTTTAGACAGGGGATGATGATGCTGGAAGATAAGAGATACTGCTGCTGTTTCACCGGGCATCGGCCGGAGAAACTGGGCGCGCCGGAGGATGTTGTCATTAGTCTGCTGGATGCGGCGATATGCGACGCCCTGCGGGATGGGTACACCACATTTATCTCAGGGGTATCAAAGGGGGTCGATCTCTGGGCGGCGGAGCTGGTACTGCGGCACCGGCAGTCCACAAAGGGCATCAAACTGGTCTGCGCCGTCCCCTTTCAGGGGTTCGGCCTGCATTGGGGAGGCGGCTGGACGGAGCGTTTCCTCAAGGTCACACAGTCTGCGGATTCCGTTGTGTATGTCTGCGAGGCCGGCTCCCGGTCTGCGTACCAGCGCCGGAACGAGTATATGGTAGACCACTCCTCCTTGCTGATCGCCGCCTACACCGGGGCAAGCGGCGGCACCCGGAACACGGTCAGATATGCGGAGAAAAGGGGCAGCTGTGCTATTCGCTATCTGTGGCCGCTAAAACCATAGCAATGCCTTTTCAACGCAAAGCCCCGCACAAGAAGTAACAATAATAATTTAATGATTAACATTAAAAATCTATTGACAAATGCGAAACTTCCTGTTATCATAGGGGCGAGGTGATAAATTATGAAGTTCATTCAAAAATTTTCTACGGAACAATTTGCCAAACCCGCATCTAACTTTATGAAGTATGTCTGCTATTTTGTGATTGTTTTCTATGCCCTTTGTCTCGCTCTTAGTTTTATGGGGCGGCAAACTTTTTTCCTGCATACAAAGACAGGAACCTTTGAGCGTGCCATTTATGCGGAAGAAAATCATGCACCGCATTCCCGGACTATGATTGTACACTCAGGCGATGATATTCATGTACGGACAAATGATAATGACCAGATTGACCTGGCTGTTCACATTGGCCTTTCGTTGATGTATGCAGTTAATATAGTTCCAATGATTTTTGCTTACTGGTTTTTAAGCCGCGTATTTGCCAACATAAGAAAAGGGCAAATTTTTACGGAACAAAATGCCGCCTATCTTCTTTATTATGGATTACTCCAATTTTTTGTAGCTGTTTTCGTTCCGTTTATTAAATTGCTGATTTGCTGGCTCACTAATCTTGTGACTAACTGCCAAGTATCCATTTCCACAGGGCGGACTATGTTCAATATACTTTTCCCCAGCATCGCCTTTATCGTGGCTGCGTACATCATCCATTACGGAGTACACTTGCAGGATGAGGTGGATCACACGTTATGATTATCATTCGGCTTGATAGAGTTTTGGCAGACAGAAAAATGCGGCTGAATGACTTAGCGGCGCAGGTTGGTATATCCAATGTTAATCTTTCTTACCTGAAAACGGGAAAAGTAAAAGCTGTTCGATTTAGTACATTAGACGCTATTTGTAAGGTTCTGCACTGTCAGCCTGGGGATATTCTCGAATACGTTGAGGAGCAAGATCAAGATTAGAAATATCGTCTTATTAGGACAAAATATATGTTTTTACATAGCGGTCTGCTTGGGCAGGCCGCTATTTTTTTACCCCAAAAACAAGAAAGGAGCGACTGCCTATGAGTAAACTCGTGATCTGCGAGAAGCCCTCGGTGGCGCAGAGCGTGGGCAAAGTGCTGGGCGCTGTCAAGCGGTGTGACGGCTACCTGGAGGGCGCAGGGTTCATCGTGAGCTGGTGTGTCGGCCATCTGGTGGAGCTGGCCCAGCCGGAGGCTTACGGCGAGACCTACGCCAAGTGGCGGCTGGAGGACCTGCCCATCCTGCCGGAGAAGTGGCAGTACCAGGTGTCCCCGTCCACCAAGAAGCAGTTCCAGGTGTTGAAGGGGCTGATGGGCCGGGAGGATGTCACCTCCATCGTGGAGGCCACCGACGCCGGACGGGAGGGCGAGCTGATCTTCCGGCTGGTCTACCACCAATGCAAGTGCAAAAAGCCTTTTGAGCGGCTCTGGATCTCCTCTATGGAGGACGCCGCCATCCGGGAGGGCTTCGCCAGCCTGAGACCGGGAACGGAATACGACGCCTTGTATGAGGCTGCCCTGTGCCGGGAGCGCGCCGACTGGATCGTCGGCATCAACGCCACCCGGCTTTTTTCATGCAAGTACGGGCCCACCCTCAATGTGGGGCGGGTGATGACGCCCACGCTGGCGATGGTCTGCGGGCGGGAGGCGGCGATCCGGGATTTCCAGTCCGAGCCGTTCTACACCGTCCAGCTTGCGCCGGAGGGCTTTGTGGCGAATGGAGGGCGCATGAAAGAGAAAACCGAGGCGGAGAAGATTGCCGGGGAGTGCCGCGCCGCCGGGACGGCCGCTGTGAAAAGCGTGGAGCGCAAAGACAAGGCCGAGAAGCCCCCGGCGCTCTATGACCTGACCTCCCTCCAGCGGGACGCCAACCGCCAGCTGGGGTTCACGGCAAAACAGACCTTGGACTACACCCAGAGCCTTTACGAGAAGAAACTCGTCACCTATCCCCGGACGGACAGCAGATACCTCACCGAGGACATGGCGGGGATGCTGCCGGGGCTGGTGGGGATGGTGCAGGAAAAGTGCGGCATCTCCCCGGAGGCCCCCGCCCCCGTGAACGCCGCCCAGGTCATCAACGGCAAGAAAGTGACCGACCACCACGCCATCATCCCCACAAAGACGCTGGAGTCCGCCGACCTTGCGGAACTGCCCGCCGGGGAAAAGGCGGTGCTGGGCCTGATCGCTGTGCGCCTGGTCTGCGCCGTGGGCAACCCCTGCCGCTATTCGGAGACCTCGGTGGTGCTGGAGTGCGCCGGACATGAGTTCAAGGCCAGGGGCAAGACGGTCACAGACCCCGGCTGGAAAGCGTACCTCCCCGCCTCTGGGGATGAAAAGGATGGGGACGATGCGCCGCCTGTCCCCGAACTTTCGGAGGCCGCGGTGCTGTCCCTCGCCGGGGTGGAGCTGAAAGAGGGCAGAACGACCCCGCCCAAGCGGTTCACCGAGGACACGCTCCTGCAAAGCATGGAGACTGCCGGGGCGGAGGATATGCCGGGCGAGGTGGAACGCAGGGGCATCGGCACTCCCGCCACCCGCGCCGGGATCATCGAAAAGCTGGTGCAGAAAGGCTTTGTGGAGCGCAAGGGCGAGAAAAAGACAAAGGTGCTTGTGCCTACGGACAAGGGCAGCGCCCTGATCGCCGTAGTGCCGGAGCAGATACAGTCCCCCTCCATGACGGCGGAGTGGGAGGAAAAGCTGCTGGGCATCGAAAAGGGCGGCTATGCCCCAGATGCGTTCATGCGTGAGATCGAGGGCATGGTCACTGCCCTTGTGAAAACTTATGAGACCGTGAAAGGAGTCAAAATGGATATGGCGAATGGGAACAAGGTGATCGGAAGCTGCCCCCACTGCGGTGCGGATGTGGCGGAGCGCGCCAAGGGCTGGTTCTGCTCCAACCGGGAGTGCCGCTTCGTCCTCTGGAAGGACAACGCCTATTTCAAGAAGATCGGCAAGCACCTGACCGCTGGCATGGCGGAGAAGCTGGTGCGGGACGGGCGCGTCAAGCTGAAGGACTGCGTGAGCCAGCGCACGGGCAAGACCTACAACGCCGATGTCCTGCTCACCACCGAGGAGGACGGCCGGG
>CAJUOA010000090.1 GCA_910587785.1 uncultured Oscillospiraceae bacterium | reverse complement strand
CATCATAGGACGGCTTGCCCTCCTGCCGCATCTGGCGGAGGGCGTTGATGCGTATCCCCTCGATCTCTGTGTGACCGAACCGTTTCCAGCGGGTTTCCCGCGCCAGCTCTGCGTATATATCCATCATCCCGCTGTCGCCGTGGATATCGTGGTCATAGGGATAAGTGCATTCCGTGACCGAGATTTTCCCATACTCCAGCAGAGTAAGCACCACTGTCAAGGAACGCTCGTCCGCCAGAACGGAACCGCAGTCCCGGCCGGGATAGGAATTCATGATCTCATCCAATCGCTTGGCAGAATTCAGATCGTTTGCAAATTTCAATTCCATGCAGCGACCTCCTCTGATACTTTTCCCCCATTATACACGAGGGGACCCCTTTGCACAAGGGGAAAACAGATCACTGAAGCTGCTGGACCTGTTCCTCGTGATCATCCGGCTTGTGGCCCATGGCAATTTTCTTCTCTCTGATTCTTCTCCGCAGTTTACTGTCCACGAACGAGATCCCACCCGCTGGCGGCGGGGCCTGATCCCGGAAGACGTTCCCCATGTGATGGAGGAGCCGGGTGGCGCTGGTGAACAGAGAGGGGGTATCATCCATGTGGTCGAGGAAATACCTGGCGTATTCGTTCCCCTGATCCGCCGCCAGTGTGAACCAGTGGACAGCGGCATCCCTGTCCTGGGGAATGTCCTTGCCCAGCAGGTACAGCTTGCCCAACGCATACTGTGCGTACTGGTTTCCCTGCTCCGCTGACTCCGTCAGCCAGCGAACCGCTTTTTCCGTATCCCTTGGGACACCGTCACCATTCAGCAGCAGCTTACCCAGTTGGTACTGGGCGAACTGGTTGCCTTGTTCTGCGGACTGCTGAAACCACCGCAGGGCACTGGCAGGATCGTCCGCTTCCAGATGCAGTTTTCCGAGAGCGTACATGGCACATTCGCTGCCCTGTTCTGCCGCTTGGGTGAACCAGATGACCGCTCGAAGCGGGTCGTGTTCCACAGGCCCACCGTCCCGGTACAGCTTCCCGAGAGCGTACTGTGCGTAGTCCAGCCCAGCCTTTGCCGCGTTGGTCATCCATATTACCGCGTCATTGATCTGCTCTGGCTTGGCGGCAGAATCTGCGAGGATGTGCTTTGCCAGCTGATACTCTGCGTGGGGATTTTTAAGTTCAGCGGATTTCCTCAGCCACTCCAGCGCGGTGCGCTCGTCCTGATCCGTTCCGACGCCGTGCAGGAGCATCCAGCCGATACGGTACTGGAGGCGGTCATCGGGACGCTGGCCGGCCAATTCCCGGAAGCCGCGATAGGCCATGGAGAAATACCGGGCAGCCTGCCGCTCATCCGGGGCGCAGCCAACACCGTCCCGATACCGTTTCCCCAACTCCCAGGCGGCATAAGGGAATCCCTGTACCGCGGCGCTGGCATACAGTTCCAGCGCCTTTTCGTCATCCTGCGGCACCCCTTTGCCCCGGCTGTAGAGTCCGGCGAGGGAGTATTGCGCATATTTATACTTCTGCTTCGCCGCCTTAGAGAACCACTCCGCCGCTGCCGTATCGTCCTGGTCAGTCCCGAGACCGCCAGCGTACATTTTCCCGATGCGGTATTCCACATAGCGGTTGGGCTTCTGCCGCTCCACAGTCTGAAACGCGGAGAGCGCCTTTGTGTACCACAGATTGGACTGCTCCGGATCAGCATTCACGCCAACACCGTCCGCCAGCATCCGTCCCAGATCGTGCATGGCGAGAGCGTTGCCGGCGAGGGCTTCCTCCGTGAAGAGGCTATACGCTCTTTCCGGATCTCGGGGCGTATCGTCATCACCATACAAAAGAGTTTGCGCCTGCTTGTAGCGGCTGCTCCACTCCACAACAGGCGGGACCGCGTCAGCAGGTTCCGGCACATCCTCGCTCTGCGGAGCATCCTCTGACATTGGGACAGTGTCCGGCTCCACATCAGCTTCAGCGGGTTCCTGCTCCACAGCATCCGCTGGCGAGAACACTTCGGTGTGCTCATTCAGCCGCACCGCCTCCTCGATCACCAGATTCTTGACCCTCTTGAACTCCTCCTGACGGGAGAGGGGCAGACGTTCGGGAAGGTCATCCCGGTATGTCCGCAGCACTTCTTCCCGCAGCTGATACCACAGATCATAGGCGGCGGCGATGCGGGAGTCCTTTGCCAGCTCGTCCACGATTTCATCCACCACGGCTTTCAGCGACGCTTTGAGATAGCCGTACTGCTTCCTGCCCCTGGTATGCTTCAGCCGCTCTGCCAGCTGATCCACAAGCTGCTCGATGTGAGGATTCTCCAGCGCACCGGAGCGCATCTGCCGGATCAGTTCATCCATGACCTCGCCGGACTTCCGCACCAACTCATCCCGCCGCTGGGTCTGCTGCCGGTAGATCTCTGTCAGCTCCTGGCGGAAGATGTTCTTTGCCAGTCCGGACTTGATCACGGCGATGCCGTCCTTATCCAGAAAGCCGGAGCGCCCATCCGCGCTGTAGCAGACCATGTGGACGTGGGGATGCGTTCCCTCATCGTGGAAAGCGGCATACCAGCGGAACTGGTTCCAGGGAATCTTCATGGCCTCCGCAATCTGCGGAGCGTAGGTGGAGAGGAGCGCCTGCCACTGTCTGGCGTTGTCATAGCCGAGCCGGGCAGCATCCTCCCGCCGCAGAGAAATGATGGGAAGCCACACGTTGCCGGAATGGTTTGCCACCTCCTCCGCAGCTTTGGACAATTCCGGTACGTCACCAGTGCCGTTGAACAGACCGTGAGAACCCATCCGCTCCGCACGGGGACGCTGGGCGATGTAGCTGACGTAGTTTTCGCGCTTGGCGATCTGGTCATAGTTGTCCTCGACGGCTCTGGTGATAAATTCCGAGGCGGCGGCACGGGTGGGATTGGACTGGTAGTCCTCGTACTCGAACATACCACGGCTCAGAGGGAAGTCACGCAGGAGCCGCTCCACCATCGCCTGCTGCTTTTTTGTGGCTGGCAGATCAGCCTTATCCGGCGTGAGTTTCTCTACACCGTCACGGGTAGCGACATAGCGGACGTAGTTGTTCAGGTGGGCGGCGACTTTCCCGGTTCCCGGCTTGATGTAGGGGCACTTGAATATGATCCGCGGCATAGAGCATCACCGCATTTCTGTCACACGCCGCCTCTCTGATACTCCACCGCTTTGTCCAGCGTGACGCTGCCGCTGGTCTTCTTCACATTCTGGACGCACCGGCCACGGAGATTGCGGAGTGCTTCTTCGCTGATTTCCATTCCCGCCGCCAGCACGTTCATCACCATGTCCAGCTCCACCGCCAGCTTGAACAACAGACGGCAGATCCGGTTCTCCGTATCCTGCACCGTACCACGCAGGACAGCGGCCAGTGCAGGCGGCAGGAAATTAACAGCGTCCTGCCCGGAGATATAGCCGGCGTAGAACAACGCGGCCTTCTCCAGAAACTCACTGCGGCTTTTGCATCCGGCAGTCTCCGCCGCCCGGTCCATCACCTTCAGCGTGGAGGGGTACAGCCAGACGGGGATGCGTGTCTTGATCTCAGCGGAGGCGTCAAGCTCCGCCGAAACGGGCGTTTTTCTTTTCATTGGGAAAATCCTCCATTTCTTGCGAAAACCACCTATCACAGCCACCTTGGGAAAGGCTGTAAACAGGCGGTTTTTCCTCTGTTATTTTCATTTCCGACCACCTGTCACAGCCAGCAGTGGGCCAAACCGACCACCCCGGTCCCCGTCCCCGACCCGCATTGCGGGGCGGGGTGAGCGGCAGGTGGGCGCGAAAGCGACCACCTGCTTTTATCCCGCACCTTTTTCGACCCCCCGGTTCACCTGTACATTTGGGAGAGGCCGAATTGCCCACCGCCGCCACACGTCTGCACAGGGCGGGCGCGTCAGTTGGGTGGGGCAGGGAGCCGCTCTGTCGGGCCGGGCGGCACACGGGGCGTTTCTGCGGCGCACAGCGGGGGAATAAGAGCGAGGGCCGCTCCGTGTAGGGAGCGGCCTTTGACGTACTCCGCTACACCGTCAGCTGCATCCCGCCCTGCTCGGGCTCCTGCTTCTGGCGCAGTTCCAACCACAGCGGGTTGTACTCCACCTCCGCCTGACCGCGGTCGGCATCGAAGGTCAGGTGTGCGGCCACTGCGGGACAGCGGCGGAAGATGGCGGACAGAGCCTTGGTCATATCAGACTCTCCGCTTACTAAAATCTTCTTGTATCCGCCGCCCAGCTTTATCTCCATGTCTGTAGTGAGAAACATCAGTGCGCCGGCCACGGAGGAGCGGTGGATCTGTGCGTACTCCTGCGCAGTCCGCAGAGCAGTCTCAGGATCAAAGCCGCCAAAGTGCATTGTGTGAAATTCGCGTGAGGTGCCGTTCTCTATCACTGTGCAGACGGCCAGTGGGCTGGATTCGTTTGCGCTGTCCGGCTGATGGAAGCACATGAGCATTCCCGCCTCCGCCATCTCCGCCGCATGCTGGGGCGTGCATCCGTTTTGCAGATAGACCGCCGCGGCTACCATCTCACCGGGCAGCGCCGCGAACCCGTGCTGGATGATCTCGTAGGCGCCCTGGAGCGTCTGCCCATCAAAATTCCGGGCGATGAACTGCAGACTGGTGAGGAGCTCCCGGACGCCATAGCATTCGGCTGTCTCGCCAAGCTCCTGTCCGAACGCAAACAGATCGGCAGTGGTTTCCGGGTCGGGCCGGGGAATCAGCGCATTGAGCTGCTGCTCGAAATTTTGTTTATCCATATTCCCTCCTACATCTGCGGTGCTTGCGCCGCCATGTCCTCCGCCATCAGCTGGGCGCTGTAGTCTCTCAGCGTCTGCCCGGTCTGCTCCTGGCAGTAGGCGTCCATCTTGCGCAGCAGGGTCGCTTTCTCCACAGCGTTGAGCCGGTACTCCACCGACTCCTCACGTCCATCCGCCCGGTGCAGGTCCACCTCCAGCTCATCGCAGACCTGTCCGGCTGCCATGTCGTAGTTGGCATACACGTTCAGAGTGTCGTCGTTCTCGCCGGTGCAGACGTGTGTGCCGAACGCCGCATCCACATCGAAGCCGGTTTCCATGTAAAAATCCAGCAGGCTGTCGATCTCGGTGATCTCCTCCGCGAAGGAGATATCCCGTGCGGAGAGGTGGCCCGGTGAGGTGAGTTCCCTGCCCTCCAGCTTCTCCAGGAACCGGGACATATACTGCTCCGGTCTGAGACAGCTTTTCCGGTACGCATGGAAGATGGCGTTGGAGACGTCCTGCATAGACCAAGTCTTCCAGCCATCTGCGGCATCCACGGTAGAGACCTCTCGCCTGTCGAAATCCAGATCAAACACGCCGGTGACTTTGCCGGGAGACTCCATCCGCAGTGCCAGCAACTGGTCATACCGCTCGGCGGTGACCGGCTCCATTCCGGCGAAGGCGCTTGTCTGGAGCGCATCAACGCCCGACCCCTGATCCTCACGCAGGTACCGGCGCAGAAACTTGGCGGCCTCCAGAATACTTTCCGACCTGTCCAGCTGGAAAAACGACTGTGTCCCATTCTCCCGCACGCAGAATGCGGTATACTTCCGGGCTGCCTCCGCCTCCGCCTGTACCGCGGTATACTCCGCATCTATACGGGTGCGGATCTCCTGCTGTACCTCATAGGGCACCAACTCCGCATACAGGTCGATCAGCATTTCCTGCATCCGTTTCTCTACAGTGGTGCCCTGCTCCTTCAGCACGGAGGAAAGTGCATCCAGTTTATATTCGTGGAGCCACAGCTCCAGTTGTACATCGCCGCTCATACGGTATCCTCCTTTCCCTGATCTGCGGGGGCGGGCATCTGTTTGGGTGCGGCCGGCTTCGGCTGGCTGGGACGGGGCGGACGCCTGGGACGGGCGGGAGCGGACTTGGCGTCCAGGTACTCCCGCAGAGGCTCCGGCACCGTCTGCTCGTAGAGCAGCCGTAGGGCCTCGTCCATCTTTTTCTGCACTGTGGTGTTCTCCTTTTTCAGATAGAACACCAGCGCCTCCATCTTCTCGCTGTCGAAGGACAGCTTGATCTCGTTATTTTCCATCGTGCTATTCCTCCTCTGTCCTTACATAACGGGTCCCATTTGAGGCGGTGTGGAGTCCCCCCAATTCTGCGCCGCTGGCTCCGGCAGACGTTCCCCATACTGTTCCAGGCAGAAAGCGTCCATCTTTTGCTTCAGAGATTCTCTGGCCTCATCTGTGAGGGCGCAGGAGAACCACTCATCGCCGCCGGGCGACCGCACAACAATATCCAGAGTGTCATCGACCTGGCCCGTGTGCTCATTGCGGGAAGTGTATGCCTGGATATAGGAGTCCTCGTCTTCGCTGGACAACTGTCTGCCGAATACGGTTTCTTCATCGGCAAGGACATCCAGCCCAAACGTGACCCAGCCACCCTCTGCACCAATCCGCTCCTGGATGTCCAGGTCATCAGCTGTCAACGGGCGCTTCCCCTGGAGGAGCGGGTACTGTATCGCTGTCTGCATTTTTTCCGGCGCGGCAGATACGATCATTTGATAGGGACCGCCCAGCCAGCGGACGCCCTGCTCCTTGAGGAAGCTGTCCCCAGTCCGGTTCATGATCTCCAAGTCAAAATCGGAGGCGTCCACCGTTCCCAGCGCAGAGGGGAGACCCCGTCCGGCGTAGACGGTGCAGAGGGCGGGCCACTCCGCCACCTCCGGATACTTTTGGATCGCCTCCTGGTATGCAGTCATTTTTTTGACCGCCGCCTCATCTGTGACGGAGCCGGAGACGAAACCGCTTGCCCAATGGGGGCCGGCGTCACCGCCCAGAACGATGCGGGTGAATCGGATAGGCATCTGAGCGGTCATGCGCACCAGCGCCCGATCCGCCTCATTACGGGCGTGGTCAAGCCCGTTGTCCTTTCCATTCCACCAGTTGGGGTGGAGAGACATATCCTCCAGCAGTTCCCGGACCACATCAACCTGACGACGGCGGTCATCTCCAGTGGTTTCCAGTGCGGCGACGAAACGCCGCAGTTCTTGGATAGTATCCTTCTGCATCTGCTGTGTGGCCGGAACGGTAAAATAGCAGCCGCGGGCCTGCTCCAGTTCAAGATCATACTGCTCCATCAGCTTAGGATCGGGCGTCAGCCCATCCAGCCTTTCCATGCCCTGGAGGATAGCGTCTGTCCAGAACCGGCGCTGTTCCTGCCAAGGGGGAGAGTCCTCCGGCTGATATCTCTCAAAACCGTTCTGCCGCTCAATGGCGTATGCGGTGAGGCCCATGGCCACGCGGCGAACATCAAATTTATCCATTGCGCGTCCTCCTATGGCGTCATATCGCCCATGGACAGTTCCGCCTCCGTGAAGGCTTCATACTCCTCATTGAATCGAGCCAGTTCCTCCGGAGCCACATCGGTGAGTACCACCTCCGTGCCCTCCAGGCCGGGGACGATCTCCGCTACCCGCGCATCCAGCAGGCCGGCGTAATCCTCCCGCCCGGCGGCGTTGAGTTTCAGCAGGTTTTCCGGCAGCACAACACAGTCCGCCTCCTCATGGGTGAGCAACGTCAGACCGCCGCCCGCCAGCACAGGGAGGATATCTTTCAGGCACAGCTCCGGCGCTTTGGTTTCCAGGGTACTGTTGAGCCGGCGGCAGTATTCCGGGTGGTACTCCATCTCGATACAGCCATCGTGCATGTCCACCGCTGACACTTCGGGACGGCGTTTCAGCGCGGCTCGGAGCATAGAGTCAAAGCCGCTGCCCTCCCGGACTGTCAGATCCAGATGCTCCTCCAGATCATCAAAATAGACACACCAGCTTCCGCTGGCAGTGTTCTCCGTTCCCCGCTGGATGATAAAATCCGCCGCCCGCTCCATCTGGGCGTTGACGATGTCCCGCATTCCGGGGATGTAGGCCGCAAGACGGGCGCAGTTGTACTGTTCCGCGTCAACGAGTACCCCGTCATTGCTGCCCTGGTCCAGCGCCAGCAGGCAGTGGATCACACCGTCCCTGTGGAACATACAGTCCCTGTGTTCCGCAAGGAACGGCTGATTTGCCAGGGGGGTGATCTTCAGCCGGCCAAAGTCCTCACGGGACAGCTCCACCACCTTTTCGATCTGGCAGTCGTCCATCTGAAAATTGGCCGGCTTTTCCACAAAATTTGCTTTGAATTTCAAAAGATCCTTTCTCCTTTCTGCGTTTATGGCAAATAGCTGCGGGGGTTGGTCCTCTCCCCATTGATCCGTACCTCGAAGTGGAGGTGGGGTCCGGTAGAGCGCCCGGTGGAACCGGAGAGGGCGATCACATCTCCAGCCTCCACCGTCTGGCCCACCCGTGCTAGCAGCTGGGAGCAATGGCCGTACAGGGTGGCGAGTCCGCCGCCGTGGTCGATCATCACATAGTAGCCGTAGCCGCCCCGGTTGTAGGCAGACACGATCACGGTCCCCGGCAGGGCGGCGCGGACGGAGGTTCCCGTGGGTACAGCCAGATCCATTCCGCTGTGCCCCCGCCGCTCGCCGGTGAAAGGGTCGCGGCGGTAGCCAAACTCCGAGGTGACCACGTTCCGCCAGTTCTCCCCGATGGGGGAGCAGAAGCCATCTGCGCCGATGAAGGGAGCATCAGAACCGGCAAAGCCGCTGCCGCCTCCCGCCGCGCCGTATCGGATCAGGTTGTAGATGCTGTCTGCGTTGGCCTGCTGTTCGGCGATGGGCGTCACACCCATTGCGGCAGCGATGTTCTGCCAGACGGTGTTCAGGTCTTCGATGGAGATGGCCACCCTGTAGATTTCCTCCGTCTCTGCGGGAGGGTCGCTGCCCTCCACGGGGACGGTGCGGGTGCGCTCCTCGTAGGTGACGAAGCAGTCCGCAAAGGTCTGTGCGTCTCCGTGAGATTCGGCGCCGAAGTACAGAGCATAAAAAATCGCCTTGACTCTGACGCTGTCAAGGCTGGGTTCTCCCTCTGTATTCTCTTGAACGGCGGCGAGGGCGTCATCCAGCTGGTCGAAGCTGGCGCGCATGGCCTCGATGCAGACCCGGTATTCCTCCGGTGTGTTTTCCGGGAGTGTTCCGCCATAAAAGCACAGTTCCACGGCGGTGATGTTGTGATCCGTTGTGCCGGAACCAAGGGCACAGAAAAAGGCGACGAGCA
Organism: uncultured Oscillospiraceae bacterium; assembly: GCA_910587785.1. Taxonomy (GTDB): domain Bacteria; phylum Bacillota; class Clostridia; order Oscillospirales; family Oscillospiraceae; genus Pelethomonas. The sequence continues at coordinate 4,377 of CAJUOA010000090.1, read as the reverse complement.
GGATGAGCGGCGAGAGGATTGCCGCCAGCACGCAGCCGGCCGCTTTCCTTGTTCTCTCGTCAGAGAGGACAGCGGCCGCGGCTTTCGCAAGCAGGATGGGATCAGCCAAAGGTCATTCCCCCATTCTCCTGGGCAGGGACCTGTGCCATCTTCGTTTGGATCTCGGACCAATGATCCTCCAGCGCCTGCATGGTCTTCTCATGACCATCGCAAGGGTGGTTCTTCGCCCACTGCTGATAGACGTCAAAGTCTATCCCGCCATCCAGCAGCAGCTTGCACACGTCAACGGCGTCATTCTGGACGCAGGCGTGGAGGGCACCGTAGTCGTCGGTCTCCACCCACATCCGCTTTTCCAGAAGGTCCTCCGCGATCCAGCTGTCGCGGCCCTCATAGGTCAGCATGTGCAGCGTCCTCCAGGCGCTGGAGCCTCCGGAGATTCCTTTCTCCACCAGCGCAGACAGTGTGCGGTGGTCATGATCTGCGGCGAACTGCTCCAGAAGACGGGACGGTGCGGCGGCGATCTGTTCCTCGCTGCACTGCTTGATGATCTCTGTGGCGATAAAGCGGTGATCCAAATAGGCGTAGCTGGCCATCTCCCCGTGGAAGGAAGGGGACAGCTTCGGCACATGGCTCTCCGCCTGTTCCAGCAGGAAGGTCACCTTCTCCGGGTCATTGATATTGATGGCTCTCTGGCAGGCGGCGCAGTAGGTGGGTTCAGAAAACTGCTCCATGTCTGCCAGCAGCAAAAGGGTCATCTTCCGTCCCACCGTGCCGGGCCTGCCCGCTGCCTCAATGAGCAGATCGTCCGCATGATCTTTCAGCGTTTGGGGATACAGATCCTTGAATGCGGACAGTTCCCCATCCTGAATGGCGAGGATGGTTTTGTCATAGCCGCTCATCCGCAGAGGCCGCATTCCTACCGTATTGACGTATTCTGTGATGCTCCCGGTCATGCGGCGCAGGAGTTGCTCGGCCTGGCTCATGGCCTGCTCCTGCCGCTCCCGCTGTTCCACCAGCGCCTCGATGATGACCTTTTGCTCCTGCTGGCTGAGATGCACCACCGCACCTCCGGTGTCATCCTCCACGCCCCCAATCTTCATGTACCGGCCGTGGGTGGCGTGGTCGCCGTGGAACGCCTTGGTGATGGCAGAGGAGATGAGGAACATCCGGTCCAGGTCGTTCCCGTTCTCGCCCAGGGTCTTGCCGGTGATGAAGCTCTTGGTGATGCTTTTTTTCTGGTTTTCGTCGTACCACTTGAGGTACACATCCAGATACACGCCCTCGCTGCCGCCGTAGTCGGTGGTGCAGAAGATATCCGCGTCTTTGGGAATCTTCCGGCCATTCTCCCAGTGGCTGTCCATGAGAAAATACTCGTCCGGCAGGTATCCCATACTCGCCAGGCGGTGCTTCAGCTCCTCGAATACCTCCTGGGCCGTGGGCTGGCCGGCGTACTCCAGCTTGCGGGGGTCCGCCGCAGAGGGTTTCCAACGCTCCAGTTCAATTACATTCATTTTGATTCCTCCCTGTATGATTTTGGCTTGTCCAGCCGGAGTTGGGTATGCTATGATAAAAGCAGAATGATATAGGGGAAGGAGGCTGCGCCATGAAGGAGAGAACCTATCTCGCCATCGACTTGAAGAGCTTCTACGCATCCGTGGAGTGCGTTGAGCGCGGCCTCGATCCCCTGACCGCCAACCTTGTGGTGGCGGACCTGAGCCGGACGGAGAAGACCATCTGCCTGGCGGTCACCCCCTCCCTGAAAGCCTGGGGCATCTCCGGAAGGGCGCGGCTGTTCGAGGTGGTACAGCGGGTCAAGGAGGTCAACGCCCAGCGGCTCCGCTCCGCACCGGGGCGGAAGTTCAGCGGCGCCTCCTCCAGCGATACGGAACTGAGAGCCGACCCCAGCCTGGCGGTGGACTACATCGTGGCTCCGCCCCGGATGACCCATTACATGGAGTGGAGCACCAGGGTCTACAACGTGTACCTGAAATACATCGCGCCCGAGGACATCCACAATTATTCGATTGACGAGGTGCTGATAGACGTGACCAACTACCTGGACACGTACAAATGCAATGCCCGGCAGCTTGCCATGAGGATCATCCTGGATGTGCTGGAGACCACCGGTATCACGGCCACAGCGGGGATCGGGACGAACCTTTACCTCTGCAAGGTGGCCATGGACATCGTGGCGAAGCACATCCATCCGGACGTGAACGGCGTCCGCATTGCCAAGCTGGACGAACGCGCCTACCGCCGCCTGCTGTGGGATCACCGTCCTCTCACCGACTTCTGGCGGGTGGGCGGCGGCTACACCAGAAAGCTGGAGGCCCACGGCATTTACACCATGGGCGATATTGCCCGCTGCTCTCTGACGGACGAGGATCTGCTCTACCGTCTGTTTGGGGTCAACGCGGAGCTGCTGATTGACCATGCGTGGGGCTGGGAGCCCTGCACCATGGCGGACATCAAGGCATACAAGCCGGAGAGCAAGAGCGTTGGTTCCGGGCAGGTCCTGCAATGTCCCTATGGCTATGACAAGGCCCGGCTGGTGGTGCGGGAGATGGCGGATCAGCTGGCGCTGGATTTGGTGGACAAGGGGCTCGTCACTGACCAGCTGGTGCTGACGGTGGGTTATGATATTGAGAATCTGAAAGGCCGCACATATCAGGGCGAAGTCACAAAGGACCGCTATGGGCGCTCTATTCCCAAGCACGCCCACGGCACCGCCAACCTGGAGGAGTACACCGCCTCCACACGGCGCATTATCACCGCCGCGTTGGAGCTGTTCGACCGCATCATCGACCGGGAGCTGCTGGTGCGCCGTCTCTATCTCACCGCCGCACGGGTGACAGATGAGGAGTCCGCTCCCGACAAGAAGGCCGCGGAGCAGTTAGACCTGTTTACAGACTACGCCGCAAAGCAGGAACGAGAAACCCAGGAGTCCGCTGATCTGGAGCGGGAGAAGAAACTCCAGCGGACCATGCTGGATATCAAGAAAAAGTTCGGCAAAAACGCAATCCTCAAAGGCATGAATCTGGAGGAGGGCGCTACTGCCAAGAGCCGCAATGAGCAGATCGGAGGGCATAAAGCGTAATGGGGAAATACGATGATATCATCGACCTGCCGCACCATATCTCCGCCTCCCGTCCTCAGATGCCCATGCTCGACCGGGCGGCGCAGTTCATGCCCTTCCGGGCTCTGACCGGCTATGAGGATGCGGTCCATGAGACGGCCAGGCTGACGGAGGAACGGGTGGAATTGACGGAGGATGAAAAGGCTCTTTTAGACACGAAGCTGCAGAGGCTGGCGGACCGTCTCGACAGCCACCCGCAGGTGACCTTGACCTGGTTTCGGCCAGACAAACGGAAAACCGGGGGTGCGTATGTTACCACCACCGGTCAGATAAGGAAAATTGACGATTTTGAGGGCGTCCTGATCCTGCTGGGGGGAGAGCGAATTTTGATTGAGGACATTCTGGATATCCAGCTCACGGCCCCATAACCATTCCCATACCGCCCGCAGTCTGCTCCTGTTCACTCTGTAGAATGTCCGCCACATCATCAAGTGCCTGTTCAATCACTTCCAGCGTATCTCTAAGACGCGCAATCTGATCTTCAGTCAGCTCAGGAAACCGTTCAGGGAACAGATCCATTGTAATTACTCTATTCAAACACTGCTGTGTGTTCAACCACTCTTTTTCCATTACCGCCCGCCCGCCTTTCCGAACAGTTCCGCCTTGTGGGGCGGTGCCTTCACCTCCAGCAAATACCGTTCGTTGCCGCACTTATAGAGGCAGACGCCCCGCTGGGGGTAGCGGATTAGCTCAAACTCGGACTCCTCCAGCTGGAGGTTGTCCATATAGAACCGCTTATCCACGCTGCCGGCGTTGAAGAGAAACTGGTGGGTGGGGATGGCGAAGAGGGGCCGGGTCAGCTCCCGGATACCGTCCACATCGAAGTCTTCGAGATTCTGCGAAGCGAGGATCAGGGACGATTCCTTCTTGCGCACCCGTTTAAGGGTATTGCGGATATACTCAATGGTGGTCACGTTGGAGAGCCAGATGTACAGCTCGTCCAGCGTGGCCACCGTGTTTCCCTCAGTCAGCAGCTTGTCGCTGAGGTAGGAGAGGACATTGAAGAGCATAGCGTCCTTGACGTTCCGGCTGGCCTGGAGGAGTCCTTTCACCCCGAAGACCAGGAAGCGGCTGGAGGTGATGTTGGTGTGTCCGTTGAAAAACTTGCTTTCGGCGCCCCGGCACATGGAATGGAGGCCCAGCAGGACTTCCTGCAGCAGCTCCCGCGGATACAGCGGATTTTTCTCTCTGTCATAGTGCTGGTAGGCGTCCTCGATCACATCGTAGAGGTCGGAGAGGAT
>CAJUOA010000089.1 GCA_910587785.1 uncultured Oscillospiraceae bacterium | reverse complement strand
GGAAATGAGGTAATCGTATGGAAGTCACAAAAAAACTGCAAAAGCTCAGTCTGGCGGCGCTGATCGTCAGTCTGCTGCCGCTGGCAACCCTTGTCCCGGTGTTTCTGAAAATCACCCTGCCGGATGGTGTACGCATGGTTTGGGCGATCTGCAACATCGTCCTTGCGCTGGCGGGCCTTCTGCTCTCCGTGATCTGCGTAAAGAGCGAGGAAAGCCGGAGCATTGTCAATATCATGTCCACGCTAGTCAGCGTGGTGCTGGTGTTGATGATGCTGGGGATTGCCGTCCTTGCCCTGGTTCTCAACGTCCTACAGTAATCAAAACTGCCGCACGACGGTAAACGCCATCGTGCGGCAGTCCATAATGATATTCATTTGGAGAACGGCAGCTGATACGTCAGCCATCCCCACAATGCTCTTGTCTCACGGTTTCGCGCGTCCCGCTTATCATTACTTCCCCGCGATGGACAGCCCCTCCACCAGCACACTGGGGCTGACAAAGGCGGTCGAAGAGGGGGACATGGGCGGCTCTGGGTCATTGGCGATGCCGGTAATGCTCTTGAGGAGGCTAAAGAAATTGCCCGCCACAGTGAAAGAGCGGACCGGCGCGGTCTTTTTGCCGTTTTCGATGAGGAACCCGGCGCTTTGCAGGGAGAAATCCCCGCTGACCACGTTGGCCCCCGCATGGAGCCCGCCCAGGGAGTTGATGAGGACGCCGTTCTGCGCCTTCTCCAGCAGCTGCTCCCGGGTCATCTCACCGCTAACGAGATACATGGTGAAGGGCCGCACCCCCACCTTGGCGTCATAGTTGGGCTTGTCCCCGTTGCCGGTGGTCTCCTTCCCGGCCGCAGCGGCGGTGCGCAGATTGTACAGCAGGGTGCTCAGCACGCCGTTTTCGATCACGTTCTTCCGCCGGGTGGGACTGCCCTCGGCGTCAAAGGGCATGGGCATGGCGCTCTTCTCATAGAAGGGGTCGTCCACCAGGGTGACGATGGGAGCGGCAATCTCCGTGCCCTCCTTGTCCTTGAGGAGGGAGAGGCCCTTCTGGGCGTTCTCCGCAGAGAACACCGCCGCATAGGTCCCCAGCAGCTGGGCCATGGCCTTGGCGGAGAACACCACCGGCACGGCCCCGGAGGGGGCCGCTCCAGCGCCCAGGGTGTCCCGGGCGTGATCCGCGGCCTCCTTGGCGGCGGCGGGCAGGTCCAGGGCGTCCAGCGCCCCCAGACAGATCTTATAGTCGGAGCTCTTCTCCCCGTCCTCCTTCCCGTCGCTGACCACGGCGCTCAAGACCGCGCCGGAGATGGTGTGCTCGTACCGGAGGTCCAGCCCCCGGGAGTTGTGGATGGCGATGGAGATGCGGTTGGCAAATGCCTCCGTCTCACAGCCGTCCACCACGCCGGGCTGGGCATACAGGGCGTCCTGCCCGGCGAGGACCGTCTCCCGGAGCTTCCCCGCGCTGGGCAGGGGCTCGTCCTTGGCGGCAGCGGACCGGTAGCTCTGCCCGGCGGGCACCAGGGCCTCGGGCTGGTCGTTCTCCAGCACGGCGGCGTTGTCCACCGCCCGGCGCACCAGGGCCCGGGCACTCTCCTCGCTCAGGAGCTGGGTGGAGGCGTAGCCCATCCTGCCGCTGACCAGACAGCGCAGGCACACCCCGCCCTCGCTGGCGGAGGAGAACTCCCTGGTCTCGCGGCGGAAGGCGGAGACGGAGGCGCTCTCCTCCAGCTGGTAGTACAGCTCGTACTCCTCGATGTGCAGTGCGGCGGCCTCGCTGTCCGCAAACTGCCGGAATGTCTGAAAATCCATGTTGACCCTCCTTTATCTGCCGCCCACGGTGATGGACGAAACGCGGATGAGCGGCTGTCCCACGTTGGTGGGGATGGACCCGCTGGAGGAGCCGCACATCCCCTGTCCGCACTTGAGCTCTGCGCCCACCATGTCGATGCGCTGGATGATCTCGGAGCCCTTGCCCACCAGGCTCGCGCCCCGGACGGGCTCGCAGATTTTGCCGTTTCGGATGAGGTAGCCCTCGCTGACGGCGAAGTTGAATTCGCCCGTGACGGGGTTCACCGAGCCGCCGCCCATGCTCTTGGCATAGAGCCCGTACTCAATGGAGGCGATGATGTCCTCGTCCCGGTCGGCGCCGGGGGCGATGAAGGTATTGGTCATGCGGGAGGTGGGCACGTAGCTGAAGCTCTGCCGCCGGGCGCTCCCGGTGGAGGCCATCCCCATGCGGCGGCCGTTGAACTTGTCGATCATATAGCTCTTGAGCACACCGTTCTCGATGAGGACCTTCCGCTGGGCGGGAGTGCCCTCGTCGTCGATGTTGATGGAGCCCCAGTCCCCGGGGATGGTGCCGTCGTCAATGGCGGTGACCTTCTCGTGGGCGATCTTCTGCCCAAGCTTGCCGCAGAACTGGCTGTTGCCGTAGGCCACGCTGGAGGCCTCCAGGGAGTGGCCGCAGGCCTCATGGAAGATGACGCCGCCGAAGCCGTTGCCGATGGCCACCGGCATCACCCCGGCGGGGCAGTAGCCCGCTCCGGCCATGGTGACGGCCTGACGTGCGGCCTCGAGGCCCACCTCCCGGGGGTCCACGGCGTCGAAGAGCTCCATGCCCCGGCGTGCGCCGGGGGAGCAGAAGCCGGTCTGGGTCTCCCCGTTCTTCTCGGCCACGGCCTGGACCATCATCCGGGTACGGATCTGACGGTCCTGGGTCCAGAGGCCCTCGCTGGTGGCCACCAGGATACGGTGGTCCACGTCCAGAAGCGTCGCCGTCACCTGGACCACGGAGGGGTCATAGCCGCTGGCAGCGGCGCTGGCCGTCCGGAGCAGCTCCACCTTCCCCGCGTTGGCCACGCTGGAGGGCGCTACGTAGATGGGGTGTATGTCCCCGTTCAGCCGCTCCCGCAGGCTGATGGTTCCCTCTGCGCGGCCCTCGGCCAGCGCCTCGGCGGCCCGCTGGGCGCACCGCATGAGGCCCGCCTCGGAGGTATCCACCGTGGTGGCCATCACACTGCGCAGCCCCAGGAACACCCGCACGGCGGCCCCGGCGATCTGCGCGTCATGCACGGCGTCCACCTTGCCGCCCACCAGGTTCACGGAGTGGTTCAGCGTGTTTTCCGCAAAGATCTCGGCGTAATCCGCGCCGGTGGAGCTGGCCTTTTGCAGGACCCGCTCACAAATTTCTTTTGAAATCATCCGCAGTTCTCCTATCTGTTTTGATCTGACCTGTCCGCCCGGCCATGGCAAACTGTCCCATCCAGTATAAACGCATCGGAGGGCAAAGTCAAGGGCGGCGGAACAGGCAAAGCCGCCGCATCACGTCTGCGTGATACAGCGGCTTTCAGGGGCCTTACATCATGTCCAGCACTGCCGCATAGATACGGTCCGCCGCAGGCAGGGCCTTGGCCAGGAGGGCCTCCCCCCGCTCCCGGCTCCGCTCAGCCAAGTCCTGGTCCTTGATGCTGGAGATGTTGATGCGCACGTTGAGCCATGCGCCCTGGATGGCACTGCGCAGGCTCAGGGCGGCGACGCCCAGGTCGCTGGCCGCGCTGTCGTTGAACCGCCCCAGCAGGGATTCGGTGCGCTCCAGCGTCTCCGCCGCCAGCTCCATCATCTCCATGGGGGTGTCGATACAGCCCCGCAGAGCCGCCTGGATCGCCTTGGACCGCGCGGCCTTCTCCTCCTCCGTGCCCTTAGGCAGGGCGAAGGCGGCGGCCACGGCGTTGAAGGCCTCCGTGTCCCGGTCCATCACGTCCAGGAACCGGACCTGCAAGGCCGCGCACTTCTCCCGGACGGATGCCGCCAGTTCCTGGCTGGCCGCGTACTTGGCCTTCCCAACGGTGAGGCCGCAGACCATGGCCGTCAGGGCCGCGCCCAGAGCGCCCTCCAGGGCGGCGGTGGAGCCGCCGCCGGGGGCAGGCACGTCGGAGGCCAGAAGGTCCGCGAACGCTGTTACTTCCAGTTTTTTCAGCTCCATCCCCGCTTACTCCATTCCTACCAGGTGGTATTCCATGACCTGACGGCGGGCGTCGAAGTTCTCCAGCTTCAGGTAGTACTCCGCGCAGTCCAGCAGGGCCTTGGCCGGGGTGAGGCCCACCAGCTCACTGCCGATGATCCGCACGCCGTAGCGGTCCGCCAGGGCGCGGACCATCTCAAAGGCGTAGTAGATGGGAGTGCCCTCGTAGTTGACCAGGTTCATGGACACCTGGGCGGTGTTGCGCTCGTCCAGCATCACGCCGATGGCCTTGCAGAACTGGAAGCCGCCGCTGGACCCCCGGATGGCCTTGGCGATCTTGCTGGCGATCTCCAGGTCGGAGGTGTCCAGGTTGATGTTGTAGGCGATGAGGGGCATCCGTGCGCCGATGGCGATGATCCCGGCGGTGGGGTGGATCTTCCGCTCACCGTAGTCCGGGGCCCACTCCTCCTGAAGCAGCTTCTCCGGCATCCCCTCGAACTGCCCCTTCCGGCAGGCGGCAAGGTTCCGCCGCTCCGGACGGGAGGCGGAGTCCTCGTAGAGGAAGGAGGGGATCCTCAGCTCCTCCCAGATGCGCTTTGCCACCCGCTTGGAGAGCTCCACGCACTCGGCCACGTCCATGTCCATGGTGGGCACGAAGGGGATCACGTCCGTTGCGCCCATCCGGGGATGCTGGCCCTGGTGCTTGGTCATGTCGATGGTCTCCATGGCCTTCCTGCACAGCTGGAACGCCGCCTCCTCGATGGCCTCCGGGGAGCCCACCATGGTGAAGACGCACCGGTTGTGGTTGCCGTCGGACTGTACATCAAAGAGCATACAGCCCGGGATGCTCTTCGCCACGTCCACCAGGCCCTGGTAGACCGCCTCGTTGGTCTCCTTGCTCACGCTGAAATTGGGGATGCACTCCACTAACTTGCCCATGGCTTTTTCCTCCAAAATTTTGATTGGGACGAATGGATGTTGGGCTTCGCCCAAGCCCACCAGGGCTCTGCCCTGGACCCGGCAGGGGCCTTGCCCCTGCACCCCACCAGGGGCTGAGCCCCTGGACCCGCATACTGGCGCACTGCCTCTTTTTCAGACAGGACTGCCCTTCTTGATGACCTGCCGCACCAGGTTGCTGCCCATGCGGTAGCAGATGTAGTCCAGGTCCGGCGCGTCCCAGAGGACCAGGTCCGCCTGCTTGCCGGGCTCCACCGTGCCCACCTTGTCCGCCATGCCGATGGCGGCGGCGGCGTTGAGGGTCACGGCGGTCAGCACCTCCTCCGGGGTGAAGCGGTACTTCAGACACCCCAGGTTGATGACCAGCTGGATATTCAGGCACGGACAAGAGCCGGGGTTGAAGTCCGTGGCCATAGCCACCGGTACCCCCGCCTGCTGGAACTGCTTCGCCGGGGCAAAATCCGCCCCCAGATAGAAGCTGGTGGCGGGCAGGAGGCAGGCCACTGTACCGCCTTTCGCCATGCTGTCGATGCCCTCCTGGGGGCAGACGATGAGGTGTTCGGCGGAGATGGCCCCTACCTCACCGGCAAGCTGGGAGCCGCCGATGGCCTCGATCTCGTCGGCGTGGATCTTGGGCGTGAGGCCATAGCGCTTTCCGGCCTCCAGGATGCGGCGGGATTCCTCTACCGTGAACGTATCCGCCTCACAGAAGACGTCGCAGAATTTGGCAATGCCCTGCTCCCGCACCAGGGGGAGCATCTCCTCGCAGACCAGCCGGACATACTCCTCCCGGCGCTCCTTGTACTCGGCGGGCACCAGATGGGCCCCCATGAAGGTGGCCGCGATGTCCATCGGATGGCGCCGGTCCAGGTCCCGGATGACCTGGAGGGCCTTCAGCTCGTGCTCCGCCGCCAGGCCGTAGCCGCTTTTGGCCTCGCAGGTGGTGGTGCCAAAGCTCATCATCTCGTCCAGGGCCCGCTCCGCTTTCCGGGCCAGCTCCTCCACGGAAGCAAGGCGTGTGGCGTTGGTGGTGGACTGGATGCCGCCTCCGGCGTTCTGGATCTCCAGATAGGACTTGCCGTGGAGCTTCAGCCCCAGCTCGTTCTGCCGCCAGCCGCCGAAGATGAGGTGGGTGTGGGCGTCCACCAGGCCCGGGGTCACCAGGTTTCCCCCGGCGTCCAGGACCTGGGCGTCCGCCGCAGCGGGAGGGGTCCCCTCCCCCACCTGGGCGATGACGCCGTCCTCCGCCAGGACCCAGGCGTTCTTTGTCATCTGGACGGCCCCCTGGGCCTCCCCGCCCCGGGCGGAACTGCCCAGGGGGGTGGCCAGGATGCCGATGTTCTTGATGAGAAGTTTCTTCATGCTTCCAGCGCCTTCTTCACCAGCTCGTCGTCCGCAAGATACGGCAGGGTGATGTGGTCCTGACCGGCGTAGAGCTTGTTATACTCCGCTGCGGTGCTCAGGGCGTTCTCGTTCCGTGCCCAGGCGCGGCGGGACACGCCCACCATGGTGTCCCAGGGCATGGACATCCTCAAAATGGTGTCCACCCGCTCCGAGCCGTCCAGCACCATGCCGAAGCCGCCGTTGACCGCCTTGCCGATGCCCGTGCCGCCGCCGTTGTGGAGGGCGATGAGACTCATTCCCCGGGCGGCGTTGCCCGCGTAGCACTGCACGGCCATGTCGGCCATGATGTTGGAGCCGTCCTTGATGTTGCTGGTCTCCCGGAAGGGGGAGTCGGTGCCGCCGGTGTCGTGGTGGTCGCGGCCCAGCATGACGGGGCCGATCTCGCCGTTTCGGACCATCTCGTTGAACTTCAGCGCGATGTTCAGACGGCCCATGGCGTCCTGGTACAGGATGCGGCACTGGGTGCCGACGACCAGCTTGTTCTTCTTGGCATCCCGGACCCAGACATAGTTGTCGTAGTCCTGGTAGCGGCGGTTGTGGGCCAGGATGTACTCCGCCGCGGCGGCGTCGGTCTTGTCCAGGTCCTCGCTCCTGCCGGAGAGGCAGCACCAGCGGAACGGGCCGTAGCCGAAGTCAAAGAGGCAGGGCCCCAGGATGTCCTCCACGTAGGAGGGGAAGACGAAGCCGTCCAAATCGTTCTCGCCGTTCTTGCAGATGGAGGTGACCCCGGCGTCGTAGACCGCCTTGAGGAAGCTGTTGCCGTAGTCGAAGAAATAGGTGCCCCTGTCGTGGAGGGCGTTTATGAGCTCGTAGTGGCGGCGCAGGCTCTTGTCCACCAGCACCCGGAAGCCCTCCGGGTCCTTGTCCAGCATCTCCGTGCGCGCTTCGAAGGTCAGGCCCTGGGGACAGTAGCCGCCGTCGTAGGGCACATGGCAGGAGGTCTGGTCGCTGAGCAGGTCCACATGGACGTTCTTCTCCAAAAGGTACTCCAGCAGGTCCACCACATTGCCCAGATAGGCGATGGCGCAGGCCTCCTTGGCGGTCATCTTCTTCTGCGCCAGAGCCAGGGCCTCGTCCAGACTGTCCGTCTTCTCGCTGACCCAGCCCTGATTGTACCGGGTCATGAGGCGGGACTCGTCCACCTCCGCGATAATAGACACGGCTCCGGCGATCTCCGCCGCCTTGCCCTGCGCGCCGCTCATGCCGCCGAGACCGGCGGAGACGAACAGCCGTCCGGCCAGGTTCCCGTCCTCCGGGATGCCCAGCTTCAGCCGTCCGGCGTTGAGCAGGGTGTTGAAGGTGCCGTGGACGATGCCCTGGGGCCCGATGTACATCCAGCCGCCGGCGGTCATCTGACCGTAGTTGGCCACGCCCAGGGCGGCGGCGCGGTTGAAGTTCTTCTGGTCGTCGAAAGCGCCCACCATCAGGCCGTTGGTGATGATGCACCGGGGGGCCAGCTTGTGGGAGTGGAAGAGGCCCAGGGGGTGGCCGCTCATGACCACCAGGGTCTGCTCATCGGTCATGACCTCCAGGTACTTCTTAATGAGCCGGTACTGCATCCAGTTCTGACAGACCTGCCCCGTCTCGCCGTAGGTCACCAGCTCGTAGGGGTACAGGGCCACCTCAAAGTCCAGGTTGTTGTCGATCATCACCTGGAAGGCCTTGGCCTCCACGCAGCTGCCCTTGTAGCTGTCGATGGGCTTGCCGCTGAGCCTGCCCTCCGGACGGAAGCGGTAGCCGTAGATGCGCCCGTGCTCCTCCAGCTCCCGGGCGAACTCCCTGGCCATCTCCTCGTGGTGGTCCGGATGGATGTAGCGCAGGGCGTTCTTGATGGCCAGAGCCTTGTCCGAGGCCGAGAGGTGGGCCTCCCGCCGGGGCGCACGGCGGCACCCCTCCACAAAGGCCGGGTACGCCGGAAGCTCGTAGTCCAATTGGATGGTCATGGCGTCTGCATAGTTCATCGGGGATTCCTCCTTATTCTAATTTATTTTTGTTACGATAACATGTTGGGCTTCGCCCAAACCCACCAGGGGCCTTGCCCCTGGACCCCACCGCCCTTTGAAAAGGGCGGCCCGAAACTTTTATTTTACGCTTCGCTCCCTATAGACGAAACAAACATTCTATGATAAAATACTCACAAACACACCGGAAGGAGTGGGCCATCCATGCCTCATCAAGACCCCAGTCAAGACGAGCTCCTCCAGGAGCTCTTTCAGGCCGTCCTCGCCCTGGACAACCTCCAGGAGTGCGGCGACTTCTTCAGCGACCTCTTCACCCGCCAGGAGCTTTTGAGCTTCTCCCAGCGCCTCCAGGTGGCCAAGCTCCTCCTGGCCGGGGAGACCTACGAGATGGTGCGCCGCCAGGTCTCCGTCAGCAACTCCACCATCACCCGCATCAGTACGGCCCTCCAGTTCGGCCCCGGGGGCTACCGGACCGTCCTGCGCCGCTTGGCGGAGCAGGGGACCGGGGAGCAGGCTTAGGCCAGAGCCGGCACCTTCTCCTCCGCGATCTCCAGGAGCTCCCCGCTGCGGACCAGCTTCTCCACCGCGCGCACATCCGGCCAGATCTCCCGGTCCACGTCATAGAAGGCCACGTCCTGGCGCACCCTCTGGTAGAGGGCCTCGTGGACGGGGGAGATGCCCGTGCCGTGGCTGTTCACCCGGCGGCGGATGTCCACCGCCTGACAGGCGGTCAGAAGCTCCAGCGCCAAGACGGACAGGGTGTTCTGCAAGATGGTCCCCGCCTTCCGGGCGGCGGTGGTGCCCATGGAGACAAAGTCCTCCTGGTTGGCGGAGGAGGGGATGGAGTCCACGCTGGCCGGGTGGGCCAGGACCTTGTTCTCCGATACCATGGAGGCCGCGGAGTACTGCACAATCATAAAGCCGCTGTTCACCCCGCCCTCGGTGGTGAGGAACGGGGTCAGGCCGTTGGAGAGGGCGGCGTTCACCATCCGCTCCGTGCGCCGCTCGGAGATGCTGGCCAGCTCCGCGCAGGCGATGCCCAAAAAGTCGAAGGGCAGGGCCATGGGCTCCCCGTGGAAGTTTCCGCCGGAGATGACCGCCTCGTCCTCCGGGAAGAGGAGGGGGTTGTCGGTGACGGCGTTGAGCTCGATATCCACCTTGGCCTTGACAAACTCCAGCGTGTCCCGTACGGCCCCGTGGACCTGGGGGATACAGCGCAGGGCATAGGCGTCCTGAACCCGGGCGTGCTGGCAGTTGCGCAGGATCTCGCAGCCCTCTGTCAGCAGGCGGATGTTCTTCGCCACCTGGATCTGCCCGATCTGTCCCCGGACCGTGTGCATCCGCTCCTGGAAAGCGTCCAGCTGTCCGGTGAGGGCGGTGAGGGACATGGAGGCCACCAGGTCCGCAAGCTTGGCCGCCTGGATGGTGTCGTAGAGGTTCAGTGCCCCCACGCTGGTCATGGCGCAGGTGCCGTTGGTCACGCCCAGGCCCTCCTTGCTCACCAGGGTCTCCAGGGGGGTGAGGCCCGCACGCTTCATGGCCTCCGCGCCGGGGAGGACCTCGCCCTGGTAGACGGCCTCGCCCCGGCCCAGGAGCACCAGGCCCATGTGGGACAGGGGAGCCAGGTCGCCGGAGGCCCCCAGGGAGCCCTTCTGGGGCACTACGGGGATGACGCCCCGGTTGAGCATCTCCACCAGGAGCTCCACCAGGATGGGGCGCACGCCGCTGACGCCCACGCACAGCGCGTTGGCCCGCAGGAGCATCATGCCCCGGACCACCTCTTCGGCGTAGGGTTCGCCGGTGGCAGTGCAGTGGCTGAGGATCAGGTTGGTGGACAGGCGGCTGCTCATCTCCTCCGGCACCGCCACGGTGGCGAAGTCGCCAAAGCCGGTAGTGATGCCGTAGGCCACCCGGTTCTCCCCCGCGATCTTCTCCGCCAGGGCCCGGGAGCGGGCCATGGCCTCCCTGGCCTCCTCCGTCAGCTCCACGGCCGCGCCGTACCGGGCCGCCGCTACAAAGGATTCAAGGGTCAGGCTGTGGCCGTCCAGGGCCACGGTCTTGATGTCTTTGGGATGTCCCATGATATCTTCGTTCTCCTTCCGCAAAAATCGATGGTTTTTGATTTGCCGATGGAGACAGGATACCACAGAACCCCTGTCAAGTCAACCAACCGGCGCTGAATAAACACACTTTTCTTTGTTTAATATTGACATAGCAGAGCGGTGCAGCGGTGTACCGCCGCACCGCTTGAGTGGTGTGATAAAGAAAGGAGGCCCCGCCGCTGTGGACCGGACCATCCTGCACTGTGACCTCAACAGCTTCTATGCCTCGGTGGAGCTCCTCTCCCGGCCGGACCTGCGGGAACGGCCTGTGGCCGTCTGCGGCGACCCGGCAAGCCGGAAGGGCATCATTTTGGCGAAAAACGAACCCGCCAAGCGCTTTGGCGTCAAAACTGCGGAAACCATTTGGCAGGCACGGGAGAAGTGTCCGGACCTGGTGCTCCTCCCGCCCCACCATGAGCTCTATAGAAAGTTCTCCCGGCTGGTGAACCACATCTACGGGCAGTACACCGACCTGGTGGAGCCCTTCGGTATCGACGAGAGCTGGTTGGATATCACCGGCAGCATGCACCTCTTCGGCGGGGACGCCGCTGCTATTGCCGGCGCGATCCGGGCGCGGGTGCGGCGGGAGCTGGGGCTTACCCTCTCCGTGGGCGTCAGCTTCAACAAGGTCTTTGCCAAGCTGGGCAGCGACTACCGCAAGCCGGATGCTACCACCGTCATCCCCCCGGACCACTGGAGGGAGATCGTCTGGCCCCTGCCGCTGGGGAACCTCCTCTACGCTGGTCCCGCCGCCCAGCGGGCCCTGTCCCGGTACGGCGTGGGCACCATCGGGGACCTTGCGGCCCTGGACCCGGCCCTGCCGGAGCGGCTGCTGGGAAAGCTGGGCAGTCAGCTGTGGCACTACGCCAACGGCGTGGACCCCTCCCCTGTCCGCCCCCAGCACGAAAAGGAGGCGGTCAAGAGCGTCGGGAACAGTTTTACGTTTCCGGAGAACCTGACCACATGGGCCCAGGTCCGCCGGGGCGCCGCCCTGCTCTGCGACAGCGTGGCCTCCCGGCTGCGCTCCCAGGACCTCTACTGCGGCGCGGTCCAGGCGGCGGTGCGGGACCCCGCCTTCCACAGCCGCTCCCGGCAGAAGCATCTGCCCCGGAGCACCCACCTGATGCGGGAGCTGCTGGAGGCGGCTATGGAGCTCATCGGCGGGATATGGCAGCCCCCCAGCCCTGTGCGGCTCATCAGTGTCACCGCCCTGGAGCTTACCGGCCGGCTGGAGACCTACGAGCAGGCCGACCTCTTTGCCCCGCCTCCCGCAGAGCGCAGGGAACATCTGGAGCAGACAGTCGACACCATTCGGAGAAAATTTGGGAGCGCCGCCATCTCCTTCGGGGACCCGAACGGCGGCGGGCAGGAGGACTCCGGTGAGGGTTAGAGCTCCCGGTTGAGCGCCTCCTCCAGCTTGCCGAGGGCGCGTTTTTCGATGCGGGATACATAGCACCTCGGCTATTGTAAACGATACAGTTCATAATTTTGTATCAATTCTATGCGTTTTCTAGCTGTTTGAAGCGGAATTTGATGATGATTTGTTTGTCGGCTGTTAACTCGATTCGCTCGATGAGACTGACCAAAAGCTCTCGATTGGCAGAGGCGGTCTCCAGGAACCGCTCAGTCAATTTTTTGGTCAGATCCAGTTGTTCCGCCGGAGAAAAGTCTGGTCGATCCAGTTGACTGAGTCGTTGCTCCAGGGCGGAGCGGTCGGCTTTGACCTTGCCATAGATGCGTTGAAAATCAGCCTCCTCAAGAACGCCGCTGAGCTTATCCATGTAGACTTTGTCTAAGTGGGCAGTAAGACTGTCGATCCTAGCTTTGAGGGAGTTGATCTCCTTCTCGTTGTCCGCCTCAGCCAGGGCTCTTGCTACTTCTCGCTGGGCCTGGGGCAAAAGGCGATCTGCTTGCAGATAGGCGCCACAGACCTCCCGCATTTTTTCCATTACCGCCTGGGTGACGCTTTCAACCTTGATGGTGTGGCTGGTGCAGACTCCCGCCTTGGTGAACCTCTGGTAGGTTCGGCAGACAAAAATCAAACGATCCTCACCGGACGCCATTTTTCGATTGATCACTGCAAGCGGGTAACCACACTCGTGACAGAAAATCAATCCCTTGAGCAGGAAGTCGTATGTGCGGCTACGAGTTCTCCTGCGGCTATTGATCAGAACCCGCACTTTCTCAAAGGTTTCCCGATCAATCAATGGTTCATGAGTCCCCTCTACCACCACCCAGTCTCGGCGATCCTGTTTGATGCACTTCTTGGATTTGTAGTTAATCTTCCGGGTGCGGCCCTGAACCATACTGCCGATGTAAGTCTCATTTTGCAACATATCGGATACCCGCTCACTACTCCACAGGCCAGTGTAAGGGCCAGGAGCTGACACGGTCAACCCGGCGTAAGTTGCTGGGGTTGGTATACCCTCGTTATTGAGTTGGACGGCAATTTGACGGCAGCTCATACCATCCAATGCCATGCCAAAGATACGCTGCACTATGGGCGCTACATCCTCATCGATAACGATTTTATTTTTTTCTGTGGGATGCATCTTATAGCCATAAACTGGTTTGCCGCCAATGAACAGGCCCTTACGTTGCTTGTCATGTTTGACACTGGATATCTTCTTGGAGATATCCTTGGCGTACATATCGTTCATGATGGCGCGGAAAGGCGTAATGTCATTAGCTGTGGAGTCCACACCAGTATCGATGCCGTCCAACAGGGCGATGTAGCGGACGCGGTGCTCCGGGAAGTATCGCTCCATGTAGTGGCCGGTAAGGATATAGTCACGTCCCAGACGACTCAGGTCTTTAGTAATGACCATGTTTACCTTTCGAGCCTCTATGTCGGTGATCATGCGCTGGAAATTCGGACGGTCGAAATTTGTTCCGGACCAACCATCGTCAATATAGGTGTCGTAGACGCTAAGACGGTGCTGCTGAACGAACTCATTGAGCAGAGACTGCTGGTTGTTGACGCTCTCGGACGGGCCCTCGCTCTCATCCTCCTTTGATAATCTGATGTATAATGCCGCATGGTAATCCATGGGATTGCTTATCTCTAAGTACATATCATCCCTCCTGAGATAAGCGGCCATTCATCACAATTATTACACTCTTTTACATACCCATTTTGCAACATCCTGCAATTCTTTTTTTAGGAAGGCCCTAAAAGAGCTTTCAATAATTTCTTCAAGGGAATTATTGTCTTCTGTATAGGAACAAGTTACGATTAAATCTTGAGACCTCAAAGAAACACCCCCAGTGTTAAGATGATAAAGTATATGCGAAGAGATTAGATTGTTTTCCGCTGTAGGGAAAAGAAAAACGATGGGGCAAAAACCCATCGCAGTTTCATAACTTAGTTTAATTAAAGCAAAATACTACTAGATAGTGTCTACACAAGTTTGACAGAGGTGGTATAATAGAAGCAAACAAA
>CAJUOA010000088.1 GCA_910587785.1 uncultured Oscillospiraceae bacterium | reverse complement strand
CAGGGGAGCGCGCAGAAGTTCGGAGGAAGGGCACCATCTTGTCGTACTGCGCACTTCCGGGCCCCTCCGGCCCAAGAGGAGTGGGGGAGTCCAGAGGGGGCAAAGCCCCCTTGGCGGCTTTTTGGTGACTTTTTGGCCGTGCAAAAAGTCACCGGGGTCCGGGGCGAGGAGCCCCGGGCCTTCGTCGGAGATGGCATCTATTCGGAAGAAACAAAAGCAGGTCCGGGGCAGAGCCCCAAGGGTTGGACGAAGCAGGCATTCATTCGGAAGAATCATCTCTATACTCTATGCACCCGAAAATTTTTTTAGAAAACCCCTTGACAAATGAGGTGGTTTGTATTATTGTATTAATCACCTAATACAGCAATACAAAAAATCAAAGTGAGGGATTCAACAATGACGACACCCGCAACAACCCAGATTGGAGCGCCACGGGGCCTGACCTCCACCGGACTGAAGACCATCGCCCTGGTGCTCATGGTCCTGGACCACATCCACTACTTCTTCGGCTTCACCGGCTGGATTCCAGACTGGTTCAGTATGCTGGGCCGCCTCTCCGCACCCCTGTTCCTCTTCTGCGTCGTGGAGGGCTTCACCCATACCAGGAACCGCAAAAAATATTTCCTCAAGGTCTACGCCCTCTCCGTACTCATGTCTGCCCTGCTCATGCTGATGAGTATCTTCGGCCTCCTCGTCCGCCCGGACGGCTTCTACCCCATGAACGGCATGATGACCTCCTTCGCCATCCTCATGATCGTCTGGCAGGGCATCGACTGGCTGGGCGAGAAACGGTACCTCCGCGGCCTGGCGGCAGTGATCCTCCCCCTGGCCTGGCCCTTTCTCTTGAGTATGGCACAGGGGATGCTCCCCGCACTCCGCCTGCCCCTCTCTGTGCTGGGCCTTACCCTGGTCCCGACCTGGGGCTTCAGCCTGGACGCCTGCATCCCGGTCCTGATCGAGGGGATCCTTCTCTATATGCTCCGCAGGAACAGACGCCGTCAGGCCCTCGCGTTCATTATCTTCGATTTTCTCTTCTTCTTTGTCCTCGTCTATGTAAGCCTCCTAACCTCCCAACCGGCGGATTTCCACTGGACCCAGATGTTCACCACCTACTACGAGTGGTACGGAGCCTTTGCCGGACTCCTGATGCTGTGCTACAACGGACGCCGGGGGAGCGGACACAAAGCCCTCTTCTACACCTTCTACCCCGCCCATATCTATGTGTTCTACGCCCTGTCCTGTGGACTGTATGCGTTGCTGAACTAGAAATTGACCCATTTTTATGAAAGGAGGCCCCATATGGAATGGCGCTTCACCGATGACCGCCCCATCTGGCAGCAGCTGACCGAACAGCTGACCCTTCGCATCCTGAAGGGCGAGTATCCCCCCGGGAGCCGATTGCCCGCCGTGCGGGAGCTCGCCGCCCAGGCCGGTGTGAACCCCAACACCATGCAGCGCGCCCTCGCCCAACTGGAATCCGACGGCCTCGCCGCCGGCGGACGCACCGCCGGACGGACCGTCACCGAGGACGCCGCCGTCATCGAGGCGGCAAAAAAAGCCCGGGCACAGGAGGCTGTGGCCCTGTGCCTGCAAATCCTGGAGGAGCTGGGCTACTCCAAGCCCGACGCTCTCGAGTTTATGAAGGAGGAATTGAAACATGAATGACCAGCTTGTCACCTGCACAGGCCTGACCAAGCGCTACGGCGGAAAAACCGCCCTCAGCGGCCTCAACCTGGAGCTGGGCCGGGGCCGCATCGTGGGCCTCCTGGGCCCCAACGGCAGCGGAAAGACCACCCTCATCAAAATCCTCTGCGGACTGCTCCAGCCCACCGAGGGCGCCGTCCTGGTGGACGGTCAGAAGGTCGGCCCCGCCAGCAAGGCCATCATCAGCTATCTCCCCGACCGCATGTACTTCGCCGACTGGATGAAGGCCACCGACCTCTTCGACCTCTTTGCCGACTTCTACGCCGACTTTGACCGCGTCCGCGCCATGAGTATGTGCGCCAGCCTCGGCGTCACCCCCAGCGACCGCTTGAAGAGCATGTCCAAGGGCACCAAGGAGAAGGTCCAGCTCGTCCTGGTCATGGCCCGCAAGGCCCAGCTCTACCTCCTCGACGAGCCCATCGCCGGTGTGGACCCCGCCGCCCGGGACTTCATCCTCTCCACCATCCTCACCAACTACAACGAGGACGGTACCGTCATGATCTCCACCCACCTCATCAGCGACATCGAAAAGGTCCTGGACGAGGCCATCTTCCTCAAGGACGGCCAGATCACCCTCCACGACACCGTGGACAACATCCGGGAGCGGGAGAACAAGAGCGTGGACGCCCTGTTCCGCGACGTCTTCCGCACCCACGACCTGGAAGGAGGCGCATTCTGATGTTTGGAAAACTCTTAAAGTACGATTTCCGCTCCATGCTCAAGCAGTTCGCCTTTATCTGGCCCGCCGCCCTGGTCCTGGCGGTCATCAACCGCTTCACCCTCAACGGTCTGGACAGCTCCAGCGCCGTGGGCGAGACCACCGCCGGCATCACCATGCTGGTCTATGTGGCCATCCTGGTGGCCATGTTCGCCGTCACCATGATCTTTGTCATCCAGCGCTTCTTCAAGGGCCTCCTGGGCGACGAGGGCTACCTCATGCACACCCTCCCTGTCCGCCCCTGGGAGCTCATCGGCTCCAAGCTCCTCTGCGCCGTCGCCACGACCCTCCTCAGCATCGTAGTCGCCATCTGCTCCATCCTCTTCATCGTCCCCTGGGACGGCGTCAACTGGGGAGAGGTCTTCGGCGGCCTCCGCTACGTCCTCTCCCACTGGAACAGCCACGCCACCCACGCATTCTTCTTCCTCCTGGAGTTCCTGCTCTTCCTCTGCGTGGGCACCGCCCAGAGCTATCTCCACCTCTATCTCTCCATGGCCATCGGCCACCTCTTCAACAAGAACCGCGTCGCCATGAGCGTGGTGGCCTACATCGCCATTAACGCCATAATCTCCGCCCTGCTCAGCTTCCTGGGCGCCGCCGGGTTCCGCTTCGGCTTCTTCGACATCATCAACAACACCGAGTTCTTCACCTCCCGCCCCGAGGCGGTCATCCACGCCACCTCCCTGACCGCCATCCTCAGCATCTCCCTGGTTGGCGCGGTTTACTTCGCCGGGACGGAGTATATTCTCCGAAAGAAACTCAATCTGGAATAAGGAGGCCCCATGAAAACACGAATTTTCAGCTTGAGCGCCGTCCTGCTGTGCCTGTTCCTCCTGTCGGGATGCGTGATTGTCAAGGAAAACCTGTCCTTCGACCCCGGCGGCATCTCCAAAGCCCAGCGCATCGAGGTCGCCGGCGCCTCTGACGGACAGCTCCTGGGGACCCTGGACACCGAGGAGGACATCGACGCCTTTGTGGAGTCCGTCTTCATCGAGACCTGGAAGCTCTCCGAGCTCCCGGCGGGCCTGGAGCGGGAGGGGGCCTTTACCCTCTACCAGCAGGGGGCGGTCCGCCCCGGCGGCGGGGAGCCCAAGGTCCACAAAATCTGCACCCTCTACAGCTACAAGGACGCCGCCTATCTCACCATCACCACCGCCGTCGGAGCCATCGACATCACCTTCTCCATCCAGCAGAGCGCTGCGGACTACCTCCACAGCCTCCTGCAATAAAGCCAGCGCCCCCGGGCATAACCTGTCCCGGGGGCGCATAGCTTGTACGGGTGATGAAAATGAAGCGAATCCTTCCCATAACGGCGGTCCTGGTCCTGGGGGCGCTCTTATTATTACAGCCGGAGACCGCCTCCCAGGCGGTGCGGGGGGCGCTCACGCTGTGCTTTCGCACGGTGGTGCCGTCGCTGTTCCCCTTTTTCGTGGTGGTGTCCCTGCTGCTCCAGCTGGGACTGGCGGACTTCTTGCAGGGGCTCTGTGCGCCCCTGATGGGCCCCCTGTTCCGCCTGCGGGGTGTGTGCGCCCTGCCGGTGCTGGCGGGCCTGCTGGGCGGCTACCCCTCCGGGGCCAAGACCGCCGCCGACCTCTACGCCGCCGGGGAGCTGACCCGTCAGGAGGCGGAGCTCCTGCTGGGCTTCTGCGACAACTGCGGCCCCGCCTTTCTGGTTGGGTACGTGGGGGCCTCGGTACTGGGCAGCCCCCAGGCCGGGGCGCGGCTCTTTCTGATCCACATCGCCGCCGCCCTCCTCACGGGACTGCTCCTCTGCCGCTTCCAGCCGGACCGGGGCCCCGCCCTGCTTCGCACGAACCTTCCGGCCAAGGCCGTGGACTTCCCCCAGGCCCTCACCACCGCCGCCTCCGGGGCGGTGGCGTCCACGCTGAACATCTGCGCCTTTGTGGTGCTCTTCCGGGTCCTGGCGGCGCTGGCCCCGGCGGGGATTCCGGGGCCCGCCCTGGGCGTTCTGGAGATGGTCACCGGCACCGCCGCCCTCTCCCCGGACCGGACCGGCTTCATCCTTGCCGCCGTCATCACAGGCTGGGGCGGGCTCTCCGTCCACTGTCAGGCCCTCTCCACCACCGCGGCCACAGGGCTGTCCTTCCGCTGGCACTGGGCGGGGAAGGCCGTGCAGGCCGTGATCGCGGGGGCCCTGGCCCTAGTCCTCTCTGCGCTCTGACCATAAAAATACCACCTGCCGCGTCTGCGGCAGATGGTATTTCTGTTTATACAGCGGCAGCGAAGGTCCGTTAATTGTTGGCGGTATTCTGTTCCTTCAGGCTGGCCATCACGCTGTCCAGCTGGGCGCATACCTGCGAGAACAGGTCCCTTTTCAGGAACAGGGACGCCTTTTCCTCCAGAAGCACGGCGTCCAGCGCGCACTCGATGATACGGAACAGGGATTCCTGGAAGTTCTTGCGGAACAGGAGCAGGCGCAGTCTCCGGTAGTGCATACAGAACTCTTCCTTGCAGGGGATCTCCACGGTCTTGGCCCACGCCTCGCGCTCCCACCGTGCGGTTGCCTCCTTCTCCTCCTTCTCGTACAGAGCTACACCGGCTCTGTCATTCACATAATCTCTTGCCGGGTAGTTCCCGTAGTAGAAGTCGTTTGCCGTATACCCGGCGGGCAGTTTGTCGCCATATTGCTCCGCCAGCCCGTATAGCATGGCCACTTCCTCCAGGGCGTGCTGGTCCTTGGCCGCGTTCTTGGCGGCCTCGCTGATGGTCCACTTGATGGACTTGCCGGAAAACACCTCGTAGAGGCCGTCCATCGATGCAAAGAAGCTGTCCAGCTCGAGGGGGTTGTACAACTCCTTGCAGTACAGGCCGCTCTCGCTTTGAGCCGCAGCCTGCCGGGCCATGTCCAGGATATCGTCGAACGAGCCTTGGAGCTGCTTCCACTTGGGAATGCCCAGCTGATAGCTCTTGGCTGCCTTTGCCCACGGCGGACAGATAGCACACAGGCGTACCGCGCAGTAGAGGAAGGAGACATAAAATGAACGCGCCGTGATGTCTTCCAGAAAGTTGACTGTACAGGATTCGACAGCCTGGTACAGCCGCCCCACCAGCGTCCATGCGGCGTCCTCTGAGTACCGGCCCTGCTGGTCCGACACCAGGGGAAGGACCAGCGTGTCCCTGCCGGAGAGAACCTGTTCCAGCCGGTTCGTCAGGGAGGTCAGCTGGCTCCGCGGCACCTCGACCTCCCATGCGTGGCGGCCGCGCTCCAGCTTGGGAAGCTCGCCCCAGCGCGGTGCCCACGGCCCTTCTTCCATGGAGGCGCGCAGATCTTCCGGGATCTCCTCCTCCGGGGCCTCCTCGCTGTCCGGGTCCGCCATGTCCGGGGTGTACTCCTGCTCATCCTCCTGGGTGTGCTCTGCAATACGCTTCTCGAGGGCCTCCAGCGTATCGGAGAACTCCGCGTCCTCTACGGGACCACCCGAGAGCACCACCTTGATGCGCTTGACCAGAACAGGGACGTTCATCCCGGCTCCGACCTTGCCTTCCTCCGCCTTGGGCAGCGGGGGAGGCGTCCCCCCGGCCTCGGGCAGTTCGCCGTACAGAGGATGGGCTGTCAGGTCGTACTTGCGCACCTGGGCGGGGACGCTTCCCCGGACGAACAGCCACGCGTCATCCAGGGGCATATTCAAGATCGTATCCTTGGTCTTGTTGGCCTTGGTGCTGATGAACTGGGCGGTGTCCACGTCCTGCCCGCCCAGATAGAGTTGGCTGTCGCAGTTGTTGATGATGGTATTGCCCCGGGGGACTCCGTAGAGGCTGTAGAGCTGGTTGATATCCTGGATGATGAGGCTGACGCTGATCTCCCGGGAGCGGATTATGGCGATGGTCTTGTCGAAGTCGGGGATGGTCACGTTGGCGGCAAAGTCGTCCAGGATGAGGCGCACCGGCAGGGGCAGGCGGTAGCCGGGGGAGGTGTTGGCGGTCTTCACCAGCTGGTCCAGGGCCTGGGTGTAGAAGAGATTGACCAGCTTGTCCATAGAGCGGTCGGTGTCGCTGATGGTGAGGAATACCGCCGTTTTCTCCCGGCACAGGGTCTGGAAGTTGATGCGCTCCTCCAGATTATACAGCCGCTTGGCCCCGCGCAGGGACAGGGAGGCCAGCTTGTTGGTCAGGAACATCTCGATAGAGGCGAATGTCTTTTCTGACGGGACGATTTTGGACGCCATCTGGTAATTCTGCCAGGCGGCGCTGTCCGGCCTCTTCCCGCCCAGCGCCTGGAACAGGATCGTGCCCGCCGTGCTTTTGCTCTCGGCGCAGACGGGCTGGCTCAGGTTCCGGTAGAGCTGGACCACCGCCTCCAGGGTGTGCTCCTCCGGGGGCAGGGTCTCCAGCGCGTAGCCGATGAAAGCGGAGAGAAAGATTTGGGCGCTCTGCTCCCAGAAAGGGTCTCTCTTCGTCTCAATGGGGACCAGGGCGGAGGAGATGGTGAGGATTTCCTGTTCAGAATACCCCTTCTGGGCGGGGTCACAGGAGACAAAGTCCAGGGGGTTGTAGCCCACGGAGTTGTTCATCAGGTTGATGAAGTCCAGATTGATGACCTTATAGCCGTGGGCGGCCATCACCGGCCCCACCTCCTCCACCAGGCTTCCCTTGGTGTCGGCGATGATGAGGCTGCACCCGCCCTCCAGAGCGTACTGGAGCAGGTTGGGCTTGACGTAGTTTCGGGTCTTGCCCGCGCCGGTGGGGCCGATGATGAGGTCGTTGTTATTGAGCTTGGTGGTCCGGGTGTTGTTGCTGATGAGCCGGTCCTGGGCCAGGATACGCATGGTGTCCCGTGTCATTGCGTTTCGCTCCTCTCCTGTTAGATTTGGGTGATGACGCGGTCGGCCAAACCGAAGGCCACCGCCTCCTCCGCGTCGAAATAGGTGTCCCGAGCCGTCTTTTCATAGATCTCCTCCAGGCTGTGGCCGGTGTGCTCCGCCAGGATGGAGGCCAGGTGCTCCCGGGTGGCCATCAGCGACTTGCTGGTCTCCATGAGCTGGAGGGCGCTGCCGCCGGTCCGCCCGATCAGGGGGTCGTGGATCATGACCTTGCCGTGGGGCAGGATCTCCCGCTGGGCCCCCGAGGCGAACAGCACCGCGGCCATGCTGGCGGCGGTGCCCAGGCACACGGTGCGCACAGGGCAGGCGATGCCCTTCATCACATCGTACAGTGCCAGGCCGTCCGTCACCGAGCCGCCGGGGCTGTTGATGAACATGGTGATCTCCTTTTTGGGGTCCAGCCGGTGGAGGTAGCGCAGCTGGCGGCACAGGGAATAGACGGACTCGTCTGTGATCTCCCCAACGCACTCCACCTCCCGGTTCTGGAGCATGTCGTCCAGGATGCTGACAGTGCTGTAGCCGCTGCTGCTCTCTCTGATGATATGGGGGGTCGCGATTGTTGCCATAACGTTCATCCTTTCTCTTTGCCTGAAACTTTTGGGTCGATTTTTCCACAACCGTGGTAAATTATAGCATGAACGCCATTGTGATGCAAGGAAAAGATCACCCCCCACACCAGGAGAAAGCCCCTGCGTGACCATGCACGCAGGGGCTTTTTCGACACGCTGTTCACCCCATCAGTCCCGCCGCCAGGGCCAGGAACTCCCCGTGGGTGACCTGGGACCAGTCCTTCAGCGGCGGGGTCCTGCCCAGACGGGTGGCGCAGAACTGGGCCAGCTCCAGGCTGGTCACCGGCGCGTCGGGCCGGAAGCGTCCGTCCTGAGCGGACATGGCCCGGGTCTCCACGGCCCGGACGGCGGCGGCGGCATAGGGGTGGCGGGGGGCTAAGTCCCGGAAGGGCGCCCGGCCGGAGCGGATGAGCTCGATGCGCTTGGGCACCGTGTCCCAGCCAAAGGCCATCATGGCCAGCTCCCCCCGGGTGAGGACGGCATCCGGCCGGATGGTGTTGTCCTGATACGCGGCGCACCATCCCCGGCCCAGGAGCAGGCGGGCCGCCTGCCCGGTCTCGCTGTCCGGCAGGACGTCCTGGAAGGGGGAGCGCTCCAGGAGCTCGGAGACCGTCACCACCTGGTAGCCGTGGTCCGTGAGGAGCTGGAGCTGTTTGTCCAGGCCGCCGGCGATGGGACTGCGCCGGGCCATGTTGAACCCGTCCTTCTGGAAGATGATCTGCCCCCGGAAGAAGTCCGGGTCCTCCAGCAGGAGCTTCTCCATGGGCCGCCAGGTGGCCTCCACCTCCGCCTCATAGGTCGCCAGGGGGAGCCACCCCGCCCCGTCAAAACTTGCGGCCATGTATTGGTAGCCCAGCAGGGCATAGGCGTCGTAGCTGGTGAAGCCGCCCTGGATGGCGTCCACGTAGTGGGGCGGGCGTCCGAAGCGCATGGTATAGTGCCAGGTATCCTCCACGTAGGCGTGGA
Organism: uncultured Oscillospiraceae bacterium; assembly: GCA_910587785.1. Classification (GTDB taxonomy): domain Bacteria; phylum Bacillota; class Clostridia; order Oscillospirales; family Oscillospiraceae; genus Pelethomonas. Next base: position 5,428 of record CAJUOA010000088.1, on the reverse strand, counting down.
GGCGCTTGAGGTCCTCCACCACCGGCTCCAGGCCGCTCAAGTATTTCCGCTGTCCGTAGACCAGGGGCTTCCAGCCAAAGAGCACATGGGAATAGGTGTGGCTGGTCAGCTCGTGGCCCCCCTCCAGGAGGCGGGCGGTCAGCTCTGGGCAGTGGACCACGCCGCCGTCGGCGTCCTTCCCGAAGTCCGGGTAGTGGTCATAGCGCACTCCCCCCCAGGAGGCGGAGCCGTGCTTTCCGGGCTTGTCGGGGTAGTTGGCGGAGGTGTCCCCCACCACGTCAAAGGTCCCGCGGGCCCCGTAGCGCTCCAGCGTCTCCGCCAGCACCAGCGTCAGCGGCTTGCCCCGGGAGCGGTCCGGATTCGGCGGCAGGCGGCAGGGCCCGTCGTCGAAGGTCATGGCGCACACCCGCTCCTCCGTGGCCACCCGCTCGATCCGCCGCACCGGCGAGAGATATACCGGGGTCCGCTCCCGGATCTGATCCTGAAAGTGGTGCTTGGCCTTCTTGGCCAGGCCGATGCCTTTTGTTACCAGGGACATGGCACACCTCCGAAAGTTTGGCTTACCTTCTTTTTTCTTTTGTGGACAAAAGAAAAAAGAAGCAAAAAAGAAAAAACTTTTTGCGGCGAAACGTTGTTTCGCCTTTGGATTTTTTATAGAATACGTTCCATCCGGTACCGCTCCGCCCTCCGCCTTTGGCATCTCCGGAAGCTGCGCCAAAGCACGGCCCCGATGCTCCGCCCCTGATACGCGGGCAGATGCGCCTCCAATGCTGCGTCTATAAGCTTTTGGTGCTATTTTCCAACAGGCCGCACAATATCTAGCGCCGCGCAGTACCCCAGATACAGCGCCGCCTTCCCCAGCCGGGGGAGGCTCCCGCCCCGCCGGGCCTTGGTCCACTGGGACAGGCCCTTGCGCAGGTGGGACGTGTTCCGCCGGAGCACCGCCCGGCTCCTGCCCGCCGCCAGAGCCTCCCGCAGGGCGGGGAGGGTCAGCGCTTCCGCCTCCAGCTCCGTGCAGGCGTTCCCAACCTCTGCGGCGTCGTGGGCGTCGCTGCCGCCCGCAGCGGGGAGGCCGCGCTTTTGCGCCAGCGCGGCGGCTTTTTCGTTGGCCTCCGGGACCTTGAAGCAGGCCCGGGCGTTGACCGCCTCGATAGCGTCCAGGGGGAAGGTAAACTGCTCCGGCGCGGCCCCCGGCCTCTGGTACGGATGGGCCAGCACCGCCAGTCCCCCGGCCTCCCGGATGGCCTCCACCGCCGTTTCCGGCGCGGGCAGACGGCCCAGCGCCTCCAGGGGCAGGGGCCGCTCCAGAAAGAGCCCCGTGATGTGCCCTGCCGCCGTGGACACCTCGCATCCGGGGATGAGGACCACCCCCTCCAGGACCTCGGGGACCGGGGTGCAGAGGTCGTGGTCCGTGACGGCGATGGCGTCCAGCCCCGCCGCTTTGGCCGCCTTGGCGATGCCCTCTAGGGAGGAGCGCCCGTCCGGCGACGCGGCGGTGTGGAGATGCAGATCGACCCGGTAGATGCTCATGGATGCCGCTCCTTTGCCAGCAGGGACCGGTAGTAGGCCAGCCCAGGCAGAATATCCGTCCACTCGAAGAGCCCGTCCCGGACGGTGGGGTTGAGGAAGTCCCCCAGCGCCCGGAGCGCCTCCCCCGGACGCCCCCGGCGGGCGTAGCCCAGAGCCGCCATCAGGTCCGAGGCGGCGAAGATCATCTTCGTCTCCGGAAGCGGCCCCGGCTGGGGCAGAGGCGCCTGCCTGTCCGGGTTCCCGGCGTTCCAGGCCAGGGCGCACCAGAGCCGCGGAATCACGCTCCCAGCCGCGCGGGTCAGAGGGAAGGTGCCCCACACCCGGGGGTTGACCTCCAGAAGACGGGGCCTTCCGGCGGCGTCCTCTTTAAATTCAAACATGGCCAGTCCGGTATACCCGGTCTCCCGGACCATGGCCTCCGCGCAGGAAACCAGGTCCGGCCTCGTCACGCACTGACAGCAGGACGAGGGCCCTCCGGTGACGGGGTACTCCCGCACCCTCCGGTGACAGATGGAGGCCGTCACCTCCCCCTCCCGGGCCAGCACCGAGCACCCCAGGGCCCCGCCGGGCAGGTACTCCTGGACCACCGGGTCCTCCCCGGCGAGGCGGGCGAAGCGGGAAAAGGCCTCCTTCGCCCGCTCCCGGTCCTCTGCCACGGCGTACCGCCCGGCGGCGGTGAGGCCCAGCTTCTCCCCGCACACGGGCTTGACCACACAGGGCAGGGGCGTCCGGCGGAAAAAGGCGTCCGGGTCCTCCCCCTCCCGCCGGACATACCGCCCCGGCACAGGGACTCCCAGCGCCTCCGCCAGAGCGGAGACCCGGGCTTTGTCGTTAAAGAGGTCCAGCTGTTCCGTGGTGGGGATGCACAGGCCGCAGAGGCCCTCGAACCGCTCCCGGTCCCTGGCCAGCAGTCCCAGGGTCCGGGCCCCCGCCGGCAGGAGGGCCGGACGGCACCCGCGCTCCGCCCCGAGCTCCCGGCAGAGGTCCGCCAGGGCGTCCAGGTACCCGGGGCCCTCCGGGAGCCACACATGGCGGGCGGCATACCGGGAGCGCGCCCCCAGGGCCGGGGAGGCGGCGTTTCCCCGGCACCGCTCCCCCTCGCAGGTGATGACCTCCACCCCCGCATGTCCCAGGGACCGGATGAGGGCCAGGGACATGCGGTATCGAACGTCCGTGATGATGGCGACCATGGACACGCTCCCCTCGTAAATACTATGGCTATTATACTACAGAATTACCCATAGGACAAGGGAACGGTTTCGGGAGAGAAAAATTTTTTTCAAATCTTGTCAACACTTGGCCCTTCCCATCCGTTTTAAGGGTGTAAGGCGCAACGAGAGGAGACTGGACATGGTAGAGGAACTTTACACCACATTTCGCAAGGACCTGCTCCGCTACTGCACCGCCATGACCCAGGCGGGCGCGGAGGACCTGGTCCAGGAGACCTTCCTGCGGGCCATGGCCCATCTGGACGAGCTGGAGGACATGGGGCGGTCCAGACAGCGCTCCTGGCTGTACAAGACGGCGCGGAACCTCTATATCGATCAGATGCGAAAGCAGTCCCGGGAGGTGCTGGGAGGGGAGGAGCCCCTGATGGCCGCCTCCTTTGAGGAGGACTTCTCCATCCCCGCTGTGGCCCAGCTCGTGGGCTTCCTGCCGGACATGGAGCGGGAGCTCTTCGTCCTGCGCACCTTCGCCGGGTGCAATTCCGCGGAGCTTGCCAAGCGCTTTGAGCTCCCCGCCTCCACGGTCCGCTCCCGTCTCGCCTCCGCGAGAAGACACCTTGCCAAATACTACGATGAACTTTGACGGTTTTTGAGGAGGAGCCCCCATGAAGAAACGCAGGAGCAGCACCACCGCCCAGATCCTGGCGCGGATGGACAAGTACGCCGCGGAAAGAAAACGCCTGGTCAAGTATTACGAAAAACTGTTTTAAATTTTAAGGAGGAACCACCATGAAGAAGCTCAAGATCAATGCCGCCACCTGCGACGTCCGCAAGGTCACCGAGGAGACCCTCTCCGCCTACGATAAGGTGGAGATCCACACTGCCTGCATCGTCACCAGCCCCGCCGCCCAGGCCCTGATGGGCAGGTACGCTGTGCGGGTGAACGCCGCGGGAAACTTGATGCTGGACGGGGACGTGCGTATCACCACCATCAACGGCCCCATGTCCATCCACCCCGGTCAGGCCGTGCCGGAGGAGAAGGTGTATCTGCAAGTCAACGGACCCCTGGACATCGCCTCCGGCTGTGAGGAGATCCTGCGCGGCTATGCGGGCATGTCGATCAACGGCCCCATCACCTGTCCCGAGAGCGTGACGGGCCTGCTGAGCGGCTTCCAGATCAACGGCCCTGTCAGCACCTACCCCGACGGCAGTATCGTCCTCAAGAGGAACACCGTGCTGGACCGCACCTTCCACCTCCGGGCCAGGCAGGACGCCCTCTACTACGCCGCCCGGCGGGTGGTGGCCCTGGCCCCGGACATCGCCTTCGAGAAGCTCGCGGAGAAGAACGTCCGCTTCGCCACCCGGCAGCTCCTGGTCTCCGAATCCCTGGCGGAGGCCGCTGTGCCCCTCTTCGACGAGCGGGCGGACATCGTGGTCCTGCCGGACGGCTGTGTCTACGTGGGCGACGGCGTGAAGGTGGACGAGAACCTGCTCAAGCGGTACGGCGGGAGGCTGTACGTGGCCGGGCTCGTGCACGTCACCCCGGAGAGCGCCCCCCTGCTGGACCAGATCACCTATCTCCGGGCCGGCGACCTGCGGGTGTGCCGGAGCCTGAAGGACCAGGTCCTGGCCAAGGGCTGGGCGTTCGACGAGCTGCGCGTGGTGGGCGGCACTGTAATCTGCGACCGCGCCATGGCGGAGCTGGACGCCGCCGTCCTGGAGAATGCGGCCGACGGCGTGAGCGTGCTGGACTGCGCCCGGGTCGTCCTGGCGGAGGACATCACGCCGGAGCTCCTGCGGGAGAAGCTGGTGGGGATCGCCGACTGTGCCGCCGTGGTCTGCGCCTCCAAGGAACAGCAGAGGATCGTCGATGCCCTGGCCGAGGACGTGGCCTGGGTCGGCCTGGCCGGTGAGGAGCCCGAGGACGTCAAAGAGGATGCCGAAGAGACCGACGAGGACGCCGACGTGACCGTCATCAACGCCGCCAGCTACACCCTCATGTAAGCGTTGTAACAGGTTTTTGCCTGTTGGTCTTCCTACAAACGCTCCCCGCAGGGCAGATGCTCTGCGGGGAGCATCTCTTGTGTCACGCCTCCCCCGCAGGGCGCATAGGATGGAGCAGCCCGCAGGATAGGGATGGAGCAGCCTCATTCCGGCCGCCGGCCCTTTGCCGGATCGCCTTCACAGCCCTTACCCGCCCCTGTCCTGCGGGCGAGAAAAGAAGGGATCATATTGAAGCAGATCCATTGGCAGGATCGATTCGGCATCGGTGTGGAGCTTATCGACAGCGCCCACCGTCAGCTTTTCGACATTGTAGAGAAGATCATGGAGCTCTACGTGGAGCGCCACGAGGACAGGTTCGCCTGTATAGAGGGGATCAAGTACTTCAAGGCCTACGCCGTCAAGCACTTCGCGGAGGAAGAGGCCTACATGCGGGAGATCCGCTATCCCGGCTATCTGGTCCACAAGCGGCTCCACGACAGGATGAAGCGGGAGACCCTCCCGGCCCTGGAGGAGGCGCTGTACGCCTCCGACTTCTCCACCGAGGCGGTGCAGCGCTTCATCGGCGTCTGCACCGGGTGGCTGACCGGCCACATCCTCATTGAGGACCGGGCCATCACCGGCCGGACGTCCCTCTCGTTCCGCTCCGTGCGCAGGGACGACGAGCTGTCCGTGATCCAGGCGGTCATTACCCGCCCCCTGGAGGAGATGTTCGGCGGGGACATCCAATA
>CAJUOA010000087.1 GCA_910587785.1 uncultured Oscillospiraceae bacterium | reverse complement strand
AAAACTACAAAATTTCTTCGGCGTTTTCTTACAATTTCAAATTGGCGTTGACAGGATATGCTGCCCGAAGCACTCCAGCATATTGGGGTCAAACGCACCGCAGGCGCCGGAGAGGATCATTCCTCTGGCCTGGGCCGGGGTGTAGGTGGGCTTGTAGGCCCGGGGGTGGGTCAGGGCGTCGAAAGCGTCGGCCAGCCCCACAACATGCACCCACGGGGCGATATGCCTGCCCGCCAGTCCGTCCGGATAGCCCCTGCCGTCCCAGCGTTCGTGATGGTGGAGACAGACATCGCAGGCGGAAGAGAAATCGTCACATTGCCGCAATGCCGGGATGGCCTCCAGCAGCTTGCAACCCTGGATGGTATGCGTCTTCACGATGTTGAACTCCTCCGCCGTCAGCGTGCCGGGCTTGTTTAAGATCGCTGCCGGGATATTCTTTTTCCCAATATCATGCAGAGCAGCCAGGGCGGCATATCGCTGAGCTTCCAGCCGGGCCAGGGCGGGGATCACGCCAGCAGCGGAAAAAACGATGAGCATCTGCTCCGTCAAATGCTGGAATTGATGGCTGTGAGGGTCGTGTTCGATCAAAAGCGATGTCCGGTCCAGTACAGTCGCCACGGGTTCGGAATGAGTCTGCAAAAGAGTCACCTCCAGTTTTGGTATAGTTTGGGACGGCCCCTTTTCAGGAGCCGTCCCGGTGTACTTAATAGCCTGTTTTGGGCAGCTTAGGTGTAGATGTATTGAGCTTGCGGACAATGGTGACCCAATATCCCTGGGCGGTCTGCCATGTACCCTGGTACTTACCGCCCGCGTCGGCCCGGTTTATCAGCTGGTAGCCGTTGGCGATATTGCCGCTGACCACCACGCTCAGCGTGGGGCTGGTGGTGGACTGGAAGCCCACGGGCACTTTGCCGAAGTCAAAATAGATCTCCGTGACCTTCTCTCCCGCCTGGGTGGGAATGGCGTTAAGGTTGAAGGCATAGCTGCTGGTGCTGGCCAGATTGGAGGCCAGCACCTGATAGTCGCCGCCGGAGCTGGTCTTGTAGAGGATGCGGTAATTGAGCCGCGCACTGTAGGTTCCGGTGGTCAGCAGCATGGCTGTGGCCGCATCGGTGGGGATACGGTCGTGCCAGAAGAAGTTTTCCAGCGGCACGTTGCTGGTGTTGGCCACCGTGAAGTCATAGCGCATCTGGCTTCCCGCCAGCACCTCGGCGTTGCCCCGTTTGGTGATGGTCACGCCCAGGTTGGAGGGCTTGTCGTAGTCGGACACCTTGATGATCTGGCCGGAGTATTCCAGCGTCTCATCGAAAGCCGTTCCGCTGAGCTTCCAGTAAGGCGGCGCTGTGACCTCCACGATCTTATATCGTCCCAGGGGCAGGGGCTTGGAGGCCGCCACGCCTCTGGCATCCGTGGTGATGTAATCAACCACCTTGCCGCTGCGGACTTCGCTGATCTCATACACCGCGCCCTTCAGCGGAGCGCCGGCGGGCGTGCCGGTGACCTCGTTGTACTCAGCGGCGTACTTATAGACCTGGAACTGGCCCGTGATGGGAACATTCTTCCACTCGATCTCCACCGTTTTACCGGGCTGGACATAGATGGTCTTGTACTCCTTGTCCAGCTCGTAGCCGGGGGCTGCTTCCAGCTCGCGGATGAACAGCTTACCCTTGCCCTGAACAGTGAGGTCATCTATATAGATGTAGCCCTCGTTGTCGGTGGAATACTCCCCGATGGGGTTCTTGTTCTGATCGTAGAGCAGGAACTTCACATCGTAGATCCCCTCGCCGGTGACGCTGTTCACCTTATGGATGATGATCCCGGAGAAGGGGGCGTTGGTAACAGTCAAGGTCGTTGTCTCATTGTCCTTGATGGTGAAATAGTGGGGCGTGCTGTCGATCTTGAAGCCGTCCGCCGCTTCGATCTCCACCGCGTAGTAGTCTCCGGCATCCAGCGGCACATGGACGCGGCCATTATCGCCGGTGGTCACAGTATTCACCAGAGCGCCGTCCATCTTCCGGATCTCAAAGGTGACGCCGGTGATCCGCCGGGACTTGTCGCTGGAGGATACCTTGATAAGCTCCAGTCCGCCGACAGAGGCATTGATAAAGGTAAGCGTCTGGGTATCGTTGGCATTGACCACCACCGTCTGGCTCCTGGTATTGGGGTCGATGGTGTAGCCGGGCAGCGTCTCGATCTCCTCTACGATGACAGTGCCGGTGATGCCCAGAATCTTGATCTGGCCCAGGGCATCCGTGGTATACAGTCCGTTAGAAGAAATTTTTCCGCCATCCATATCCACATTTCTGCCGTCCGCATAGGTGATCTTGAACTTCACACCTGCCAAAGGCTTCTTCGTCAGAGCGTCCACCTTGTTGACGATGAGCCCTCCGGCCTTCTTGTTCCAGAAGGTCATTGTCTGGCCCTCGCCGGTCTTGATGGTAATGGTCTGGGGCGTGGGATTGAGGATGTAGCCATCCAGCGTCTTTGTCTCCCGCGCGGTAATAGTCGTACCCGGCTCCAGGTTGGGGATGGTGATGCGGCCGTCCTTGTCCGTGGTGTAGTAGCCGTTATTGGGTCCTACCACAGCGCCTGTGCCGTCCGTGACCAGGAACTCCACGCCCTTCAGGGGCTGGTTCTCTGTTCCGTCCACGAACTTCTGGATCGTGAGCGTGGTCGTGGGATCATTTTCAAAATCCAGGTTGTTGCCGCCATTGCCGCCTGTCCCGCTGCCGGAACCAGTGGAGCCGCTGCCGCTGGTCAGAGAGTTGCCCGTCCCATTATTTACCACGATGATCTGCGGAGTCGGGTTCAGCACATACCCATTAGGAACCTTCGTCTCTGTGACCACGACAGTGCTGCCGGGTTGGAGGCCGGTCACCGTAACCGTACCGTCTTTTCCGGTGGTGTATTTCCCAATGAGGACGCCATTGCTGTACTTGACTGTGAACTCCGTGTTCGGAACAGGTTTTCCGGTGACGGAATCCACTTTTGTTATGGTCAGGCTGCACAGGGGATCGTTATAAAAATAAAGTGTCTGCGTATCATCCGGCTTGACCTCCACCGTCTGCGTCCGGTTGGCCTCGTGGATGGTGTAACCGTCAATGGTCTGCTGCTCGGTTATCACCAGCGTACCCACGATGCCGTTGAGGATGATCTGGCCGTTCTCATCGGTATAGTACAGACCGTTGGAGCTGATCTTTCCGTTTTCGTCCGGCAGGAACTCGCCGCTGGTGGTGGTGATTTTGAACGTCACGCCCTCCAGCGGGGTCTTCTTGTCCACAGAGCTGCGTTTGTTGATGACCAAGCTTCCCGCGCGGGCATTTTCAAAGATCAGGCTGTTGGCCACGCCCTGCTTGATCTTGATGGTCTTGGGAGTCATATCCCGCACATATCCGTTGGGGGCCTTCTCCTCGGTGACGATGAGGATCTGCCCCGGCTGGAGGCCGGTAATGGTGATGAGCCCGTTGCGGTCGCTGGTGTAGCGGCCATTGTTTGTGCCGATAGCCGCGCCGTCCTCGTCAGTTACGTGGAATATCGCGCCGGTCAGCGGGGTCTTGTCGGTACTCTGCTTCAGGATGGTCAGGGAGTTATCACGCTTGTTCCAGAAGGTCAGGCGCTGGACCTCCCCGCCTTTGATGAGAATGTCCTGGGGAGTGCCATCCAGCACAAAGCCCTCCACCGTCTTGATCTCACGTGCCTTGACGGTGGTTCCGGGCTCCAGGCCGCTCAGAACGATCTCTCCGGCCTTGTCGGTGTAGTAGGTCCCATCATCAGGGCCGACTGCCGCGCCGCTGCCGTCCGTGACCTTGAACGCCACGCCGGACAGGGGCTCATTTTCCGTACCTTCAATAAACTTCTGGATAATGAGCGTTGTTGCAGGCTCGTTGTCAAAGGTCAGGGAGTTGGCAGCGCCAGAGCGAACCACGATATTCTTCGGGGTCTGATCCAGGATATACCCTGTCGGGGCCTTGGATTCCGATACCACAATGGTGGCGTTGGGCTCCAGACCAGTGACAGTCGCCGTACCGTCCGAGCCGGTGACGTAGCTGCCGTTGTTGGGGCCGACAGCTTTACCCTCGCTGTCCCGAACGGTGAAGGCGGCTCCCGCCAGGGGCTTCTTGGTCACAGCATCCCGCTTCAGGATGGTCAGCGTACAGAGGGGATCGTCATAAAATCTGAGAGTCTGCGTGTCCCCAGCATTGACCACCACCGTCTGGGGCGTGGGGTCCTTACGGTAATTATCCGGAGCCTTTTCCTCTGCAACGACATACGTGCCGGGCAGCAGCTTGGAGAGGACGATCTGCCCGTTGCGGTCGGTGGTGTAGAGGCCGTTGCTGCTGGTGAGCCCCTCATTGTCCGGTACCAGCTCGCCGCTGGCGGTGGTCACTTTGAACTGCGCGCCAACGAGGGGCTGCCTGGTCACAGAATCGTACTTCTCGATTATCAGGCCGCCCTTTTTGGTGTTTGTGACGATAACCGTTTGCGTATCGCCATTAGCGCCAATGACCACGTTGGTGCTGGGGGAATCCATCACATACCCTGCCGGAGCTTTGATCTCCGTCAAAACGTATGCGCCGGGAGCCAGATTGGTGATCCTGATTTCTCCTTGGGCGTCCGTGGTGAAGATGCCGTTGGAGGTCAGAGTGGACGTGCCGATCACACCGTCCAGGCCCACCTCGCAGCCGGCGGCGGTAGTGATGCGGAACTCAGCGCCGGGAAGGGGCGCGTTGGTATCGCTGTCCCGCTTTTGAACGATGATAGCCCCCTTTGGCTGATTTTTGAACGTCAGGGAGACGGTTTTACCTTCCTTCACCTGGACGGTCTGGGACTGGGTATCGAGGATGAAACCGGCAGGAGCCTGTGTCTCGGTCACGACCACGCTCTTTCCGGGCTTCAGGCCGGTGATCCTGATCTCGCCGTTCTCATCTGTCCTAAAAATGCCATTGCTGTCGCCTATTACCGTTCCGTCCGCATAGATGATCTTGAACTCAGCGTTCTGGAGGGTGACGGAGGGGTTGACGGAGCAGACCTTCCGGATCAGGAGCATCCCATCCGGAGCATTGGTGAACCTGACGGTAACAACGCTCTGTTCGCCGTTATCTGCCAGCAGAATGGTTTCAGAGGACTGGATAATGGAGTAGCCGTCCGCCGGATCGACCTCCTCCAAAATATACGTTCCGGGTTTCAAACCTGTCCAGAGGGCGGTGCCGTTTTTCCCTGTCACCTTCGTACCGATGACGTTCCCGCCTGTGCCGGATGCCCCGGCCAGATAGCGGAGCTGGAAGGTACAGCCGGGGAGGGCCTCGCCGGTCACGCTGTCGTACTTCTCAACCGCTATTGCGTTGAGCGGCACATTCTCAAAGGTGATGGTTTTGCTCTCGCCGCCCTTGATATAAAACTCCTGGGTAGCCGGTTCCTTGATGGTGAAACCGGCTGCGGGTTCCAGCTCAGTCACTTTGTACCAGCCGTCCCGAAGCAGGTCCAGGATAAACTGACCGTTTGCGTCCGAGAAGTACGTGCCGAGGCTGTTCAGCTCGCCGGTGGTGGTATTGTTGCTGCCGTACCATACCTCGAACTTCGCCCCCTTGATGGGACTGCCGGTCACGCTGTCCACCTTGTTCACCGTCAGAGTAGGCTTCTTGTGGTTCTTGAAGTAGAGGGTGTGGTCCCGGTTGGGATAGAGCGTCACCATCTGGGCCGGAGCATCCTGCAGCCAGGGCGCGGGAACAGATTTCTCGCTGACCTCGTACACGCCGGGCAGCAGATTCTTCAGCTCCGCCCTGCCGTTGGCGTCGGTCTTAATCTCATCCACGCTGTGACCATCCGCAGCCCGGACAGTAAAAACCGTGTTGGGAATGGGTTCGCCGGTATCGGCATCGTGCTTGTAAACGATGAGATTGGGCCGCTTCTGGTTCTCAATGGTGATCTCGGAAGTCTTGCCGGGGAACAGCTCCACGTGGTACTCCCGAATGTCGATGATGTGATTGGAGGTCGTGGCGGTTTCACGCACAGAATACACACCCGGCTCCAAGTCGGAAATCAAAATCTCGCCCTGGTCGTTGGTGATGCGGTCCAGATACCGGGTTCCGTCCTCAATCTTGGCGATACGGAAATGTACGCCGCCCAGGGGCGAACCATCCGAGCTTTTCTTGATAAGCCGCAGGGACGGCTTGATGTGATTGGTGAACACAAATCTTGCCGTCTCATTGCCGTCCAGCTGGATGATCCGCTGGGCCTCGTCTATGATGTAGCCGGGGCAGGAGATCTCCGTCACCACATACGCGCCCGGAGGCAGCTTGCTCAGGTCGATCTCGCCGTGTTCATCCGTGATGTATTCCTCCGGGCCGAAGCTGCCGTCCACGGACTTGATCTCAAACTTGGCGTTGGGAATGACCCTGGAGGGATCGCTGGCGTCCACCTTGACCAGCTTCATGCCGGGCTTCTTGTCATTGTAGAAGACGAGCTGCTTGATCCCATCCCCGGCGCGGAGTTCCACCTGCTGGGGAGTGCTGTCGATGATATGTTCATCACCCACAAACTTTTCCTGCACCACGTATGTGCCGGGGGTCAGGGCGGTAAGCAGGATCTCGCCCAGCTCGCCAGTCTCAAAGCTGCCCAGGGATTCGCCGTCCCGCCAGATCTCGAAGGTAACGCCGGACAGCACTTCCTTGTTGCTGCTGTCGTACTTGATGATCCGCAGGCCGGGAAGCTCCTTGTTGACGAAGGTGACGGTGGAGGTTTCGCCGGTGACCACGGTCACAGTCTTGACGCTGTCCGGGTCCAGCTGCCAGCCCTTGATGCCGGCGATCTCGCGCACCTCGTATGCGCCGGGCTTCAGCTCCGTAAACTCGATAGCGCCGGATTCCTCTGTCTGGCCGGTGTAGGTCCTGCCGGATTCGATGTGCTTGATCTGGATGGTTACACCCGGCAGCCTGTCGCCGGTATCGCTGACCTTCTCGATCCGCAGACTGCCGAAGGGCTCATTGTCATAGGTGAGGGTGGCGGTTTCGCCCGTCTTCACCGTCACGTTCCGGGCGGGCTCATCGCTGAGAAGGTAGTATTTGGGCGGTACACGCTCATAAACCGTGTAATTTCCGGGCTCCAGATTGGGGACGGAAACCTCGCCGCCCACCGAGGAGAAGGAGCCGATGGTGTCGCCGTTGGGGCCGACAACCTCGAAGATGGCCCCGTCCAGCAGATCCAGTGTCCCGGCATCCCGCTTGATGATCAGGAGGTCGCCCGGAGGAGTAATCTCAGGCGGAGGATTTTCGGGTGGGGGATTGTCCGGGGGAGGGGGATTCTTGCTGTAGCTGGCAATCACGTCCACCTTGATAGGGTGCCGGGGATCTGTATCAGCCATATACTTCTGGAGATTGCCGTACTTGTCCGTCTCGGCGCAGGTGGCGTAGAAGATGGCGTAGTTGTGGCCTATGCCGGAAATCTCCACCTGGACGCTGCCGTCTCCCTCGTCCATGGACTCCTGGGGGATCAGGATGGTGAACTGTCCGGCAAAGCCGTTGCCGGTACTTTCCATACAGCTGATCTGGGTACAGTCATTTCCGTCCTTGTCAATGATCCGTGTGCCGGTGGGAACGGAAGAAGAGTCGGCAAACTGCACATGCAGCCAGCCGCCGTCCACCCAGGTTTCGCTCACCACCTGATAGACCTGCTGCATATACCCTTTGCCGTCAATGGTGACGGGATAGGGGTTGGGCTGGTCGGGGGTGGCGGTCAGCTTGGGGCTGAGGGGCTTGGTCCAGTACATGCCGGTCTGGTAGATGTCTTTCGCAGCCTTCAGCACCCGCTGGGCCGCCGCCTGGTCGGAGCAGGCGGGGTTGACCTTCAGGTCATAGACGCTCCAGTTGGACAGCAGATGGCACCATAACGCCATCTTGGTGGCGTAGTAGGCTTCGTACTTGCTGTTCAGCCCCAGCTTATCCAGCGCCACATGGGGATAGCCGGAGGCCACGATGCCCAGCACCTTGGTATCTGTACATTTCTGGTTGGCCAGATATTCGATGCCGGTACCAGCGGGGACTGTCTGCGGGACACCCGCCGTGTTGGGGTTAACACAATAGCACGGTATTTCGTTGATATTGCCATCCTTATCGGTAAAATTGTAGTATGTATACTTTTGGGAGCGGGCGGCACCGTTGATAGACAGGTAATCAAGAGCAGTACCGTCCGAATAGATGTCGATCTCGCCCAGGGCCTCCTCCTCGCTGGAAGCCGCCAGGGCTGTGGCCGGGAACATCCCCAACACTGTCAGCAGCGTCAGGAGCAGGGCTAAGAGTTTTCGCTTCATGGTGTTCCTCCTCTGAAATTTTGTATAAGAAAAGCACATATCCCGCATGGGATATGCGCTTTCCGCCAATAGGAGAGGCGGTGCGCCTGCTGGCACACCGCCCGGTATTGTGCGCTGTATTTCAGCGCAGATGATATTCCGTCCGAATGAACTTGCCGTTTTTGAATACGTCCCAGACCTCTAGGTAATAATCTCCGCCGGGACAGGAGTGGAGTACCTCTGGTACAGCCTCTTCCCGCCAGGGCCAGAAGGGGGCGGTTTCCATATCTGCCGGCAGGGTTAGATGGATGTGGACCCAGGGCGTTCCATCCCCCCGCATCCTCGGGCTGCCGCTCTGCATGATCCACTCGTCCTCTCCCATGGCGTTATAGAGACTGTAGAGCATTCGGCGGGTTTCGTATAAGTTGCGGATGAAGATGTAATCGCCGGTTTGCTGGGAATAGTGTCGCACTTCCCCTTTTGGCAGCTCCGGCTGGTCGAACTGGCTCCAGTCACAGGTGGCTTCCGGCAGGGGTCCTACCGGACCGTCCGCGAAGTAACTCTTGTCATACAGGCTTACGTCCGTAATGGTATAATTGGTTCCGTCATCGCAACGAATGACATCTCCTTCCTGCGGGACGTACCGGCTGCCATCCTGCGGGACATTGATAGAACCATCCGCATTGGTGCTGAGTGCGCCAGGGGCTGTCTGGGATTCTGCGGGGGTTTTCACCTCCTCTGTGTAGGGCTTGTCCGGTTCAATACGGACGCTGTTGGCTGCGGCGTCGTAGGTGACGCTGAAATCCGCCGCTTGTCCGATGTCCCGGAGCTTCACGTAGTTGCTGCCGTTGATCTCGTATGCTTCCAGGCTGATACGCTGGTCATCCAGGTAAAAGGTCTGGCTGCTGGGTGCGGCCATGAGACTGGCCATCGCGCTGGATGCCGGGCTGCTGAGAAGCAGTCCCGCCAATACGCCTGCCGCGATCAGGACGGTTCCTTTGATTCGGTTCATAATTTCCTCCATTTCTATTCCTATGCACTTGTCCTGAACCTTTTGCAGACTGCACAGAAGAAACCGCACCGCTGGCATTTTAGTCTGTTCCGCCTGGCTCCAGCAGGGCCGCGCGCTGCCCTGGCCGCCGGTTGGGAACGTCAGATAAACGCTCTGTTCAATGCCGGTTTCTCTGCAAAAAGTTTTCCTGAATCCACCATAATACAGAAAACCGGCCATGTCAAAGGTTTATTTTATTTCCCTACGCCGATAAAACGGTTTCACCCCCATTTGTTCTGGATTTTTCGCATTTTCCACTATATCACATCCTTTTCAGAAAGGTGTTCATAAAAAGTTCTTATCCGAAAACCTCTGCCGCCTGGACGCAGATACGGCTCTCCGGGTGATCTGCAAGGCAGGTCGTAATGGTCAGCCGGTTATCCATTGTGGACTGCAGATAGCTCCAGTCATCGTTGCTGATGGTTTCCACAGTGACCACCTGATAGGTGCGTGTGCCGAGCTTTGTGGTGTAGGTGATCGTATCCCCCTGCCGCAGATCCTTGATGGAGCCGATCACGTACTTGCTTCCTCTGTTGTGGCCACACACCCCTACGTTTCCATCCCAGGCAGACGTAGAGGTATAGTGTCCCAGGCCCTTTTTCATACTTGCGGAGGTCTCGCCCTCCCATACCTTCATGGAGATGCCCAAGGAAGGGATCTCCAGTGTGCCGATGCTGCCGTCCTCACGTTCCAGACCATCCACGCTGGTGATCGCTGCCTGCTGGGATGTGCTGGCCATGGAAGCGGTATACAGGCCGCCGTAGATCTCGGTTGTACCGTCCGCGCTGACGCCGTAGCCGCCCGCACCCTCCATAGTTGCCACGCTGGGCTGTAGGCCCCGCAGGATGGACGGTTCCATAACGCCCGTCTGGGTAGTGCTGAGGATGCCGTACTCCAGCTCCGGGATCTGGAAGTCCACCACGTTCGGACCGCCGTAGTTATACTGGGAGCCGTAGATGTCCTCATAAGAGGTGTCCCCGTAGTAGTCCTGGGGGGCGTCCGTGGTAAAGGAATAGTCTGCCGCCATAGCGTTGGCCGCCATGGCGTAAAAGATGAACAGCGCCATAATGGCGCTGCAAACTCGGTTTTTCATTGTCATTACTCATGTTCCTCCGTTTCCTGATTTGCTTCATCCTCCGGCTCCTGGAGCAGCCGGACCTCCCTGCGGGAGCGCAGCAGCAGGACAGCCAGCACAACGATAGCCAGCACAGCGAGGCCGCCGGTGATATACGGCAAAGCCTCCGCTGCGGTCGCCTTTGCCGAATGCACACGGTCCGCACCGGCGGGATCATCCATACTGTCAGCGGTGTCGGCCTGCTCTTCCTCTGTGACCGGCTTTCCCAGATAGGTCACCTTATAGGTGACGCTCTCCACGCCGTCACGGGTGATGTCGCCCACATAGCTTGCCGTGGTGACATACCCGGTGGCAGCCTGATAATAGGTTTTGCCGGAATAACTGGCCACCGCCTGATAGGTGGTGGGAGCCAGGGAATCGCCCACCACGTCTGTGCCGATAATCTGCCAGTCTACGCCGGACAGGCTCAGCGTTACGCCGTCCTTGACCGTGGTGGCAGGGACATAGGACATATCGTTCCGGTCTACCGGACCGATTGTCTTGGTAGTGGAGATCTTTCGGCTCTTGGTGGTGTAGCCGGATGCCTCAGTGCGGATGCTGGTGTGATCCAGGGACAGTGTGCCGCTGTAGAGCCCGTCGTCGTACTCCATGACGGGAAGCAGTTGCTCCAGTATGCTGGCCAGTTCGTTGGTGCTGGTTTCCAGGGTCACCGTTTCTGTGTGGCGGTCCGTATCCGCCACATGGTTCTCCGTTTTCACGATGTCCGCGAAGGCATAGGCGTAGCCCTCCAGCTCGAAGGGCTCCTCGATGAGCTTCTGCGGGTCTGCGTCCGGGGATAGCGTGTAGGTCTTGATGAGCTGCTGGCTGCCGTTGAGATTCTGCACCACGGTATTCGTGGGGATCTCCATAGCAAAGGCGCTGGCCGAGAGGGCCAACGCCAGCAGCAGGGACAGGATGCACTTTTTCACGGCCGCAGTTTCCTCCTTCTCCATAGAAATCCCGCGCCGGCCAGAGCCAGCGCGGCTGCCAGGGTGAGTGCGATGTGGATGGGTTTCATGATGGTTCCTCCTTGATCTTGTATTCTACCGCGTGTTCCGGATGCTCCCGGAACGCCGCCAGTATTCGCAGGGATTGGTCCAGGGCCCGCATGGTGTCTCTGGACTGCCGTTTTGAGAATCCATACAGCAGCAGGACTCTTCCCTCCGGCAGGATCGTAAAGATAATGCGGACAGCAATGCCGTTTTTCGCCCGGACCTCATAGAGACTGCGGTACCGCTCCAGGGTGAAGTGCTTGTAGTGGGGTTCCCGCAGGATAGAGGGCGGCATACGGGGCAGGGGGATGATCTGCCGCAGCAGTTTCTCCCGCAGCTTAGGCTCCAGGCCCTCGATAAACTGGGCCGCCTGGGCGGGAGTACCCGGCAGCTGGTAAACGAGTACGTCTTTCATGTTGTGGCTTCCTCCTTCAGCGTTTTCAAATGGGACAGGAATCCATCCGCGAACAGCTCCGCAAACTCCGGGCTTCCGCTGATCCACCAGACGGGGCCGGGCAGGTCGCGGAACATGCCGTCATATTGCAGGCAGATGAGCAGGAATTTCTGCTTGGGATCGGCGCTTTCCGCTTCATCAAAAAGCTGAGCCAACAGTTCCCGGACATCTTCATAATCCTGGTAGTAATCGCAGAGGTCGTCGTAGAGCTGTCCGGCGAAGACGGCGCTGAGTATGGCCATGGCATCGCGTTCCGGGGCATCCTCCTCTGTTGCCAGCCCCATCCGGCGCAGACGCTCGATGGCCGTGTCGTCAAATGGGCTGTGGGGGCGTGGATACAGGTCTTGCATGGGGTTCACCTCCTGGGGTATAAAAATTGCTTGATACAGCCAAGTTAATGGCTGTATCAAGCTGTGAATGATCTGCTGCGACAGAATCGCGCTTGACGCGCAGGGGGAGCGGGTGGTACTGCTGACAGCAGAAAATGTCGAATCGAGGGGCTGCGATTTGCAGCCCCTTTATTGCTCATTTCACCCGTTCCCGCAAAAACTCCAGAAACAGCTTCTCCAGTTCCTTATCGCTGCCCACCTTTTCCAGATACGGCGCAAACACTTTACGATTGAAAGAGATTTTCCTGGGCGGGGCGGCGAGCCGCTTGTAGGCTGCGTCTCTGGCCTCCTGCCAAGCTTGGAAAACAGCCTGCCGGTCTGCGGACGGAGGCGGACAGCGGCGGACGATGTGCTGTATGGCGGCTTTGTTGATCTGATAGCCCTCAATACTGCACATTTCCACAAATGCCTGCTGAGAGTCCGCATCATAATCAGCAACGAGATCGGCGCAGGCCAGGTTCAGCTGTTTGGGTGTATTCTCTATGATATTGCATAGTTCTGGGATCAGCCGCGTCAACTTGACCGCTTTCCGGATTTCGTACTCGGTGACACTGAAAAATTCCGCGACTAATTTTCTGGCATTGTACCTTTGGCGATTCTCGCCAAAGGTTGTTTCATTTGCGAGAGCATTGTGCTGCCCATTTCGATTCTTTGCATCCAGCAGGGCCTTGTATGCCTTACCGCGTTCCATAATACTGAGATTCTGCCGTTGAATCAGGTTGGTCGAGGTGGCGATTACAATCGCTCTCGCATCATCTGCATCCACTACCTCTGCCGGGATTTCTGTCCACCCAGCCAATTTTGCAGCATTGGCCCGGTTGTGTCCGGCTAAAATCTCATAGCTGCCATCCCCTATGGGCCGAACGATGATCCGAACCATTAGCCCTTCCTCGCTGAGCTGTTCAGCGAACGCCTTCAGTTTAGATGGCGGGTAGGGCTTGAAGCCGATGTCCGCTGTAAAGAACGGGATGAGCTTGTCCAGCGGCAAATCGCGGATTGCGGAAGGGCTGGACGGAGGGATCTCCCGAAATATCTTCTGATATGCCTCGTTACTGGTTTCTAATTCTGATGCCCGCCGTGTTGCAGACATTCGGCCCCTCACCAGATCATTTACACCGCTTTTACCCAAGCCGCAGCACCTCCTCTGCCAGACTGCGGTAGGATTCCGCCGCCGCATTCTTGGGTGCGTGTTCAAAAATGCTTTGACCAGCGGCAGGGCATTCCGCTACCTTGATGGAGTATTCAATAGGCCGCTCAAATACATGGAAGTTCTCTCCATAAATTTCGCCAACACTTTCGCGAACACTCTGACAAAGCTGGGGACGGGATTGGTACATGGTCAGCAGGATTCCGGCGATTTGTAGCTTCGGATTGAACCGAGTCTGCACCGAATGAACCATATCCAGCACATTCGGGATGCCCTCGCTGGCTAGGAAGTGGGCCTGCACTGGGATGATGCAGTAGTCAGATGCCGCCGCCAAGGCATTGATTGTGAGCAATTCATGTTGCAAACCACAGTCAATGATAATATAATCGTAGTTGCCTTTCAGCGATGCGAACAGGCTGTCCATTACCTGTTCGCAGTACCGCTCCGCATTGCCACAAGAGCTGTACTGCGAGAGCTGCATCACTTGGAGCCGTGCAGCTGCATCCGTGAGCCGCCTATTGGAAGGAATCAGGTCCAGCCCTTTTTTGATGGTAAGCACCGTACGATGTAAATGCAAGTCAATATCCTCTGGGCAGTCGATGGCAGCGAGCAGCAGGTTCGCAAGCGTATATTTCTGCTCAGCCGGGGTAAGGCCGCTGGCGGCCGTCAGGTTGCCTTGATGGTCATTGTCGATCATCAAAACCCGTTTTCCTGCGGTATGCAAGGCAGCGGCCAGATTCAACGCACTTGTGGTCTTGGCTGTACCGCCTTTTTTATTTGTGACTGAGAATACTTTGCTTATCATATTTTTCACCTCATAGAATTTTTAGATTTTACTCCGGCAGGTAAGGTGTAAGCAGTCAAGTAAAAAGGGCCAAATTTCGCCACAAAGTATACCAGTGCCG
>CAJUOA010000086.1 GCA_910587785.1 uncultured Oscillospiraceae bacterium | reverse complement strand
GGAATGCTGGTAGCGGATTTTGGCGGGTTGGTAGCAGAGCCGGAATCTATGTTAAATATATCAGTTATGAGCCAAGGAATTGCAAGGCTTTTGAATGATTGATGCCTGGTAGTCCAACGGTACCCATCGCTCCCCAAAACCGGAAAATCGATTTCAAAAATTCAAAATACCGCACAGAATCATCCGTTTTATAAAAGAACTATTCATATCGATTCTTCCATCAAAAAGAAAGCTCCATAACATCAAAAGGCCATAAAAAGCAAAGAAAAGCCTATCCTCCGCAAAAGAGGATAGGCAAAAAATCTTTTATCAAATAGCGCACTGGAACTCGTACCAGGTATAGTTTTTCCCCTGGACGATCGACCAGGAGTACTGGTGGGCGTGGCACTCCGCCCAAGTCAGGAAGCGGAAGTAGAACTCCACATCCAGATGGGTGGGGAGGATATCGAGAACGATCTCCTTGATCTGGTCGATCCCGTCCGGGATGCCGACGACGTCCGGGAAGATGACCCGGACATAACCGACCTGATTCTTCTCTTCAACCAACGCGTTGATGCCGCACCCGGAGATGGCGGAATTGATCGCACTGAGGGTAAAGCTGTCCCCGCCGATGCGCAGGAGGGCGGCGATGGCCCCCCGGCGCAGTTCGGTGGTATAGTGGACCGGCGTGCGGGCAAAGAGCGCCTCCAACCGGTCCAGCCCCTCGCCTTGGGCGGTGGAGAGGGCGCTCTCCCGCTCCACATCGTCCAGCCTGTCGCTCAGCGCATCCAGACCGGCCCCCAGAGCTTCCAATTCACTGCCGCTGAGGCTCTCCGGCGAGAGGTCGTAGACCCCCAAAGGCCGCAGCAGCTCCCGCAGATGGCCGCTATATCTCGCCCCCATATCAGCCCCCCAGTTCCCGGATCGTGATATTCCCCAGCTTGGGGAGCACTGTCGATCTGGCCGCCAAGTCTGACGCCGGCAGGGCAAACCGGTAGTTGCTCACACTCTCCAGGTCATAGAGGAGGTTCCCCAGGAAGGCCAAGGTGACCCCCTTGCCCAGCAGTGCCCCGGTGAAGGCGGCGCGCAGAGCGGCCTCGGCATCCTCCTTTGCCTGGGCGAAGGTGAAGCCCGCCGCCGGGCGGATAGATACCGTAATATTGACATTTGCCGTCGTCGGGGCAAGCACCTGCAAGTTCACGGAGATTTCCCGTTTTTCCTGAAGGTAGCTGTAGATTTCCTGGAGGAGCTCCGCATCAGGCAGTCCCGCGTCAGTGGCCACATACAGGTCCACAGTCCCCACCCCTCTGGGCGTGCGCACAGCGACAGCGGCGGCCACGCCGGTGAAGGACAGCGCCGCCTGCTCGTAGTAGGCGGCGTTGGCACCGTTTGGGAGCCGCCGGTAGCTGTCCAGCAGACGGCGGCGCAGGGCCTCGTCGCTCTCCGCGTCGTCGCCGCCGCTGAATGCCTCGGGGTTGGTGCAGGCCCGGATGCCCACGGGCATGGCGGCCATGATGGTCACTGTCTCCGGGGCCACATTCCCCTCTTTGCCGGGCTCTAGCGCCATGGCGGGCGCGTCCACATACAGCTCTCCCGCCCGCAGGACCACGTCCTCCGTGGTAGCAAAGCGGACGCCCGTGCCGGTCATGCAGACCGTGCCCGCGCCGATGGGCAGGTCGCTGCCAATGGCCGCCTGGATGCCGAAGCGCAGTGTCCCGGTGGCGCAGGTGGCGATGGCCCGGCTGATGCCCCTGAGCTGGGCGTGGCGGTCCAGGTAGTCCGCCCGGGCGGTCTGAGGGAAGCTCTGGTCCAGAAGCCACTGGGCCTGGAGATAGAGGGCCTGGATCTGTGCCGCCGCGGCGTACAGCCGGGCCGCCAGGTCGCAGGAGGCGCTGGGCAGGTACCCGCTTTTTTCGCCGAACACAGAGAGCATTTCTTGATAGATCTCGTCGATGGTCTTTCCCACAGTTCTCACTCCTCACTATACAGTCAATGTGATGGTCAGGTCCGTCCCCCGGTACTCCAGGGAGACGGTGACCTCCATCCGCCCCTCCCCGGCAGGGCCCAGCTGTACGTCTGTAACGTTCACATCCTCCTCCGCCAGGGCCTCAGCCACGTACAGCCGGGCCGCCGAGGGCCGCTGGGCCACGCTCTCCCGCCCCAGCAGGTACAGCCTGCTCCCCAGTGCGGGCATCGGCGGAAACTGCCCCCGCCGGGCGGTGAGGCGGTAGAGGACCCGTGCCAGCAGGGCCTCGTCCCCCTTGCAGCGCACCACGCCGCCCAGGCCGTTGGCCACATAGTCGCCGTTGATGAGTTTTGTCTCCACGCTCTCCCTCCCTACATGCCGCACCGGCAGGGCCGGTAGGGCTCGCCGTTGATGGTGAGGGAGCCGCTGATCTCCACCGCGCCCTGGAGCTTCACATTCCCCCGGACCTCCAGGTTTCCCACGATGGACACGTTCCCCTCCACGTCCGCATCGCCCTTGAGGGACACATCGCCCTCCACGGCGATGGTCCCGTCGCCCCTGAGGAAGACGGAGGCTCCGTTGCAGGCGTAGAGGAACAGCTCCCCGGGCTTCATGTCCACCGGTGTGGCGGCAGAGGTCTCCGCCGCCACCACGCATCGCTCCTGACAGCCCACGCCGCCCTTGACCACCAGCACGGTATCCCCGGCCCTGGGCTGCCAGATGAGCCCGCCGGGGGCAAAGACCTCCAGGTCCCGCTGCTCCCCCCGGGTCATCACGCTGGCACTGCCGCCGCCGATGGTGGTCACGCCCATGTCGGCGGCGGTGCCCTCCTGTTCCGCCGCCCTCTGGAGGGTCAGCGCTTTGGATAGCCACATATGTTCTTCATCACCTCACACTTAATACGATCTCTGTCCGCTCCCCGTCCTCATCCAGGCGGCTGCGGGCAGAGACCACCTCATAGCTCCCCGCAAGCCCCAGCCTGCCGCAGCCCAGAGAGACCCGGTCCCCCGGGAAGGCGGCGAAGGCCCGGGGCAGGACCAGAACGATCTCCACCTGTTCCAGCGCGGACTGGGCGATCTGATACTGCCCGGTGTAGCGCCTGGAATCGGCGGTGCTCCGGGGCATATAGAGCACATGCCGCCGCTGTCCTCCGGCGGCCTTGAAGGCGGCGTTCTCCACGCTGTGGCTGATGCCCTGGACCTTGTCCTGGATGAGCACCTCGGAGATGACGCCGTAGCGCTGTTCCCGCTTCTGGAGGGAGAGCAGGGGGGTGCCATCGTCCACCTGCAAGGTCTTCCCGCTGCCCCACAGGGGCTCTACCATCAGCGTCCCCTCCCGGGTGAAGTAGGGGTCAAAGCCGCCGAAGCGCCGGGTGAACCCCTGCAGGGCCTTCCACTGGCTGGACCCGGAGGTGACCACATAGCCGTCCCCGGAGACATCCTGCCGCCGCCCCACGGAGATGCCGTAGGGGGAGACATGGCCGCCCAGCACCTCCCCCAGCGTGGCCCGCTCGTAGGTCACGGCCTCCGACTCGTTGTCCAGCAGGAGCGCCGCCATCCCCCGGCCCTCCACGGTGGCCAGCAGGCCCCGCTCGGACATGGAGATCTCGTAGGCGTCCACCACGCCCCGGAGCATGGTCTCCCCGCCCCAGGCGGCGGTGAACCGGGTGGCCCTGGGCAGAACGTCGGCCATCCCCTTGTCGTACAGGCAGGTGACGGAGAGGCTGTCGCAGGGCACGCCCCCCGTCAGCTCCAGATCCCACCGCAGGAGCATGGGCAGCTGGTAACAGCCGCCGTCATAGGTCTCCACCTGGAATGTCAGCATGGGACCACCACCTGATCTCCCAGCCGGATAAAGTTGGGGTTTTTGATGCCGGAGTTGACGGCCAGCAGGTCCTCCAGGGCCACGTTGTACTGCCGCGCGATGCCCCAGAGGGTGTCTCCGCTTGCCACCGTGTGCCGGACCTCCGGCGTCTCCGCCCGCCGGACAGGGGAGCCCGCTCCATTCCTGGAAACCTCCGTAAGCTCCTCCCCGTACCCGTCGAAGCGCTCCCGGAACTCGAAGCTGTAGCGTACGTAGTCCGGCAGGGGTTCCTGCTCCAGCTTCAGCGCGGTGAAGTAGGCGTTGGAAATCTGCCACAGCGGGTGGATGAGAAGCCCCGGCCCGTCCTCATAGAAGGCGGAGGCCAGCCGTTTGAACTCCTCGTAGGCGTCCTCCCCGGCGAACTCCCCCTGTCCCCGGATCACCCGGCAGCTCATCCCCAGATCCTGCATACAATACCGCCCGAAGGGCACCTTGTGGACCGCCACCTGCCGCTCATAGGAGATGGAATAGGTGGCGGGATTGTGGGGCCAGATGTAATTTTTGTAGCGCATCGGGGTCAAAAGCATCCTGCGCACCTCCTTCAATACAGCGGGAATCCGCAGTCATAGCGCCGCCCGTCCCGCCGGAAGGCCAGGGACACGGACTCGGCGGTGAGGGGCGCGGGCCCCGCCGCCACCAGCTCCTCCGCCACGCCCGTCCAGCGGCTTTTCAGCGCCTCCGGCTCCGCCGTGAGCTCCGCCACCGCGCCGGGAGGCGTCTCCAAGGCCCGCCGCACCTCCTCCTGAGCGGCCCGGACCTCCGGTCCCGGACCGTCGGGCCCGGCCCAGACCGCCTCCGCCGCAGGGATCTGACTGTCCGGCTCCATCCGGACTGCCGGGGCGTCGGGGACCGGGGTATCCGGCTCCCGGCCTGCGGAGACAGCCTCGGCGGGCCGCGCCTCCACCTCCGCCCGAAGGGGAACGGCGTCCAGCTCCCGGCCACCGGCCTCCTCGGGTCTCAGCTTTTCCTCCGGCACCTCGGACGGCAGTTCCTGGACCGGCGGCACCTCCTCTTTCTCCCCCTCAGAAAGGCCCGAAGCAACGCTCTCCACCGGCGCAGAGACCGCCGCCTCTCCGCCGTCCTCCCAGGCCCCGTCCGGCTCCTCCACGGACCGCCGGACCTCGCTCTCCGCCGCCTCGGCCCCGGCGATGTCCCGCCCGTCCGTCCGGACGGCCTCCGGCTCCCGGGGCCCCTGCCCCATCTCCCGGAACCGCTCCAGGTCAAAGGCCGTGTTCTCCCCCCGCTCCAGCGGGACCGTCCGGGCGGTCTGGAGGGAGGCGGGCATCTGCCCGCCCCCGCCCAGGGCCTCCGCCAGCAGCCGGAGCTGTTCCGCCAGCCGGGTGAAGCCCTCCAGGGCCCCCGCCGGAAGCTGGATGTTCAACTGCAAGCGCTCCAGCTCCTCCATCAGGCGGCCACCTCAATGCGGCCGGTAGCCACCACCGTGACCTTCTCCGCCACCATGGAACCGACTTTGCCCTCCTCCTGGATGGCGCTCCACTGACAGCCGCTGTAGATGACCTTCCGGTCCGGCTTGGAGATGACCAGAGAGAAGTCCTCCAGGGCGAAGAAGTCGATGCCGTCGCTGATGGCGTCGTCGGTGGCGTAGAGCCGGGTCAGCTCCAGCACATACTTGCTCTGCCCGTTGATGGTCGCCACCGGCTCGCTCTCGCCGAAGGCCTCCACCACCTGACTGGTCTTGGTGGCCTTAGCGGTGTAGCTCTGGACCACGGCCACCTTCCGGCCGTCCAGCTCCAGGTAGATGTCACAGCTGGTAGGAAAACCTGTCACTTCCATATCCAATCCTCCTTAAATCGTGATGTGGGCGGTGAGATAGATCTGGTTGAGCCCGTGGGCCACGGCGAAGCCGAACTCCACCAGGCACACCGTGGGGTCCTGGTCGTAGACGGAGACGGTCACATCCCCGTAGCTGTCGATGGTCTCGGCCCGCAGCTTGCTCTCCAGCTCCACGATGACCTGGGAGCGGATGGCTCCCCGGGTCTGGACGGTGTTCTTGGTCTGGCTGAACCGGCTGCGCAAACTCTGTCGGATGGAGGGCACCACATCGTCGACAATGAGGATCGTGGTCAGCTCCCGCCAGGTGATATCCTGCGCACCGCCGGTTGTGGTGTGGGTGGTGATGCCCCGGACCGGGGAGACCACGCCCCCCAGGGCCTCCAAAGGCGTGACGCCGCCCCGGACCAGCAGGTCGACCTCGTTGTCCCCGTACTGCTCACCGACGCCGCCCAGCCCCGGCAGGCGGGTGCCGTTGAGGGGAACCGCCGGGTCCCTGGTGACGGCGACAGCCGCCGCCACTGCCGCCGCGGCGAAGACGCCGGAGAGTGCCTTCCCGTCGCTTGCGATCACATCGGGCCCCACCAGGACCATCCGCTCGCTGTTGAGGGCCTTCGCCCGGCCGGTGAGCGCCGTGGTATCCGCGCCGCTCATGCCCACCACGGCGATGCGCTCCCGCCGCGCGGCGGAGGCGGCCTCCACGCTGGTGCGCAGGGCCTGGTGGACGGTCAGCTCCCCGCTGTCGCAGACGATGACCTGCACGTCCTCCACCGTCTCGAGGGCGGAGAAGGCCCCGGCGTAGTCCTCGCCGTCCACAGCCACGGCCACCACCGTGGACGCGCCGCCCAGAAACAACAGGCGCAGGATCGTGGACATGCCCTGGGCCTCCGCGGCGTCCTCGCCGAAGGCGGTGAGCCCCGCCTCATAGCTGGTGAGGGTCACAGGGACCCCCTTGGTCCCGGCGGAGCTCTTCGCGGCCACGCCGATGGTCCGGACGGCCCTGCCGCCCCGGATGATGGTGGAAGCGTCATAAGAGGAGTAGACCCCCGGACGCTCATGGATGATATGGTTCATTTGGTCACAACACCTTTCAAAATAAAATCGGTCAGAAGAAGCCCGTCCTCCGAGGCCGCCGCCGTGAAGTACGCGCCGCAGGCAAGGCTCACCGGCAGTAAAAACATGGCGGTATCCTCGTCCCAGCCGGTCTCCTCCCACTTCAGCTCTGCGGGCCGCAGTCCGGAGGGGAGGCCCTCCAGGAGCACCTGGTGCATCTTCTCCAGCGCCCCCTCACAGCCGGAGGCCCCCTCTCCCGCCGGGCAATAGATGTCCAGGGACAGCGTTAGCTCCATGCGCATCCCGTAGACTTCCCGGCAGTCCCTGGTCTCGGGGTCCTCCTGCTGTCCCAGGTAGCTGCTCAGGGCGCCGCCCCGGCTCTCCCCCCGGCGGAGCCCCACGGCCACCACCGGCCCGCTGTACCCCTTGGCCCATCCGGGCTCGAAGGCCAGTCTCGCGGCGATCCCGGCCTTCTCCAAAGCCCCGGCGATAGCCCGTTTCACCTGTTCCAGTCCGCTCATACCGCTTTCTCCTTTTCCTTCCGCAGGAGGGCCCACCAGTAGAGGGTCCCGCCGCCCCAGGGCACGCTCCGGGCCTCCTGGACCACCAGCCGCAGTCCGCCGCAGGCCACGCCGTCCCCGGCCCTCAGGCTCTGGGAGCCGCCGCCGATATAGAGCCACCGCTCCCGGCTGACCGCCCCCAGGGCCGTGGCCTGGGCGGGGAGGTCCTCCCGCTTTTTGAGGACAGGCTGGACGAAGGCCCGCACGCGCCGCTCTCCGCCGGTCTCCCGGTCCGTGAGCACCGCGTCCTGTCCATACCGGGCCAGGATGCCCTCCAGCCGGGCCCTCATCCCCGCACCCCCGCGAAAGCGAAGCTGTCGTCCGCCCAGTAGGGGGCCATCATGGCCGCAGCCTGACGGCGCAGGAGTCCCGCCGACGCGCACAGCCCGCCGTTTCCGCCCGTTTGCAGGCTCACCTCGCCCGCGGTGAAGCGCTCCACGTCCCCGCCGTCCCGGCAGGGCAGGAGCCCTGCCGCCGCCAGGAGGGCGGCGGCGCAGGGGAACGCGCCGCAGTCCTCCGGGGACACATCCTCCCGCAGCCGCCCGGTCAGCTCCGCTTCCGCCGCGGTGCACAGGGCGTCCAGAAGGGCCTCCTCTTCCTCTGCGGGCCGGACGATGGCCTTAGCCAGCGTCAAAATCTTTTCATGCATCACGCCGCCTCCTTGGCTGAAAATCAGATGGTGAGCACTTTCCCCGCGTCGGTGTACAGCTTTGCAAAGCCGGAGATGCTGGTGATAGCGGCCCGTTCCACCTGCCGGTCGATGAGCTTGTCGTACTCCACGCCCACGTCGCCCGCGCTGACCATCTCCAGCGCATAGTTGCGGTCCAGGCCGATGAGGGTGTCCGCCGGCATGGCGCTGGTGCGCAGGAGCGTTGCGCCCAGGGGGGAGGCCAGGGTGCCGGTGCCCTGGAAGTTGAGCCCCGTCATGGGGTTCTGGAACTCGGTCATCTTGAGCATGTCCAGCATCACGGCGTTGGGCACCAGGATGGTGTTCATGGTGTAGGGGTCGAACTGCCCCCAGAAGTCCAGCAGGGCCTCGTAGGAGAGCTTGCCGCTGGTGCCGCCGATAGGCGCGGTGCCCACGGCGAAGGTGTCGGCGGGATTGCCGTTGCCGTCGCCCTCCATGATGACCTTGATCGCGTCCTCCAGGTGCATCCGTGCGATGTGACTGCCGATCTGCCGCAGGGTGATGGAGAAGAGGTCCAGCCGCTGGAAGCGGATCGCCTCATAAGAGGCCACCAGCATCCGGCCCCGCTTGTGGAGCTTGACCAGGTTGTTCTGGGTGCGGATGGAGGTCTGGGGGAGCTGCGCGCCCTCCTCCACCCGCTTGAGGCTCTTATCCTCCTCGCTGGGCACGGAGGCGATGGAGCGGTAGTCCATGCCGTCGAACTGGGTGACGGTGGCGGTGATGGAGGGCAAAACGTTGTCCTCGGCCATCCCCTGGCGCACCACCCGGGAGACGAACTCCGGGAACAGCACCGCCGACTCGGAGGTGCGGAAGAACTTCTCCACCACGTCGGACCGGGAGCCCTTGACGTGGATGTCGAAGCGCTTGAGCTGCCGCTGGAAGGCGTCCAGGCCCTCCAGGGGGGTGCCCTTATAGTTCTCGCTGGGGTCCGCGGCCTCCAGCACCTGGGTAAAAGACTTGCCCGCCTCGCCGTACATGCCCTTTTCCAGTCTCAGATTGTCATAGGAATATGCCATACGATGTTCCTCCTTTCAAAATTAGAGCAAAATGGTCACGGTCTTAGCCGTGGTATCCACATCCACCACCAGGCAACTGGTCCCGCCGGTGGCGGCAGTCTTCACGCCGCCCTCACCGTCGGCGCAGAGCGCCGTCTGCCCCAGTCCCGGCGCGGTGCCGGAATAGCCGGCCGTGACAAACCCCCGCACCTGCACCGCACAGGCCCCGGCCCTGGTGTGGAGCACCACGCCGCAGAAGCCGTCCCCCGCGCCGCACTTGCCCGCGGTCCCCCGGCCCGTGACCTTCACCACCTGGCCCTGGCTGACGCCCCCATCCAGAAAGGTGGCGCACACCTGGCCCACTCCGTCGAAACAAACATTCATAAAAGCTCCTCCTTTTTAAACTACAAACTCGCTGTCCTCATCGGCGCAGACCGCCGCGCCGCGGCTCTGGATCTGGGGCCTGGGCGGGTAGAGGGAATCCAGCCTGTGCCGGTAGGCCTTGGTCATCTCGATGAGCTCCCTCTCCTCCATCCGCTCCGCCAGGGCGGAGAAGACGGTAAGGTCCAGCGCCTCGTCGGCCAGCCCCGCCAGCCTTACCAGCTCCTTGCGCAGGCCCTCCATATAGCTCCTGCCCAGCTGCGCCTCCTTCTCCAGGGCCTCCAGCTGCTTGAGGTACCCCGGCCTCCCGGCCAAAAGCCGCTTCAAGTCCCCCTCGCCCTCCTGGCCGAAGGCCTTGATAACGCCGGCCTTTCTCTGGGCGGGCACGGCCACGAAGCTCCACTCGTAGGCGTCGGTAGGTCTGGAGAGCGTAAAGAAGCACAGTCTCCCGTCATAGCGCTTCCCGCCCTTGTGGACGCACCCGCTCTGCCCGCAGATCGAGCACACCCGCTCGGACACGCTGCACCCGATGCTGACCTCCTTTTTGATGCCCGCCTCGATCTCCTCGATGAGGGCCTGGTTCTTCTCGTTCCGGAGCATGTAGGCGTAGCCCTTCAAAAACCGGGCCTCATCCCCGGCCATGGTCCGGCCCTCCTCCCGGCAGACCTCGGTTTTGTAGAGCCTTGCGGTCTGCCCCTCAGCGGACCAGTTGTGGTCAAAGATGCCGCTCCTGCCCACGAACAGCCGGCTGAGCTCCTCCAAAGCCTCCTGGTCGAAGCGCTCCCAGTCCCGGTCCACCTCGTTGTCGCACAGGCGCACCGCGAAGGTGTACACCTGATCCGGTCCCAGCTCCGACTTGGCCAGCCGGTTGATGAGGAGCAGGTCCTCCCGGGACACGCTGTGCCGGATCACACTGCCCGGCTCTTTTCTCACGTCTAACACGAACATTCCTTTCCCGCCTCAGCGGCGTTTGCCTGTTCCAGCGCGTCATTTTCCAGCGCCAGTTTTCTTGTCTGCTCCTTGTACCAGCCCGCCTTGGCCTCCTCCAGCAGGTCCTGGAGGTTGATGTCATCCCACACCACCTCCACGCCGCAGCTGTACCCGTGCATTCTCAGCCACAGCCGGCAGATCTTCTCCACCACCGGCGTCAGCGCTCTCCGAATGGCGGTCATCTCCGTAGTCAGGAGGTCGGCCTGCTGGTTGCTCATCCGCTCGGTGCTGGACCAGCTGAGCCCCAGCATAAAGGGCGGGATGCCCGTCTTGCTCACCAGCTGTTCCAGGATCTGCCGGATGGGCACAGAGCTGTCCAGGACCTGGTTGTCCGCGCCGATGACCTTGATCTCCACGTCGCCCACGGCCACGAAGTCCCGCACGCTCCCGCTGCGGGTGCTCTCCATGGCCCGGCTCCACTCGCTGGCCAGCTGGCGGCTTCTCTCCTGGGCCATACCCCGCTCCCACTCGCCCTCCTTTGGCCGGTAGACCACAGCGAAGCGCACGTTGCCCATCCGCTCCCAGTTGACGCCGGTCGCGTAATAGATTTTGCTCAGCAGCTCGGCCAAAAAGGGCATAGACCTCAGCAGGGATACCCCATAGGGGGCGTAGGCCTCCGGCTGATACGGTGTAAAGAGGAGCAGGTCCTGATAGGGCAGGGGCTCCACCTGTCCCAGCTCATTGTAATGGCAAAGCTGGAAGTCCAGAGGACTCTCCCCCTCCTGGAGCTGCACATCCTCCACCTTAGCGCACAGCACCGCCGCGATCTCCCCGCCGCCGGGGGTGACCACGATCTCGCCCACCCCCTGGCCGAACATGAGCATAGAGTCCAGGTACTGGTCCAAAAAGGCGTTGATGCCTCTCTGCCCTCTTCCCGTGTCCACCTGTTCCAGGAAGGCTCTCAGGCCCCGCTCCGCCTCCTCGTCGCCGCACGCCGCGCTGACGCCTCCGCAGAGCCTCACGATCTTGCCGATGCAGGCGTCCACCACGGGCACGGCCTCCCGGATAGCCCGGTACAGCTCTGTGTTCCCATCCTGGAGGGGCACATAGCGGCTCAGTGCGCTGAAGGGCTGACCCTCGCCCCGTTTGATCTGTGGGGTTGCCTCGGCGGCAAAGTCGTCCTTTCGCTTAAAGAATTTCATTGCTCACTCCTTTTTTCGCGCCTGACCGGCGCTCTTTGGCGGTTTATGCCAAAAAACTCACGAACGCTCTCACCTCCTTTACCGCCCCGCGCCCCGGCTCAGCTTCTCCGCACCACAGAGCAGAACGCCCCCTCCTCTCTCCGCTCCCCCGCCGCGACGGTAACGGCGAAATACCGCATATCGTCCATGGCGTGGTCGTTGTCCTTGTGGGGGGCGTCCCGCCCCTCGGTCTCCTCGCTCCAGCGGTACATGGCGATCTCTCTGAGGCAGTCCTCACAGCCCTCACAGATCGCGATCCGCCCTCGTTTCAAAAGATCGGCGGTGATCCGGATGCCGGAGAGGACGTCATTGTTGGCCTTGACCACATGGAAGCCCGCCTGACGCAGGGCGGTGATAAAGCTGGCGGCTGAGGGGTCCGCCACGACGGATCGGATTTCTCTCCCGTCCGCCAGGGCCTGGAGGGCCCTCACATACTCCTGGTCCGTCAGCTGGACGCCTGTTTTCCTGGATGCGTAGTAATACTCCTCCATCCGGTACCAGACGCCCTCTCGAAGGCCCCAGAGTCCGAAGGAACAGGGATTCGCGGTGCCGTAGTCCACGGAAATGACGTACTGCTCCATCTGGCCCTCCGGCCTGGGCACTGCGTCCCTGGCGGGGTCAAAGAAGTCATACACCAAGCCCTTCGCAGCGGTCCACTCCCCCAGGATGAACCGTCGATAGAAGGCGCCGCTGTAGCTGGACCGGTATCTCTGCCGGATGCGCGCGGAGAGGGAGGGGTTGTCCTCCATGGTGAAGTGGAGGTACAGGGCGTTTCGCGTCTCGCGCTTCAGGATCCACTCCTGGTAGAACCAGTGCTGGGGTCCCTCCGGGTTGCAGTTGAACCAGAGTCTGGACCCCTGGACGCTGCACCTTGCGATGGCCTGTTCGACGAAGGATCTGGGCATCAGGGCCGCCTCGTCCAGAAGGACGCCCGCCAGGGTCACCCCCTGGATGAAGGCCGCGCTGCCCTCGTCCTTGCCGCCCATGAGGTAGAAGCGGTTTTCCCGGCCATTGCGTCCAATGACCACCAGGTTCTCGCTGCGCCGCTCTCTGCACCGGAACCCCAGCTCCTCCAGGGTAGGGGTGAGCTCCTGCAAGAGGTTTCTGCGCAGAGAGACCACGCTTTTGCCGCAGAAGGCGAACTGTGCGCCCCGAAAGCTGGCCATGGCCCAGCAGACGAAGCTCAGCCCCATGCACAGCGTTTTCCCGCTTCGCACGGCCCCGTCGCAGATAATGGCGTCAAAGTGCCGGTCTGCAGACCGGGGGCCCCACCAGCACATGACCCGTTTCTGTTTAGGGGAAAACTTCTTGATTTTCACTCACCGCTCGCCTCCATTGCCTCCAAAAGTGCGTTCATGCTGTCCTCACCCCCGCCGGTGTGGTCCAGCAGCAGGCCGATCGCCTTCACACGGTCCGCGAATTTGACCTCCACGCTGCCGTTCCCGCTGATCTTGAACTCGCTGACGCCCCACAGGTCCAGCCCCGGCACGTACTGCTCCTGCGGGGCCAGAGCCAGCGCGATAGCGTCGTTGGGCCTGCTCAGCGCGATTTTCCCCAGCGCCTCCAGGATCGCCTCCCGATCCAGCTCCATGTTTTCTCACCGTCCCTTCACATAGGGGCCGGAAACGAAAAAAATTGCACCCGAAGGTGCAACGGTTTGAAAAATTTTTTGATTTTTTCTTCTGGGGCTCCATTGTTTTGTCGAAAACAGTTGATATTTCAAGTGTCCCATGTTAAAATCAATTTGTAAGCGGTTCAGATTTTCTATGAAAGACGGGCGCACTATGATGTCGGATTATACGCTTTATATGGACGAGAGCGAAACATTTAATAGCGCTGGAAACAGATATTTTGTCATGAGCGGGGTTATCATTCCCACTAT
This sequence comes from uncultured Oscillospiraceae bacterium, assembly GCA_910587785.1. Lineage (GTDB taxonomy): Bacteria > Bacillota > Clostridia > Oscillospirales > Oscillospiraceae > Pelethomonas. The sequence goes on along the minus strand of CAJUOA010000086.1, from coordinate 1,072 downwards.
GGGATGTCAATTGATTGAGCAAAAGCTGGACCAGCTGAAATATGTAGTCTGGAATGGCGATCCCAATTGTACGCAGTATATCTTACACGAGAAGGATGTTAGCTTTGCGAGTGCAAAGAAAAACAGGAGGCAGTTGAATAAGATCCCCGCATATAACCGGATTTTTGTCTCCGGAGCAAAGCAGCGGCTTCTATATAATGAACTATCGAAGCTGTTTAAGCAGTCAAAGCTGCAAACGATTGGTGTTTGCCTGAATAAGACCTCGTTGCACAAGTCCTATGGTGAAAAACACATGAACGATCAACTTACCATAGCAGCGCAGTTCTTGATCGAGCGCTATTGCCAGTTCCTTATTCAGAATGCTGCGACGGGTGATATCTGCTATGAAGCCATGCAGCAAAATCAGAATTTGCAGATTCAGCAGCGCCTTTATGAACTGAAAGCGCTGGGAACGATGTATTATTCCCCGGAAACTGTTCAATATCGTATTCGGGAGATTTCATTTGTAGCAAAACAGCAAAATGTGGCCGGCCTGCAGCTTGCGGACTTTGTTCCAAATACATTGGGCCGATATGTTGCGGGAAAACAGCCCAAAAATCAGTCTTTTGCTAAAAATATACGACAAACGTTATATAAAGGCTCCGCCGGGGGAGGAAAAGGGAGATTTGGCTTTAAAATTTTAGATTAATTTTTAAATTTGGGGGTTGACTTTTTCTTAAAATCAAGTATACTAGTATGTAGTGGGATTGTGGCTGTGAGGCACTAATGAACTTTAGTTGCCGTTCACTGTGTGTTTTTTGTTTTCAAAGAACATCACGGTGGTAAGCAGACTGACGAACCCATCATTCGATTGACACAAGCGCCTCGGTCGTATGACCGGGGCGCTTGTCATTCATGCGAAAAACCAATGGGCAAACCGCGCACCTATATAAAGAGGAAATTCGGTTAAAGACCGTCTGAGCGCCAGCCCCCTCCGGGCGTTTTTCTATTTCCAGGCAAAAGCACCCCCGCTCCGGGAGCTCCGCGCCCCCGGACCCCCGGTTCCTTTTTGTGCGGACAAAAAGGAACCAAA
>CAJUOA010000085.1 GCA_910587785.1 uncultured Oscillospiraceae bacterium | reverse complement strand
GCTTTTGGTTTATTGTCAGCAACTCCGCATTATTTTGTGGTCTTGTCCATATCAGCGAGAAGATCATGCCAGAGGTCACGGCGTGGCAGAACCGGCCGCTGGAGACGGTGTATCCGTTCGTATTTCTGGATGCCATCCATTACAAGGTGAAGGAAAACCATCCGTATCAAACCAAACTGGGATATTCTGAGTACCTTTTTCGCATATCCCACCGAGATTCGGAAAATCATATACACGACAAATATTATTGAGGGCCTGAACCGTCAGTTCCGCCAGATCACAAAAACAAGCCCAGCTTCACCAACGACGATTCCCTGCGTAAGATGCTCTACCTGGCCAGCAGGAAAATTGTCGAGTACTGGACTGGCAGATGTCGAAATTGGGACATGGTTTTGTCCCAGCTCCAGCTCATGTTCCAGGACCGCCAGACCGCCTGAACCCGACTTCCCCTTAGTGTTTCCAGGCAGGTGGGTAAGCCGGGTTGTGTCCAGCCCGGGAAATCTTCTGATTTGCCCCCGTTCCCTTGACTACAGCTTGTCTCCTTTTACACAAAATTTTCTGACGGGCCGACCAGCGCAACTGCGCTGGTCCTTACAAGGGTTTGGGGGCGTCAGCTACCAACAAGCATGCCCCGGTATATACCGGGGCATTGCCGCGACTACTCAATGGGGCGGATAAGCACCTGAAAATGATATAATATTCCACATTAATGTCACGCGATATTTTGCGGCAAAAATGATATTTTGACCATCCATCTGATATATTTCCGAAACGCTTTGTGATAGGCTATACAAAAATTGGTGGACCAAGAAAAGGGGCGTTAATCATCATGTTCCGGCCAGACAGCTTGTTCATACGATTTCTGACAAAAGTGTGTGACCTGATTATTTTGAACATCCTATTCATGCTTATGTGCGTAACTGTTGTCTTTTCTGGAACTGCGGTCACTGCGCTCTATACGATGACCTTCCGGATGATACAAAAAAAGGACGGCCCATTGGTCAAGGGCTACTTCCGCGCTCTTCGTGAGAATTTCATCCCATCTGTCCCGGCGGCCATCTGCCTTTTCGTAGACGTAACACTGCTGGCAATTCTCCGTAAAGCGCTCTTCGCCGAAACCTTGCTGTTTTCACCCAATATTTTTGTTTTCCTGTCCATCGCGGCAGCTTTCCTGACAGCAGTATTGTCCTATATATTTCCTCTGCTTGCACGTTACGAAAACACATTCCGCCAGCACCTTGGAAACGCCGGACGGCTGGCGGTGGTCAACCTGCCGGTTACCGTTCTGCTCACGGCGGTCAATCTGCTGCCGGTCCTCCTGGTCCTGTTCTTCCCGCAGCTGCTGGGGGTTGTGGCCGCGTTCTGGATGTTGATCGGATTTTCTGCCGGAGCCTATGTGAACACATTTTATTTGAACCGGATATTCAATCCAAAGGATAAGGGGGATGCCGCATGACGCAGGATACGCTTTCCTATGATGGATACACGCTCGTTTTCGAGGATCATTTTGATGGGCCGGAATTGGACCGGAGCCGCTGGAACGTGGAACTCCATGAACCCGGCTGGGTCAATGAGGAGTGGCAGAAATATGTGGACAGACCGGAAAACGTCCTTCTGGAAGACGGCAGGCTGCTCATCCGTCCGGTGAAAACGGCGCATGACGGTCAGGCTTCCTACACCTCCGGGCGAATCTCCACGCAGGGCAAGCGCGAGTTCACCTATGGCCTGTTTGAAGCCCGGCTGAAGGTTCCGAAGGGCAAGGGCTTTCTGCCCGCCTTCTGGCTGATGACGGCAGACGAAGATGCGTACGGTCAATGGCCCGTCTGCGGAGAAATTGACATTATGGAGGTTTTGGGTTCTCTCCCCCAAACCAATCATGGGACGATCCACTACGGCCTTCCCCACCAGCAGAATCAGGGAACCTTCACGCTGCCGGCCGGGGACTTTTCGGAAGATTACCATATATTTTCTTTGGAATGGAAACCGGGGGTACTCCGCTGGTATGTGGACGGGAAACTGTTTCATGAGGCGCGGCAGTGGTTTTCCGCTCGTTCCGGACAGCCGCCGGCACTATTTCCAGCTCCGTTCGACCACAACATGTATATCATCCTGAATCTCGCCGTCGGCGGAAGCTGGGTCGGCTATCCCGACGAAACCACGGACTTTGAGAGCGCAGTCTTTGCGGCAGATTATGTGCGGGTATATCAGAAAAAACATTGAAGGAGGTATGCGCATGGCAAATATTCGCTTTTTAGATAATTCTGAAATCTTTGAAATTCACAATCCGGAGGAGATAAGCTGTCTTTATTTTCCTCTGGCCAGTGAAACGGGGCTGAAAAGCTCCATTGCCCCTGACCTTGGCGGCGACTGCAAGCTGGACCAGGAGGGATTTTTGCTGGAGCCTGTCAGCTCCGAGGACCTGCGCACCAGCCGCAGCACCCGGAATTTCTGGTGTGTGACGGAAAGGGGCTGCTGGTCAGCCGCGGGGGTATCCGCAGAGCAGGAGGCAGCCCGCTTTACGCCGGAGCAGGACAAGAGCAGCCTGACAGCGGGCTTCATGTGGCAGGCTGTCAGGCGGGAGGCAAAGCGTTATGGCCTTTGCGCGGAGATCACATCCTTTGTCCCTCATCATGAGAATGTTGAGATCATGTACGTCCGCGTTACCAATGCGGACGCCGTGCCCCAGCGCCTGACCGGGATCGCAGCGATTCCCATCTACGGCAGGAGCGCGGACAACATCCGGGATCACCGGAATGTGACCTCCATGCTCCACCGCATCCGGACCACGGATCACGGCGTGCTGGTAAAGCCCACCATGTCCTTTGATGAGAAGGGCCACCGGGAAAATCGCCGGATCTATTACGTCCTCGGCGCAGATGGGAATGGGGGATACCCGGCGGTCTATTATCCTACTGTGGACAGCTTTGCGGGTGAAGGCGGTACGTTCCTGCATCCACGGGCAGTCTATGAGGACGCGCCGGGCGTTCCAGCAGGGGCGGAAGCTGCGGGCCGGGAGGCCATGGGAGGCATCCGGTTCCCGGCAGTCACCCTGGCGGCGGGACAAACGGCATCATACATCATCCTCCTGGGCATGTCGGAGGACGAGGAAGAGCTTAACCGAATTCTGGATGCCTATCGCACGGCGCAGCAAGTAGAGCAGGCGCTGGACAGGGTGAAAGCCTACTGGCAGCAAAAAGTGAACGTCCGCTATTACACCGGGAATCCGGATTTTGACCGCTTCATGCGGTGGGTCAGCTTCCAGCCCTTCCTGCGGAGGATCTACGGCTGCTCCTTCCTGCCCCACCACGACTATGGCCGGGGCGGCCGGGGCTGGCGGGACCTGTGGCAGGACTGCCTGTCCCTGCTGCTGATGGACCCCTCCGGCGTAAAGGAGATGCTCCAGGCGAATTTCGGCGGAGTGCGTATTGACGGTACCAATGCCACCATCATCGGCGACGGGCTGGGGAATTTTATCGCGGACCGCAACGGCATCGCCCGGGTCTGGATGGACCACGCCCTCTGGCCGCTGATGACGCTGAAGCTGTACATTGACCAGACCGGAGACATGAAGATTCTGGACGTCAGGATCCCCTACTTCAAGGACCCCCAGGCAATGCGCGGGACAGATACCGATCCCCACTGGAGCGGCAGGAAACAGCAGGAAACCGATGCGGGTGAGGTCTATCTGGGCAGCATCCTGGAGCACCTGCTGATCCAACATCTCACCGCCTTTTACGAGGTGGGGGCGCACAATATTTTCCGCCTGCGGGGGGCGGACTGGAACGATGCCTTGGATATGGCCTCCGAACACGGAGAGAGCGTGGCGTTCACCTGTGCCTACGCGGGCAGCTTCCGCCAGCTGGCCCGGCTGCTGCGGAGAGAGGACGGGCCGGTAGAACTGCTGGAGGAGATCCAGGAGCTGCTGGCCGGGGATGCGGATGTCTACGGGGATGTTTCCCGGAAAAACGACATTCTCGCGCGGTACGCCGGACGGTGCAGGCACAGCGTCAGCGGACGCACAATCGCGGTTCCCAGCCGGGAGCTGGCGGACCGGCTGGACGGCATGGCGGACTGGCTGATGGAGCACATCCGCCGTCAGGAGTGGATCGACGCCGGAGAGGACGGCGGCTGGTTCAACAGCTACTACGACGATCACCAGCGCCCCCTGGAGGGCGTGACGGGGGACGGCGTGCGCATGATGCTGACCGGGCAGGTGTTCGCCATCATGAGCGGCACGGCTACGGACGAGCAGGTACGTGCCATTACGCAAAGCGCGGACCGTTTCCTCTACCGGAGAGAGGCGGGCGGCTACCGGCTGAACACGGATTTCCATGAACTGAAATCCGACATGGGCCGGATGTTTGGCTTTGCCTACGGCGAAAAGGAAAACGGCGCGGTGTTCTCTCATATGACGGTCATGTACGCCAACGCCCTTTACCGGCGGGGATTCGTCCTGGAGGGCTACAAGGCCCTCCAAACCCTGGCGGACGCGGCGCTGGATTTTCAGACCAGCAGGATCTATCCCGGTATCCCGGAGTATTTCAACGCCGATGGCCGGGGGATGTACCACTACCTCACTGGCGCGGCCAGCTGGTATATGCTGACGGTGATCACGGAGGCCTTCGGCGTACACGGCGAGGACGGCAATCTGGCTGTAGCGCCGAAGCTGGTGCGGGAACAGTTTGACCAATCCGGTACGGCGGCTGTGGAGTTTTTCTTCGCCGGGAAGGCGTTCCGCGTTACGGTAGTCGATCTGATGGGGAAAGAATACGGCACATACCACATCGCCAAGGCGTACCTGAGCGGACTGACCCCGTCCACGATCCGCAGTCTTCCGGTAGAGGGAGGCAGAGCGGTGCTCAGCAGGGAAGTGATCGGCCGGCTGCCGGAAAGCGGAAATCAAATCGTGGTCGAATTGATGTAAGGAGGCGTTATCACCATGCAATGCGGTTATTTTGACGATCAGGCCAGAGAGTATGTCATCACCCGGCCTGACACGCCGGCCCCCTGGGCCAACTACCTGGGCTCGCCGGAGTACGGCGCGCTGATCTCCAACAATGCCGGAGGCTACAGCTTTGTCAAATCGGGGGCCAACGGGCGCATCCTGCGCTATGTGTTCAACCAGTTCGACCAGCCCGGACGGTACATCTATCTCCGCGACAACGCCTCCGGCGACTTCTGGTCCGCCTCCTGGCAGCCGGTGGGAAAGCCGCTGGACGTCTACCAGTGCCAGTGCCGCCACGGGATGGGCTATACAAAAATGACCGCGGACTACTGCGGTATCCACAGCGAGGCCGCCTACTACGTCCCCCTGGATGCCGCCTACGAGGTCTGGCGGCTGACCGTGACCAACCGCTCCGCCCAAAGGCGGGAGCTGACGCTGACGGGCTACGCGGAATTCACCAACAACGGCAACTACGAGCAGGATCAGGTCAATCTGCAGTACTCCCAGTTCATCACGCGGACGCTGTTTGACCAGAACCGCATCCGTCAGCAGATCCACGGGAATCTGGACGCCCAGAACAGCGAGGTGGACGCCAAGTCGGTCATTGAGCGGTTCTTCGGCCTGACGGGCGCGGACGCTGACTCCTATTGCGGAGACAGGGCGGCTTTCCTGGGGCGGTATCACGGGTATGGCGACCCGGCAGGGGTGGCCTCCGGCGACCTGGGAAATACGCTGAATTACAACGGGAACGGCTGTGGGGCGCTGTCCACCGTGGCTGCCTTGGAGCCGGGAGAGACGAAAACCATCGCCTTCCTCCTGGGGGAGAAGGGCGAAAAGGAGAGCGCGGCGCTCCTGGAGGCCTACCGGGAGCCGGAAGAGGTGTGCGGCCGGGAGGTGGAGGCCCTGGCCCGGTACTGGCAGGAGAGGTTCTCCCATTTCCAGGTCAAGACGCCCTGCCCGGAATTTGACACCATGCTCAACACCTGGAACGCCTACAACAGCTTCATCACCTTCACCTGGTCCCGGGCCGCGTCCTTCATCTACTGCGGACTGCGCAACGGCTACGGCTACCGGGACACCGTGCAGGACATCCAGGGGGTCATCCATCTAGCCCCGGAGGAGGCGGCGAAAAAACTCCGCTTTATGCTCTCCGCCCAGGTCCATCACGGCGGCGGTCTGCCCCTGGTGAAGTTCACCCACGATCCCGGCCACGAGGATACGCCGGAGGATTCCTCCTATGTCCAGGAGACCGGCCATCCGGCCTACCGGGCGGACGACGCCCTGTGGCTGTTTCCCACGGTCTATAAATACATCGCGGAGACGGGGAACACGGCGTTCCTGGACGAGGTGATCCCCTTCGCCGACCGGGACGAGGGCACAGTCTACGAGCACCTTAAGCGGGCACTGGATTTTTCCATGCAGCACATGGGCCCCCACGGGATGCCCGCCGGGCTCCACGCCGACTGGAACGACTGCCTGCGCCTGGGCGCGGACGGGGAATCATCCTTTGTGGCCTTCCAGTTCTACTACGCCTTCACCGTCCTGCGGGAGTTTGCGGAATACAGAGGGGACGCGGCTTATCTGGACTGGCTGACCCAAAAGCAGGCAGCCCTCCACACCCGGCTGAACGACCTCTGCTGGGACGGAGACCGGTTCATCCGGGGCTTCACGGAGGCCGGGGAGGTCATCGGATGCCGCGCCGCAGCCGAGGCGAACCTGTGGCTGAACCCCCAGAGCTGGGCGGTCATCAGCGGTCTGGCGGATGACCGGCAGGCTGAATTGGCGATGGAAAACGTCTACAACCGGCTGAACACGGAGTACGGCGCGATCCTGATGGACCCGCCCTACCACGCCCACGCCTTTGACGGTGCGCTGGCAGTGATCTACAACGCGGGCGCGAAGGAGAACGCCGGGGTGTTCTCCCAGTCCCAGGGCTGGCTGATTCTGGCGGAAGCTCTTCTGGGCCATGGAGACCGGGCGTTCACCTACTTCCGGGAGAACGCGCCGTCCATGCAGAACGACCGGGCGGAGATCCGTGAGATCGAGCCCTACTGCTACGGGCAGTTCACCGAGGGGAAGGCCAGTCCCCGGGCCGGACGCTCCCACGTCCACTGGCTCACTGGTACCGCCTCCACCGTCATGGTGGGCTGTGTGGAGGGCATCCTGGGAATGCGTCCGGACCTGGGCGGCATCAGAATAGCGCCCTCCATCCCGAAGGAGTGGAAGGCGCTGGAGATCGACAAGGACTTCCGGGGAAAAAAGCTCCATATCCGCGTGGAAAACCCGGATGGCAAGGAGTCTGGCTGCGCGAGCCTCGTGGTCAACGGGAAAGACGTGGGCGGAGATTATGTGCCGGAAGAGATGCTGACGGATCAGACGGAAATTGTCCTGACGATGTAGCGCCCGCTACTCTGCGGGAAAGGGCTCCCGGTTGACGTTCCAGTTGTTGAGATAATTTTGGTCCCGGTATGCCTTGGGGGTCATGCCCACCCGACTGTGGAAATGCTGGATGAAATGGCTCTGAGAGGAGTAGGACAGCATCGCCGCGATGTCGGCGAAGTCATAGCTGCTGAACCGCAGCAGGTTCTTGGCCATATCGATCTTCCGCTGGCGGATGTACTCGCTGACGGAGATGCCGGTCTCCTGCTTGAAGATCCGGGAGAGATGGGTGGGGGAAACGCAGACCGCCTCCGCCAGATCATTGACCGTGATCCGGTCCATGATGTGGACGTAGATATAGTCGATGGCCTCCGCCACCTGCTTGGAGGAAGCGATGTTCTTTTTCAGCCGCCGCATCCGGCACACGAAATCCAGGGCCATCTGGTCATGGACGTAGACGATCTCCGCGATGTTGGTGCAGCAGTCCATCCGCCGGATATACTCGTCGCTGAGGCCGAATGCCTCCTCCATGGCCATACCGCCCTCCATACAGAACCGGGTAATCATGGCCGCCGTCACCACAAAGTGGTAGCGGAGATTGGTGACGGGGTTGTCGGAGAGTTTCCCCGCGCCCTCCATGTTCTCGAACGCGCCCCGGCTGCAGTTGTCCTGGACGGCGTCGATCAGTCCCGCGGCCACGGAGCGGTAAAACATGAATTCCTCCCCCGGCTCCCGGTGGCTGGTGATCTCCTGCTTCCCGTCAACCGCGACGGGCTCCCAGTTGTTCATGGGTTCCATATACGAGCCTCCTTCAACTAGTTTGTTAAAAATATAGCATGAATCTGACATTCAGGCAAGAGGGAGCAGGCATTTGGGCGAGAAATTTATCTGGCAAATTTTTCATATCCTCTGAAAACTTGGTAGAAATCTGACATTTATTTGTGTATTCTTGTATACAACAGCCGGGCGCATCCCTATAATTAAGGCATCCTAGCGGTCATAGACCGTATCAAAACGAAAACAGGAGGAGACAATGGTTATGAAGAGGAAAGTATTATGTCTTGCACTTGCGGCGTTGATGGTCCTTGGACTTCTCAGCGGCTGCGGCGGCAGCGGTGCCGGAGGCGGCCAGGGTTCCGCTGATAAGGGTGACGCCCCCGGAGCATCCGGCGAAGCCAACGACGGCGGCAAGGTCCTCAACATCTATGTGTGGAACCAGGAGTTCCAGGAGAAGTTCAACGCCAACTACCCCGAGGTGGAGAAGCTCTCCAACGACAAGTCCATCACCTACCTGAAGGACGGCACCGAGGTCCATTGGATCGTCAACCCCAACCAGGACGGCGTTTACCAGCAGAAGCTGGACGAGGCTCTGTCCAAGCAGGCATCCGCCCCCGCCGATGAGAAGATCGATATGTTCCTGGTGGAGGCCGACTATGCCCTGAAGTACATTGATCCCGATGTGAATGTGGCTCTGCCCATCTCCCAGCTGGGCATCACTGCGGCGGACGTGCCTAACCAGTACAAGTACACCCTGGAGGCCGTGACCACCGCCGACGGCGAGATCCGCGGTCTGAGCTACCAGGCCACCCCCGGTATGCTGGTCTACCGCCGCTCTATCGCCCAGGCCGTTCTGGGTACCGATGATCCCGAGACCGTCGCCGCCGCTGTGGCCGACTGGGATAAGTTCTACGAGACCGCCGAGAAGATGAAGGCAGGCGGCTACTATATGTACTCCGGCCGGGCCGACACTTACCGCGTGTACTCCAACAACGTGTCCGCCCCTTGGGTGGACGGCAATACCGTGGTGGTGGATCAGAACATGATGAACTGGGTGGAGCGCTCCATGAAGGACACCCAGGAGGGCATCAACAACAACGTCCCCGGCCAGTGGATCGACGAGTGGAACAAGGACATGGGCCCCGACTCCAAGGTCTTCTGCTTCTTCCTCCCCGCCTGGGGCCTGGACGTGTGCATTAAGCCCAATGTGGAGGGCACCAACGCCGCTCAGGACTGGGCCGTCTGCCCCAGCCCCCAGGGCTTCTACTGGGGCGGCACCTGGCTCATTGCCGCCAACGGCACCGACAACGTCTCCCAGGTCAAGGACATCATGCTGAAGATGACCTCCGACCGGGACATCCTGCGCAGCCTGGCCGTGAACAACGGTGAAATGAGCAACGACCAGCCCCTGATGGAGGAGTTGGCCCAATCCCCCGACTTCGGCATCGACCTGCTGGGCGGGCAGAACTACATCGGCGTCCTCTCTGACGCCGCCGCCAGCATCAGTCTGGCCAACGTCTCCCCCTACGACCAGGGCTGTACCGAGGAGTTCCAGAACACCTTCGGCGACTACTTCAACGGCAAGATCGACCTGGAGAAGGCCAAGGCCAACTTCGAGACGGCCATCGGCGAGCGCTATCCCGAGCTGAAGAGCGGCGGCGTGCGCTGGCCCGAGTAATCAAGAGATTTATCGAGGGGCGGGCGCGCCCGCTATTCCGGGATAGCGGGAACGGGATTGATTCCCGGAAAGCAGATTCTGTAAAGGGGGAGCTTTTGTGCCCAACGAGAAAAAAATTAAAAGCGTCAGTTATGCCAAGTGGGGCTACATATTTATCCTGCCCTTCTTCCTGACCTACGCCATCTTTTCCGTGATCCCGCTGGTGGATACCATCCGCAACAGCTTTTATGAGTACTACTACTCCGGCCTGAAGGCCATTGGCCCCAACTGGGTGGGCTTCGCCAACTACGCGGAGATGCTGGCCGCCGACCTGCCCAAGTACGCCTGGAATACCTTTGTCATGTGGATTCTGGGCTTTATCCCCCAGATCGTGGTGGCCCTGGTGCTGGCGTCCTGGTTCACCGACGCCCGGCTGAAAATCCATGGCAAGCAGTTTTTCAAGGTGGTCATCTATCTGCCCAACCTCATCATGGCCTCCGCCTTTGCCATGCTGTTTTTCGCCATGTTCTCCAACTCCGGCCCTGTCAACAACATCCTCCTCAGCATGGGTGTGATTGGCGAGGCCATCCGGTTTATGGAGTCCACCTTCGGCGCCCGGACGCTGGTGGCGCTGATGAACTTCCTCATGTGGTTCGGCAACACCACCATCATGCTGATGGCGGCCATCATGGGCATCAATCCCTCCATTTTTGAGGCGGCGGAGCTGGACGGCTGTACCCATATCCAGAAGTTCTTCAAGATTACCCTGCCCCAGATCAAGCCCCTGCTGACCTACACTTTGATTACCTCTCTCATCGGCGGCCTCCAGATGTTCGACGTGCCCCAGATCCTTACCGGCGGCCAGGGTGCGCCAGACCGGACCACCATGACGCTCATCATGTACCTGAACAACCACCTCCAGGCCAAGAACTACGGCATGGCCGGTGCGCTGTCCGTGTTCCTCTTTATCATCAGCGGCGCGCTGTGCTGGATTGTCTTCAAGATGAACACCGATCCCGACCCTGACGGCTCCAAGTTTGCGGCAAAACGCGCGAGAAACGCGGCAAAGAAAGGGGGCAACGCGTAATGCAGAACAAGAAATCCAGCGGACGGACGATTCTGGCCCATGCGGTACTGATTATCCTGGCGTTCATGTGCCTGTTCTTCTTCTATATCCTTATCATCAACGCCACCCGCTCCCACGCGCAGCTTCAGCTGGGATTCTCCGCGTTGCCGGGCTCCAGTCTGATCACAAACCTGATGAACGTCCTCAACGACCCGGCCATCCCCATCGTGAAGGGCATTCAGAACAGCCTGATTGTTTCCGGCTGCTGTGCGGCTATCGTGACCTACTTCTCCGCGCTGACGGCCTACGGCATCTATGCCTATGACTTCAAGCTCAAGCACGCGGCTTTCACCTTCATCATGGCTATCCTGGTCATGCCCACCCAGGTGACGGCGCTGGGCTTCCTGCGGCTGATCACCAATATGGGTATGGACGACTCTCTGCTTCCTTTGATCCTGCCCTCCGTGGCCTCGCCCTCTGTGTTCTACTTCATGCACAGCTATATGCAGTCCTCCCTGCCCAAGGAACTGATCGAGGCGGCGCGGATCGACGGCTCCGGGGAGTTCGGCACCTTCAACCGGATCGTGATGCCCATCATGAAGCCGGCCATCGCGGTGCAGGCCATCTTCACCTTCGTAGGCTCCTGGAACAACTACTTCATCCCCGCCCTGGTCATTACCTCCAAGAACAAGCAGACCTTGCCTATCATGATTGCCACCCTCCGGGGCGCGGACTACATGAACTTCGATATGGGCAAGATCTATATGATGATCACCATCGCTATCGTACCGATCATTATCGTCTATCTGTTCTTGTCCAAATTCATCGTGGAGGGCGTTACCCTCGGCGGCGTGAAGGAATAATTCGGGGAGAGCACCGTCCCTCTTGCAAGGGCGGTGCTCTTCTTGTATACTGGATACAGCAAAAATTTTTAAGGAGGAATAGGATTATGAAAAAATGGACCCGGGCAATTTACCAGCCCAATCTGCCTCTGGACGGCAAGAGGCGCGTCACGGCCAGCCCTGCCCATACCGCCCTCTCCCGCCGGGCGGCCCGGGAGGGCATGGTGCTGCTGAAAAATGACGGTCCCCTGCTCCCGCTGGCTTCCGGTACGCGGGTGGCGCTGTTTGGCAAGGGCAGCTTTGACTACGTGAAGGGCGGAGGCGGCAGCGGCGATGTGACTGTGGCCTATGTGAAGAATCTCTACGATGGTTTGAAAGAGGCGGGCGTTCCCCTTTACGAACCGCTGTCGGACTTTTACCGGGCGTATGTATCTGGGCAGTACGCCGCCGGAGACGTCCCTGGCCTGATGGCCGAGCCGGAGCTGCCGGAGGCGCTCACCGCCCAGGCCAGGGCGGAATCCGATGTAGCGGTCGTCGTCCTCAGCCGCTTCTCCGGCGAGGGCTGGGACCGGGAGCCGTCCTTCTATCTGGAGCCGGATTACCCCTGGCCCAACGAGCTGTGCATGCCTCAGAAGGCGAAGGCTATATTCCCCAGGGGGGATTTCTATCTGACCGATGCAGAAAAAGCGATGGTGGACCGGGTCTGCGGGGCCTTTGACAGGGTGGCCGTGGTGTTTAATGTGGGCGGCGTGGTGGACGTCTCCTGGTTCAAGGAGGATACCCGTATCTCCGCCGCTCTGCTGGCATACCAGGGCGGTATGGAGGGCGGCGCGGCGATAGCGGACCTCCTGACCGGCGGGGCCACCCCCTGCGGGAAGCTGCCGGATACCTTTGCACGGGATCTGTCGGATTATCCCTCCACGGAACATTTCCACGACTCTCCCCTCTATGTTGACTATACTGAGGATATTTATGTGGGCTACCGGTACTTTGAGACCCTGCCCGGCGCGGCGGAAAAGGTGTGCTATCCCTTCGGCTTTGGCCTGAGCTACACCAGCTTTTCTCTGGAAGCTGTCAGCGCCGGGGAGGAGAGCGGTCTTATCCGCGTTTCTGTCCGTGTGACTAACACTGGCGGGACTGCGGGCAAAGAGGTGGTGCAGCTCTATTTCTGTCCGCCCCAGGGGAAATTGCAGAAACCCTTACGCCATCTGGCGGCGTTCCGGAAGACGGAACTTCTGGCTCCCGGCGAAAGCGAGACGGTGGAGCTGACATTTGCCGTTTCGGATATGGCCTGCTTTGATGATCTGGGGAGGATCGCCTCCAGTGCCTGGGTGCTGGAGAAGGGGACCTACAAATTCTGCCTGGGGACCTCCGTCCGGGACGCGGCGGAGCTGGCGTATACCTACGAGCAGGCGGAGACCCGGGTGGTCAGCCAACTTAGTGCCAGCCTGGCGCCCTCCCACCTGGCTAAGCGCCTGCTGGCCGACGGGAGCTATGAGACCCTGCCCGCCGCCCCGGCGGTGGATACAGACGCCAATCTGCTCCAGCCCCTCACCGCTGCCCAGGCGGAGGCGGTGGCTCCAGCCACCCGAGGCCGGGAGCGCTGGATGCTGACAGAGCCGTATCCGAACGGCGCGCAGCCCCTGTCCGCCGTGGCGGAGGGAAAGCTGTCTCTGGACGAATTCATGGCCCAGCTTGGCGATGAGGAACTCATCCACCTCCTGGGCGGCCAGCCCAATGTGGGGGTGTCCAACACCTTTGGCATCGGCAATCTGCCGGAATACGGCGTGCCTGATATCACCACTGCCGATGGCCCTGCGGGCCTGCGGCTGAGTCCGGAGGTAGGGGTATGCACCACGGCCTGGCCCTGCGCCACGCTGCTGGCGGCCACTTGGGATGAGGCTTTGACAGCGGAGGTGGGAGCGGCAGCAGCAGAGGAGGTCAAGGAAAACAACATCTCTGTCTGGCTGGCCCCGGCGGTAAACATCCACCGCAGCCCCCTGTGCGGACGTAACTTTGAGTACTACTCCGAGGATCCGCTGCTCACAGGAAAGTTGGCCAGTGCAATGGTCCGGGGGGTTCAATCCCAGAGCGTGGCCGCCACAGTCAAGCATTTTGCCTGCAACAACAAGGAGACGAACCGGAAAAATAGCGATTCCCGCCTCAGCCAGCGGGCGCTGCGGGAGATCTACCTGCGGGCGTTTGAGATCATCGTCCGGGAGGCCCGGCCCTGGGCCATCATGAGCTCCTACAATATTATCAACGGACGGCGGGCCTCCGAGAGCCGGGAACTGCTGACGGATATTCTACGCACTGAGTGGGGCTACACGGGCATGGTTATGACCGACTGGTGGACAAGGGGTGAGCACTACAAGGAATTACTGGCCGGAAATGATCTGAAGATGGCCAACGGGTATCCGGAGCGGGTGCGGGAAACCATGAAGCTGGGAGCGGTCACACGCGGAGACCTGGAAGTCTGCGCCCGGCGGGTGCTGGAGCTGATTCTGAGAATCCAATAGTAAAAATTGTACTCACAGCATCAAGCGGCGTATAGCATCGCTTGATGCTGTGAGTTGTTGTTCAAGGTGAAATAGAATTTTATTCTGAATTAAGTGTTGAAGAAAAGAGATGGTATTTGAAAATTTATTACTTCCGAACCGAAAGGTCGGAAGTAATATTTGCCATGTTTTGCGGTTGCCGCTGTTTACAGCGGCGAGCAAAACGGCTTGCATCAAATGTATTATTTCCGAGCTTTAAGCTCGGAAATAATATCCTTGTCAAAAGCTCTCTGGGTGAGACCCCATAAAAATCCGTGTAAACGACAAACTCTGACAGAATAAAAGAGATCGACTCAGTCAAGAATGGAAATAACAACCAATTCAAGAAGGAGTCGAAGAAAATGAACGCAGCACCGCAGGAATTACTGAAAGAGTATGTCAAAAGAGAGGCTTCGGTAGAAAGTGTGGGCGGGTCAGCGGTTAGGGAGAGCGGGATGAAG